>VGDO01000113.1 GCA_016869645.1 Alphaproteobacteria bacterium
CCGGGCGTGGTCGATGTGCCGGCGCCGCCGCTGCCGGCGGCCGAGCCGCCGACACCCAGCGTCGTGCTGGACGTGCCGCCACCCGCGGACGTTCCGCCGGTGCCGAGCGTGGTCGATGTGCCGGCGCCGCCGCTGCCGGCAGCCGAGCCGCCGGTGCCCAGCGTCGAGCTGGACGTGCCGCCACCCGCCGAGGTGCCGCCGGTGCCCAGCGTGGTCGATGTGCCGGCGGCGCCGCTGCCGGCAGCCGAGCCGCCGGTACCCAGCGTCGAGCTGGATGTGCCGCCGCCCGCCGAGGTGCCGCCGGTGCCGAGCGTCGTCGTCGACTGCGCGATGGCAATAGCCGAGGCGCCAGTGAGAAGCGCCGCGGTCACGAATGCGATTGAAAGTCGTTTCATGACATCTCCTGGGTACTAAACAGTCCCCCGCAACTTGTTAAGGCAGAACGGCTCCGCTGCGTTCCGTGGCGCCGTGGAATATCGCGAGCCAAAAATGCGTCACGCGCGCTCGCCAAGGGGAGCGATGCGACAATTTCAACATCCGATAAGGGGAACACTCGCGCGCCCCCGGCGTTCGCAAGTAGAGGGGCTATCCACGCCCGGACGGCGCTGCCGGCGCGCCCGGCAGGCGGGTTCGGATCCAATCTAATATGTCGGGGAAGATGCCGGCCGGGACGAAGAAGTGGTGGGCTGTGAAGGACTCGAACCTTCGACCCGCTGATTAAGAGTCAGCTTCCACCCTAGACGCCGCCTCGGCTTTTCAGAATCCAGACGCCCAAACTGACCCACGGAATCCCAAGGGGTTAGGTCGCGGATCCTGAAAAATCACGACTGATACTCGATGCGAAACAATCACGCGCGCGAGCGGCGCGATCACGCCCCTGGTCGTGGAATCGGAGTGGAACGGACCGGCGGAGCGGACGCAGCTCGGTGCTCTAGCCCGTCTTTTTTCAGTGCGCCCCGAGGGCGCGTAGCACCAGTGGAGGTGGGTACCACCCAGAGAGTTGTCGGTTGATCTGGTAGCTGGCAAGCGGTCTGCGCCGGGTAACCGGGCGGATCGGAGCCTTGCGACAAAGGCCGCCTTGGGCGGTCGAGCGAGCCAGTGGGCCGTAACGCGAGTGAAGCCCGAGCAGGCCTCGAAAGTGATGTCGCGGATGCCGACCCGCCTGAGTAACGGGGAAGGCCGCGTGGGATGGGGAAGCAACCGACAGACGCACCCGTCTCGATCCGCCGGGGTAGTGGGCACGGCACGCTGGTCAAGGTGTTGCGGGTCATCGGGGGAGGCCCGTTCCGGTCGGAGGTCGCAACTCTGACGCCGGGTGAGCCGGCGGGCCGGGCGGGAGTCGGACAGGGTCGTAGTCTTACTGAGTCAGAAATGTGAGTCAAAAAGCCGCAGATTTGGTGAGCCGAGGTTGAGGTAAGTTGAGAGGATTCGTTTTTTGGCGGGAGAGCCTGGATGGATCTTCAAGGATCGGGCGGCAGCGAGGAGCGTTTTTCGAGCTACGTCGAAGGCTTGGCAAGCGTGATCGGTCACGCGGACTGGAGCGGCCCGCTGCGCGATTACTGCACCGGCTTGATGATGCCTTGCGAGCGCAAGAGCGTTGAGCCGATGGCGGCGGTCACGGCGCCGGCCCGGACATCGGCGCAGCATCAATCGTTGTTGCATTTTGTCGGCCAGGCTTCGTGGTCGGACGAGAAGGTGCTGGCGAAGGTATGCGAGATGGTGCTGCCGACGCTGGAGCGGCACGGGCCGGTCGAAGCCTGGATCATTGACGACACTGGTTTTCCGAAGAAGGGAAAGCACTCGGTTGGCGTGGCGCGGCAATATTGCGGCCAGCTGGGCAAGCAGGACAATTGCCAGACGGCGGTGTCGTTGTCGATTGCCAATCGCGCGGCGAGCCTGCCGGTGCGCTATCGGCTTTATCTGCCGCAGGAATGGGCGGACGATGCGGCGCGCCGGCGCAAGGCCGGCGTGCCTGGAGAGATCGTCTTCAAGACCAAGCCGGAGATCGCATTGGACCAGCTTCGCTGGGCCTGCGCGGCGGACCTGCCGCGTGGCGTGGTGTTGCTCGATGCGGGTTATGGCAATCACACCGGGCTGCGCCAGGAGATCGGCGCTCTTGGGCTGATCTACGTTGCCGGCATCCTGTCCAGCACAACGCTATGGGCGCCCGACCCGCAGCCGTTGCCGCCCCAGCGACGGCCGGCCGGCGGGCGCCCGCCGATCCGCCCGCCGCGCAGCGCCAAGCACAAGCCTGTCTCGGCCACGGAGCTTGCGTTCGCCCTGCCCAGGCGCGCCTGGCGGACCATCGGCTGGCGAGAGGGGGCGCACGAACGATTGACCTCGCGCTTCGCGCGCGTGCGTGTGCGCCCCGCCCATCGCAACAAGCTGTACGCCGAAGAGTGGCTCTTGATCGAGTGGCCAAAAGGCGAGGCGGAGCCGACCAAGTACTGGCTCTCGACCCTGCCGGAGGACATCACCTTCGAGCGCTTGGTCGATCTGGCCAAGCTGCGCTGGCGCATCGAGCGCGATTATCAGGAGCTCAAGCAGGAGTTCGGCCTTGGACACTTCGAAGGCCGCGGCTGGCGCGGCTTCCACCACCACGCCACGCTGTGCATCGCCGCCTACGGGTTCTTGATCTCCGAGCAGGAGACGATTCCCCCCTCAGCACCGCGTCCCGTCGCGTGGCTCCCGAAACTTGCCCTTCCCGCCGATTGCAGACCCAGAGGCGCCACCGATCCGAACCGAACGTCACATTCCAAGCTCGATCGCAACCTTGCGACGCAGGCTGATCCTCGCGCTCGTCAGAGCCGTGCCACGATGCCCCTGCTGCGCACGAAAAATAGCGCGGCGCGGCTCGCTAAACTTGTGACGCAGTAAGAGTAGGAGCGTCGAGGCCGGGTAACGCCGGCGGA
Source organism: Alphaproteobacteria bacterium (assembly GCA_016869645.1). Classification (GTDB taxonomy): domain Bacteria; phylum Pseudomonadota; class Alphaproteobacteria; order SHVW01; family SHVW01; genus SHVW01. Next base: position 2,913 of record VGDO01000113.1, read on the forward strand.
GCGAAGGGCCCTGACGTCTGGCGCACTTTCCGAAGCAGTTGAGGACGGGGTGATTGGTGATGAGCCTGGCAACACCCGAGAAGATCAGGACGCTGCAAAGGAAGCTCTATCTCAAGGCGAAGGCGGAGCCCGACTTCCGCTTCTACCAGCTCTACGACAAGGTTTGGCGGGAGGACATCCTCGCCCACGCTTATGCGCTCGCCCGCTCGAATGCAGGCGCGCCGGGTGTGGACGGAGCAACCTTCGCCATGATCGAGGTGGCGGGCTTGCAGGAGTGGCTGGCCGGGTTGCGCGAGGAACTGCGATCGAAAGCGTATCGACCACAACCGGTGCGGCGGGTGATGATCCCCAAGCCCGGCGGCGGCGAGCGACCCCTCGGCATCCCGACCATTCGGGATCGGGTGGTGCAGACCGCTGTGAAGATCGTGGTCGAGCCGATCTTCGAGGCAGACCTCGAACAAGGTGCCGATGGCTATCGGCCGAAGCGGAGTGCGGCCGACGCGATCAAGGAAGTGCACCGGCTCGTCTGCCGGGGCTACTCGGAGGTGGTGGACGCTGATCTGTCGAAGTACTTCGACACGATCCCGCACGCGGAACTGATGCAATCGGTGGCGCGGCGCATCGTTGACCGACACGTGCTGCGGCTGATCAAGCTGTGGCTCAAGGCGCCGGTCGAGGAGCGGGACGGCGGCGGAGGCCGGCGCATGACGGGCGGCAAGGACAGCCCTTGCGGGACACCGCAGGGCGGGGTGATCAGCCCTATCCTCGCCAATCTCTACATGAACCGGTTCTTGAAGCATTGGCGGATCACCGGACGGGGCGAGGCCTTCCGAGCTTACGTTGTCTCCTATGCCGACGACTTCGTCATCCTCAGTCGTGGTCACGCGACCGAGGCCCTGGCGTGGACGAACGCGGTGATGGCCAGGCTCGGGCTCGCCCTCAACGAGGTGAAGACCTCCATTCGAGAGGCCCGGAAAGAGCGGTTCGACTTCCTTGGCGACACGCTCGGTCCGCACCGCTATCGCAAGGATGGCCACTGGTATCTGGGCGCGAGCCCGTCGAGGAAGAGCGTGCAGCGGCTCAAGGACAAGATCGGAGAGATCCTGGTTCCCGGCAACAAAGGGGCTTGGCCCGAGGTGTGCGATCAACTCAACCGCATGCTGCGGGGGTGGTCGAGCTACTTCGGCTATGGCACTCGGCTGCAGGCGTACCGGGCAATCGACGCCCATGTCTACGACCGCGTGCGCAACTTCCTCGTCAAGCGGCACAAGGTGCAAGGGCGCGGCACACGGCACTTCCCCCACGATCTGGTGTTTGGGGAACTCGGCGTGCTCGCTCTCAAGCGCGTGCATCTTGAGCCACGCCGTGGGCCTTGAGACGAAACCAGTCGGAGAGCCGGATGCCGGAGATCGGCCGGTCCGGTTCGATGAGCGGGGAGGGGAAACGGAGCGCTGGTTGGCAGACCTCGCGACCGCGCCTCTCCTCGACTCTACCGGTGATATTAACTATTCCCAAGAAAACCAAGTGACGCTCACGTGGCTGATGTCACCCGCCGTTGAAACCGTGGCAGCCTCGATTCTCGATCGCCGCGAAAAATCGGTCATTCATGATCGCTGTGAACATAACGGGTTAAGTCAGCAAGTTGATCGCCAGGGTGCCGGCGGTGGAAACCGCGAGAATGGCCACGTACATCGTCGCAAATGCGACAACGGCGAGAGCCACCGCCTTGAGCAGGCCGAGCGAGAACCGCGCCGCAGGGGTGGTCACGTGCCGGAGGCCACTGGCGAACCCCAGCGGGGGCACGCCCCAGCCTTCGGCGGCATTGTACGACCGGGCGGGCGCGACCACGGGAAAGCCATCGATCATTGCGTCGATCTGCCGGCGGGAGAAGCTGCGCAGCACGCTCGGCGGCACGCGCCGAAGCATGTGGAGCAGGGCGGGCGGAAACCTGCCGTTGGCCTCCAGCTCGGCGACATAGGCTTGCGTCGTTGCGGCAGCGGCGAGCAGCGCCATCAGCCTGTCGAAGTCATTGTCATTGATCGAAACGAATTCCGCGGCGATCGTGCCGCTCTTCGGCTCGGCGCGCAGAAGCCTAGCCTCGAACGGGATCCGGCCACCGCCCGTCGCCTCGTCGAGGTCATCGGCGACGATCTCGCCGGCGACGATCTCGCCGGCGAGAGGCGCGACAGCTTTGGATACGCCCAGCCACCCGTCCATGGCAAATCCGCCATAGGAGATGTCGCGCATGCGATACCGCATGCCGGCGATGACGGCGAACACCGGCGGGCGATGCGAGCGCGTGTGCCGGCGCACCTGCCGGAGGCCGTCTACGGCGGTGACAGCCGGAAATGATCCCCGCATGGCAATGTCGCGCGTCGAACCCTGTGTGGCTGCAATGGTGGTCGTTTCGTTCGCTTGCTCCGCAATGTCGAAACATTGAAACACCGGCACCGCCTGTCGTCTTCCCGTTTGGTCCAACTTGACGCGAATCCGCGCGCGATCGGTCTGCCCTGGTGCAATCGGCGATGGCTTTGTGGTCGAACGGAGAATATTTTTACTGAGTTATCAACACGATGGCGTCGACGCACCGCTGTTGGACTTAGCGTTGCCGTGGAGGCAGCTTGGTAGCCCTGTCTGACACCGAACGAAACGAGGCGCCGGCAGCGGAAAGTCTTGCCGGGCGGCTGACGGTGGCGTTCAAGTCTCTCGGCTCGCCGCAAGTGATCGGCATCATCGCCGCCGTAGTCGGCGCCCTGGCGGCGCTGGTCTATTTCGGCGCGCTGCTGCTTGCGCCGGAGTACGGCGTGCTGCTCACGCGAGCGACCCCGGAAATGGCGGGCGCCATCATCCGCAAGCTCGAGGGAGCAGGCGAGCGGTTTCGCCTCGACGACATGGGCACGACGATTCTCGTCGAGAAATCCCACCTTCCACGGCTGCGGATCCTGCTGGCGGAAAGCAAACTGCTCGGTAGCGGCACGATAGGCAACGAATTGTTCGACAAGCTGGATGCGCTGTCGACGACCAACAGCCTGTTCCAGGTCCATCGGATCCGCGCGCTGGAAGGCGAGCTGGCGCGCACCATCGGCGCGATCGAAGGCATCGAATCCGCGCGCGTCCACCTGGTCATGCCGATGCGCGAGCTGTTCTCGCAGCAGGGCTCGGAGGCGCGGGCGTCGATTCTGCTGAAGCCCGCGAGCGACCGCATGCTGCCCAAGCGCAGCATAGAGGCGATCCAGCAGATCGTTGCGTCCTCGGTCAAGGATCTGGCTGGGTCGCGCGTGGCGATCTCCGACACGCGCGGCAACCTGCTGGCGCGTGGCGACGGCGATATGCAGTCCGCCGTGTCGGCAAGCATCATGGAGCGGAAGTTCGATTTCGAGCGAAAGGCCAGAGACTCGATCGAGAGGCTGCTCGAGCAGCATGTCGGCCTGGGCAAGGTCCGGGCGGACGTAACGGCCGAATTCTCGCTGTCCTCGATCACCAGGACGAGCGAAAGCTTCGACCCGAAGAGCCGGGTCGAGCGGTCGATCCAGATCGTCGAAGAGGGCGCCAACCGCGACAACTTGCGCCAGAATCGCGATGTCTCTGTCCGACAGAACATTCCCGAGGGGCAGAGCACGCCCCCGGCCGGGCAGCAATCAAAGGAAGTCACCAATCGCACCGAGGAAACCACCAATTACGAGGTATCCAAGACCCAGGTGCGCGAGACGATCGAGCCAGGTACGCTGCAGCGCCTTTCGGTGGCCGTCATGGTCGACGGCAAGTATTTGCCGGACGGTTCGGGCGCTGCCAAGTACGAGCCGCGCAGTGACGCCGAACTGCAGCAACTCGTGCGATTGGTTCGATCGGTTGTCGGCTTCAACGCCGACCGCGGCGACGTCGTCGAGGTGGTCAATCTGGCATTTGCGCCGCCGGATACGACCGGGCTGTCTGATGGACAGATGTGGTTCACGCGCGACGACATTGTCCGTCTCAGCCAGCTCGGCGTTCTCGGGCTCGCCGTCGCAGCGATCGTCATATTTGCGATCAGGCCGCTGCTCGGCGCGCTGAGGCCGGGCACGGTAGGGATCGCGGACGACGCGCTGCTGCTGCCGGCGGGGCCGGAGACGCCGGCGCTGGCGGGGCCGGAAGACGAGGTCGCCGCACTGAAGGCGGAGATCGAGAACGAGATGAAGGAGCTCGAGCAGAAGCGGTCGCAGCAGCTTGCTGAGATGATCGACATCGAGAAGATTGAAGGCCAGGTCGAGGCGTCCGCCGTGCGCCGAATCACCGAGATCTTCGACAAGCACCCCGAGGAGGCCGTCAGCGTCATTCGTGGTTGGCTTTCCACCAGATGATCTGACAAACCGATGTCCGACCCTTCCAAGAAAGCCGCGGCCGAGCTGTCGGCGCTGATCGATGAGCTGTTGGCCATCATCCGCGACGTCGACAGCGACACGCGCAAGCTTTACCGAATCGACAGGCGGTTGGCAGAAACCGAGGCGGCGCTCGAGCGTCGCGATCTGGTTCGGCGGCGGCGCTGATGAGCGCAGACGGCCCCATCGGCGAGGCGTCTTGCATCCGGCTGTTCTGGACGGTCGCGTCGGAGATCCGCCGCGTGCTTCGGACCAACTTGTCCGACCGGGCGAAGCTCGATCAGGTCGAGATGCTGCTGCGGGAGGCCCGGGAGGATCTCACTGAGCTGAACCAGCCGCCGGCTTGACGATGAAGTCGACCAAGACAACGCTTCGGACCGGCGGAAGCTCCGGGCGCAGGTGGAGCCTGCTCCGGAGCAGTTCCTGCAGCCGCCCCGGGTCTATCGAGCCCGACGTTCGTGCGACATGCCCGAAATAGCCGAGCGACGTCACGACAACTACGTCGCGGTATTCGGGAATGCGCGACCGCGCCGCCGCGAGTTCGATGTCGGCAATCTCCAGCACGGCGGTGAACGACACGTTGCTGGCGACGCGTCCGTCGGCGGCCAGAATCGGCAGAACCAGGCGGTCCATCCTGAGGTCGGCCGCAGCGCTCGGGGTGGTCCAAAGTTGGATAGCCGGAAGAATGGCCGCGATGACGCATGACAGGAGCCTTGGGCGCGCCGGCTGGATCGTGCCAGTCGCGGCCGCCCTTGCGGTCGCCGGCGCGATGGCTGCGCCGGCGCCGCGGGCGGACGGGGCGGCTCCGGCCGCGACGTCACCCAGATCATGCGGCATATCGGCATCCTTTCCAGGCCCGGCGACCTATTTCTCCGTCGACCAGGAAGATCCGTTCGGCCGCCTCGGAAAGCTGACCGGGGCGGAGTTCGTGTCGAGCGACCGCTCGCTGCTGCTGCAATACAGCTGCTTCAAGCCGGTGGCAAATCGGCCGTTTCAGCCGGAGCGCGAGGAGGCAATCCAGGCCTATTTCGAGCATACCCGCAAGCTGGGCACGTTCGGCCAAAGCTATTTCTATAAGCGGCTGCAGGACGCGGTTCTCTTCGTCGTCAGCGGCGAGCGCACGGTTGGCGGGAAGCGATATGTCGTGAAATGGGAGAACCAATTCATGCCGTATCTGACGATGACGGTGACGGTGAGCTACCGCGCCGGCGATCAGGCGAGTGCCCGCCGGGCGCAGGAGTTCATCGACAGCGTCCGCGGTCGTTCCAAGGATTCATGACGGTCGACGCGCGACGGATGGGGTGGTGCCTCGCCGCGACCGGCGGGGCCTGCGCGGCAAGCCATGACCTGGCCTTAATGCCGCCGGGCGGCATCGATCGCCAGGGCGACGGCGTCGGGGGTCCAAATGCAGGCGGCGCGCATGTCCTCCGCCACCGCCGCCGCCAGGGCGGCCGAGCCCGCGGCGTCCGCCGCAGTTTCGCCGGCGCGCGGCGATGCCGGATCGATTCTTGCGGGGATGCCGGTAGCGGCGAAGTCTGGACTGTGGCTGACTTTCATGTGGTGTTTCCCTCGAATTCAGGCGACCAGGTCGATGGCCCTGGCACCATGATGGGCCAAGAGGAAGCCGGGCGACCGGAAGTTGCCGTCGCCCGGCGCCGTGTCGGACTCGCCGTCGGCATAGGCGAGCCCAAGGCTGGAGATGGATAGCAGACTGAGAAAAGCAAGTGCCCACCCAGCCGGGGGCGTGGCCGCCGTGGTCCTGGGGGGCGCCGGGTGACCTGCGGTGCCTGGGGGCGCGGTACTGCTTTGCCGGCGGTCGGTCTCCCTGTCTCCGGGCGCCTGATTGGATGAGAGATCTAGCGTGGTCTCGGCGCGCCGGTACGCAGCGGCCGCCGATTCGACCAATGCCGCGGTCGAGACGGCGGTGCCGCCGCGGAAAAAGGTGTCGCGATTGGCCGTCGCCGCCCGCGGCAGAAGATCGGCGGCGGGCCGGTCGCCGTTCCCCTCCCCGGCTTCGGCGAGCAACGCCGCCGCGCCTCGCGCTCCCAGGAAATGGGCCAGGTACAGTTCCGCCCGATCGGGTGGCCGGCCGAGCCGGGCCGTCAGATGCCGCGCGTTGGCGTCGGCCAGCTCCTGCGCCAGGGCGGCAGCCAGACCGATCCGCTCGCGCAGGGCGAGGATCGCCGTGCGCTCGTCCGGATCCGCGACCACTGGCTGGCCGGCGCTGCTCCTGCCGATCAGGGCGGCTTCACGGGCCAGCCCCACCTGCGCGCCCGATCGCGCAATGAGGTCCAGCCAGGTCGAGTCGGTGAATTGGAAGGCGCCGGCAGCCGTCGACGTCGCGGCGCGCGCCGTCGCGTTGCCGCCGCTCTCGAGCTGCATTATCGCAGCCAAGTAGCGGAAATCCCCGCCACGGTCCCGGACGGCCTGGGCGACCTCCGCGACGCTGACCGCGTTGACAGCTCGTGTGCTCACGCCGGTTCACCAGCAACAATATTTGCACTGGTCCACTCCGTGCACGCGCCGTGCCATTGCGACGGCAGCGCCGGAAATCCGCGGCGCGGCTGGCCCGGCCGCCAAAAATTTGTTCCTGGCACGCATCTTGCGGGGCGGTGTCTCGGCGCGCCCAGCCGTACAGGTTTGGACGCCACCCTAAGGAGCGTCCCATGGCTTTGAACGTCATCTCGAATTTTGCCGCGAACATCGCACAGCGTAACCTGCGCGCGGCCGACCAGCAGGCGACCAATTCGCTGAACAAGCTGTCGTCAGGATCCCGTGTGGTTTCGGCGAAAGACGACGCGGCGTCGATGGCGATCGGCTCCGCCCTCAAGGCCGAAGTGATGGCCATGGAGCAGGCGACGGTCAACGCGCGCCAAGCCGGGTCTCTGCTGCAGATCGCCGACGGCGCCATGGCCAATGTCAGCGAGATTCTCGTGCGCGCCAAGATGCTGGCCGTGCAGGCGTCGTCCGGCCAGTTCTCGTCGACCGAGCGGCAAATGTTCGACAACGAATACCAATCGCTGCTCTCGGAAATCAATCGAATCGCCATCACGACCAAGTTTGCCGGAAACCTGCTGGTCAACGGCACGGTGGACGTCGAAAAGCGACTCAACGGGCTCAGCTACGACGGCAACGAAAATTTTGTCAACCATATCAGCAACGAGAGCGGCTTCGACAACATCGCCTTCGACGAAGACGTGCAGAGCTCGGTCTATCGGTTTTCGTACAACCAGGTTACGCGCGAACTCACGGCACGCTCCCTGGACACCGCAACGGCGCAGACCGTCACGCTGGCCAACCGCAGCATTCCCGAAGGTCAGACGGAGGTGGTCAAGTTCTCTCAGCTCGGCATGACCGTGACGCTCAACAACCTCTTCAACAAGACATCGAACGGCTTCCCCCACGAGCTCGGGTTCGACCCGACACGCGTCATCAACAACGGCTCTGCCGACGTGTTCATCGATCAGAATCGCTACATCGACAGCGCGAGCGTGCCAGCGAGCTCGGATGCAAGCCTGCGGATCGTGCCGTCCAGGCTCGAGGAAGAGGGCATCAACGTCATCAAGGCCGGGGCCGCCTTCTCCCGTCTGCCGCAGCTGCTCAAGGTCGACACCGATGACAACGGCACCTTCTACATCTATGGAACCAACGAATCCTACAACAAGCGCATCACGCTCGACGACGATCTGCGCGGCACCAACGCCTTCACGGCGATCAATGTGGCCACGGTTGGCAATTTCACCTTCGGCGGCGGCGATCCGACCGCCAACACGACGGCGGAAGGCACCTATCGCGTCAACGTGACGGGCATCGTCGATGGCAACGCGAGCGCCGCCGTCGCGGTCCTGCAGAAGCTGAACGCCGGGAGCTATGTCAACGTCGCGACCGGCACGACGACGCTCGATGCCAGCAACCACATCCAGTCCATCAGCTTTTCCGCTGCCAGCGTGTCGGCGGCCGGCTTCACCAGCGGCGTGAACATCACGTTGGCCACGCCGGCGGCCGCCAATGCCGCCAGCGTGGCTAGCTTCATCTTCGCGCCGCCGGCGGCCGATCCGAACATCGATGCGATCACGGTGGTGCAGCCGCCGAAGCTGCTCGCTCTCGATCCCGCGAAAGTGATGGTGACCGTGACGCCGGGCGCCACGTCGGCCTCGATCACGGTGGAGGATGCCGAGAGCGGGGTGTCACAGACGGTCACGACGTCCGCGAGCGGCGCCCAGACCCTGACGTTCAGCAAACTGGGCCTGCAGGTGATCACGCGCGCGACCTTCGATCCGACGAAGTCGGATTCGCGCGGCCAGCAGGCCGTGGCGACGCTGTCCGAGGGATCCCAGCTGACGACGAGCACTCTGGCCACGATCAGAAACACGACGACTCCCACCTACAAGTCGATCACCGAGGTCGAGAACGCCGAGACCCGGATCCCGCCGCGCATCTACGGCGTGTGCCAGCGCGAGGGCAATGTCTACACGGCGGAGCTGCGCGACGTGACGATCTCGAGCGAAGCAGACCGGAACCTGGTGGCGACCATCAGGTTCATATCGACCAACGAGGCGAGGCCGTCCCTCGACTACGGGTCGATCTACCTGGCGACGCTGTCTCAGCTTGTCGGGGCGAACAGCAGCACCGTCGCCGACAGCAAGCAATTCAACTTCAAGCTCGGAACCGCGGCGCGCGATACGGACGTCCTCTCGTTCAGCGTCGACGGGATCACCACCGACGCGCTCAAGCTGACGAGCAGCAGCGTCATCGAGGAGAATCTGGCCAAGGCCGCCTCGGCCAAGGTGACCGACGCCATTCTCAAGCTGAGCACGGTGCGCGCCAATGTCGGCGCGTCGCAGAACCGCCTCGAGTTTGCCTCGACCAACCTCGCGACATCGATCGAGAACACCGAGGCCGCGCGCAGCGACCTGCTCGACCTGGATGTCGCGCGCGAAATGACGACGTTCACCAGCAAGCAGATCCTCATGCAGGCGGGCGTCGCCATGCTGGCGCAGGCGAACAAGATGCCCGAATCGCTCTTGCGCCTGTTTCCCAACATGTAGCCGTCGACGAGCGGCGCACTGCGATCGATCATGTCGTCCAAGGGAAGCGAGGCGGCAGCCGGGGACGGTGCGCTCGCGCCGAAAGCGGAGCGCCGGCGGGTCACGGGACTGCCAGTGCCCGTGCTCGCCGCCGGTTCGGTCGTGCTGATCGCCGCGCTGATCGGCATCGGCCTGGGCCTGGGCGCGGCCGTTCGGTCGATCGTCGATGCGCCCAAGCCGCCGCAACCGCAGCCAGTGGTCGTCATCGCGCCGCGAATGGTCAAACTGCCCGATCTGGTTGGTCGACGGTTGATCGACGGGCACCAGCGCGGCGTCCTGGTCGCCGCCGCGCTGGAGCTGCCGACGACCGGTTCGGAACTGATCCTGCGGTCGCGAATGCCCCGCTTTCTCGAGATGGCGACAAGCCGGCTGGAGGAACGACTGGATACCTATCTGAAGTCGGCCGATGCGCCCTTGCAGGTCGCTGCCGATCTCCGCGCCCTGGCTGATCAGATCATCGCCGCTACGCCCTGCACTGACCTGGCATTGGCGACGCAATACGAAGGATGTGTCAAAGGTTCCGAATTGCCCATCAACAAAGTCGTTATATTCAAAATGATCGAATTTTGAGGCCGGTCGTTCCGGATTGGTGCAACCAGAACGTAGCTTTCGTCGAATTCATGGCAAATTGAAGATGCGCGATGGGCTTTCGGAGGCGACGGTCGCCGAGAGAGTAGAGGTGGGGATGCTGGAGTTCATTACCAGGATGTTCAAGCGCGGAAACCCTGGCCGGGACTTGCCGCTCGCGCCCATGGGTCCGCAAGCCAACAATCCGAAATTGAGACGCCTGGACGAGCTGAGCAAACTCGAGGACGCACTGCGGAGCATCATTCAGATTGCGCCGGATCGAATTGCCGGCCGGCTGTTCGTGCTCAGCCTGGACGGCGTGCGCAGCCGCTTCGGCAACGCGTGGACCTATATGGGCCAAAAGGCCAACCGCACGGCGAGCGAGACCATCCGCGAGCAGCTGACCGAGGCCGACATCATGGTGCCGGTCGGGCCGATTGATTTCATCCTGATGATCGGCAGCGGTTTGAAAAAGGACGCGGCGGTGCGAGCGATCAAGCTCGATCAGTCCATGATTCTGGCGGTGACGGGAGAAGATCTCGGTCCTCTGAGCCTGACCGTCCGCGAGGTGCTGCACGACGACAAGGAAGATGCGCTCAGATTTCGGCAACTCAGCTTTCTCGATCTTCAGCGTGCCGGCGCGCAGCAGGATGGGCCGAGCGCGATCAACCTCGAGTCCGAGCTGGCCTTGGACGACGACGAGGACGCGGGTGTCCCGTCCCCGGCTGCGCTCATCGACAGGATCAGGTTCGTCCCGCAGCCGGTTGTCGACCTTGCAAGCGGCTCGCTGGTCATGCGCTACCTGGCGTCGCAGTCCGATCAGTCGGATGGCGGGCTTGACGATTTGACTTTCCTGGACGACTTCGACGATCCGAAGCTGCGGGCCAAGCTGGATCTGCGCTGCCAGCGCGCCATGCGAACCGAGCTGAGGGCCATGTACGCGCGCAAGATCACGCTGCCGATGATTTCGTCGGTCAGCTTCGAGACGCTGGCGAATGCCTACACACGTAGCCTGTATCTCAAGCTGGCGCAGAGAGTGCCGAACCCGATGCGGCGCGGCGTCGTTTACGAAATCACGGCAATTCCGGCCGGCGTCGCGCTCGGCCGCCTGATCGAAATTTCCGGCATTGTGCGTCCATTCTGTTTCGCCACGATGCTGCGGCTCGACGCCGGCTTCAAGTCGTTCGCCGGAATGCAGGAGACGGGAGCCATGGCGATTGCGCCCGATTGCTCCCTGGATGCCGGCGAGGAGATGGAGGTGTTTTGCCGGTCGGCCAAGGCCAGCCGGCTCAAGCTCTATGCCGGCGGCATCGACACCCCGGACATGACCGTGCTGGCGCGCGACCTTGGCGTCGACTATGGGTTCGGCCTTGCCGTGCCGGAGCCTGCGGAAAAGGCAGCTGCGGGTTCTTGAAGGAGAGTGATCGGCGATGGCTGAGGAAAAAAAGCCGGCAGCTGCCGAGGGTGAGGGCGCCGAGCAGCCGCCCGTGAAAAAAAAGAGCCGGCTCCTGCTGATCATCCTGCTGATCCTTTTCGGTTTGATCGTGATCGCAGGGGCTGGAGGTGCCGCGTATTTCCTTCTGCTGCGGAACAAGCCGGCGCCCGCTACCGAAGAGCAAGAGGCCGGGACCGGTGGCAAGGCGGGCGCGGCTGACGAGGCCGGAGGTGCGGCTCGTGACGGCGACAAGGCGCAACCTGACAAGCCCAAGGAGGATGCCGCCAAGAAGCCATCGGCCTCCAACGCCTTGCCGACCGGTCCGATTTTCGTGTCGATTCCGACCGTGGTCGTCAACATCAAGGACAGCGCAAAACCCCGCTATCTCCGCTTGACCCTGGCCATCGAGGTGGCGGACAGCCAAGGCGAAGGCGCCGCAAAGTCGCAGATTCCGAAGATCGTCGACGCGGTGCAGCTGTTTCTTCGGACACAACAGACCGATGCATTCGTGTCGGTATCGAGCCTGATTGCCGTACGGTCGGAGATCTTGCACCGCATCAACGGGCTCGACAAGGCCATTCGGGCCCGCGCGGTCCTGATCCAGGAATTGATGATCCAATGAGCGAATGAAGCTGTGCCAGGCACCGATGCCGATGGCGAAGCGATGGTCGTCGGACGGCCGATTGACGGTCGAACGAGCCGCCCCGGAAACCGGAGTCGGGCAGCCCACGGACGGACCCGATAATCCCTTGGAGACACCGAAGACATGGTCATGAAGCGGATCTTGATTGCGGACGACGACGAAGCTCTGTGCAGCGAAATGGCGGAAATTCTGCACCGGGCCGGTTATCACTGCATCTGGACCAGCAGCGCCGTCGAGCTGATCGTGCGCGCGCAGAATTGGGCTGATCTGCTCATTCTCGACCTGGCCATGCCAGAGGCGGACGGCATGGCGGTGATCGAGGCGCTGCGCTGCCACGGCGTGCGCAGCCGGCTGATTCTGATGAGTGGCTACGACGACGCCATCCTGCGCATTGCGGCTGACGCCGCGCGATCCGCGGGTCTGCATCTGGTCGCGGTGCTCAAGAAGCCGGTCGCCGCCCGCGCGCTAGAGGAGACCGTTAGGCGCGGACTCGACAGCCTGCCCGCGGACGAGAACCGTGCGCTGCCGGACGAGTTTCTGACCCAGGAGCATGTGCAGGTTGCTCTGTCCCGCAGGGAGTTGTCCGTGCATCTCCAGCCCAAGGTGTCGCTGATCGACGGCACCTATCAGGGAGCCGAGGCTCTCCTACGCTGGAAATCGCCCACCCTGGGGCTGGTCAATCCGAGCAGTTTCATCCGCGTGGCGGAGAGAAGCTTCCTGATCAACACGCTGACGAATTTTGCCTGCTCGCGTGCGTTCTCTGCCGCAAGACAGCTTCGTGATCGCGGCGTTCACGGAACCATTTCAGTCAATTTCTCCGCCAAGAGCCTGATCGACGGCGCGCTGCCCGAGCGCCTCGAAGCGCTGATCAAGATCAACGGTCTGTCGCCGAGTGATGTCATACTGGAGATAACGGAGACCGCGCGGATCGAACGCCAATCCGCCAGCTTGCGGACGCTGGTCCGCTGCCGGCTCAAGGGCATGGGAATCTCGATCGATGACTTCGGCATGGGCATGAACAATCTCGAGCTGCTCGAGGACATGCCCCTGACCGAGATCAAGATCGACCGGGCCATGATCGCGGCAATCGGCAAGGAGAGCCGCGCCCGGGCGATAGTCGACTCCATCATCCGGCTGGCGTCGGATCTCAAAGTTGCGGTGGTGGCTGAGGGTATCAAGACGGTAGACCAGGCGCGCATGCTGCTTGATATGGGATGCTGCATTGGCCAGGGTCATTTGTTTGCCAGCGCCATGCCGCCGATGGACATGGTTGCCTGGGCCCTGGCGCAGGGGCGCTCCCACATCACGCTGCGACCGCCGTGCGGTGACTTGACGGTGCGGCAGTCGGCCGGATGAAGCGCCGCGCGCATGCCGGAACGGACTGCTGCTGATTGGCGAGCAGGTGCGGCCATGCAGCCTTGCGTCATCCTTCTCGTCGACGATGATCGGCAGGCATTGTCAGAGTTGAGCGAGATCCTCGGCCCGTACGGGCACCGCCTGCTGACGGCCGCGAGCGGCGCGCAGGCGCTGCGGCAGATCGATCATGATGGCTCGATTGCCATTGTCGTCAGCGACATTGCCATGCCCGACATGGGGGGCTTCGAGCTGGCGCGATCCCTGGAGAGGCGCCTGCAGGGCAGCGATTCGCTGCAGCTGATTTTCTGCTCCGGCCTGTCCGGCTCCCAGATCGTTCTGGACGCCCTGCGGCACAACGCGGTGGACTTCGTCGGCAAGCCGGTCGACAAGACGGTTCTGCTTGGGGCGGTGAACCGCGCGGCGAGGCGCATCGCGACCGCCAGGCGACGTCACGAGAACCTGCAGGAGATGATCGGGCAATTCCGCGCCATGGAGAATCTGAGCCGGCGCATCGCCGGCACGGCGATGAAGCTCGATCGGATGGGACCTCCCGAAGGCGACGCCGGCCTTCCGGAGCCGGCTTCCATCGATGCAGAGCTCGGCCAAGCCGGCGAGACGCCGCCGTTGTCGGTCGGCAACACGTGGCTGAGCACCAAGATTGAAATGTGGATACGCGTCTACGGCCTCGTCGATGGGCACTTCGCCAAGCACGGCGTCGAGGTGGACTCGTGGCCGATCATCCTTGAGGTGATGAGGGCCGCGGTCCGCCGGCAGGGCGTGCCCGTGACCAACCTGACCATCAGCTCGAGCATGCCACAGACGACGGCTCTGCGCCGCATTGATAGGCTCCTGAAGGTCGGCTTCCTGGCGAAGCGGGACGATCCGACCGACCGGCGGCGCAGCATCCTGGTCCTGACCGAGCTGGGCGAGCGGTTTGCGAAGGAGATCGTCGAGAAACTGGCAGCCGCCGGAGCCGGTTGAGGCCGGCAGGCGGCATCCGCAAACGGACATAGATATGAAAATGACTTCTCCTGTGCATCACGACAATTGGCGCAAGGTTGATAAACTGAATAGGCCGGTCCCGATCCTGGTGGTCGACGACGAGCCGTGTTTCGTCGAAGAGGTGTCCGAGTTCTGTTCCGCGCAGGGGTACGAAGTGATTGCGACGACCAACCCGGAGGAGGCGCTCGATGCGGTCGCGCGGCGTCCCGACATCGGTATCCTGATCTCCGACATCTACATGCCGGGGCTCAACGGCTTCAACGTGACCGAACGGCTGCAGGAGCGGGCCGAATTCGAGCCGGCGCCGGAAATGATCATCGTCAGCGGCATGCCCACGACCGACAACCTGATCCTGGCGGTCCGTCTGAATGCAGTCGATTTCCTGATCAAGCCGGTCGTCCCCGCCGGCCTGAAGCGCGCCATTGAAAGCGCGCTGCATCGACGCAAGTCTAAGTTGTTCGAGCAGTGGCTGCGCGAACGCCTCGTTGTCGAACTGGAGTCGCGTGACGCCAGGCGCCCGGAACACCCGAGCGCCGGGCGCACGTCCGCCGCCACGGCGGAGACGGGCGGCCATGCGCACGCGCAAGGTCTCTTGGGCACCATCGACGAAATCGTCGGGCTCTGTGTCTCTCTGAAAGTACTGCTGTGGTCTGGCGACAATCGGCAAGCCCGCCAGATCCTTGGCCAGGCCGACGAGCTGATGCGTCGGCTTGACCAAGACTTCGGCCGCGTGTAGGTCGGACCGGCCTGGCGCCCCGGACATCGCGCCGCCGCCCCCGACCGTCGCCGAGCGCGCCCCAGATCGCGAGGTTTGGCGAAGAGCTTGGCGGATCGGCGCATGGGCCGACAAGCCGCGTCATGCCTGCTGATTTCTCCCTGAGAGTGTGGCATGATGCCGGACGCGCATCTGTGCCTGCGGGACGCACCGGCCGGTTGACGTCGTCCGGTGAAGTTCGGACGAAGACCGTCTCGGTCTGGAGCAACGCCGGATGATCAACATCAAGCGCAAGGTCGGTCAGGAGATCGTTATCGGAGCCGACATCCGGGTGCGTGTGCTGGGCGTCAGCGGCAAGACCGTGCAGGTCGGAGTGGCGACACCCGCTGGGGTTCAGGTGCTTCGCGCCGAGATATACGACGCCGTTCTCAGGGCGAATGTCGATTCCATTGTCGAGGTCGACGACCTCACTTGAGTTGGCCGACTTGAGCATCTGGCTCCTCGACGTTTCAGATGGAATTGAAGAGATCGGGGAGCGGTGCGCCGAGCAGGTAGATGATGGTGACGTAGGTCGCGGTCTTTCTGTAGCCGCGCGCCCGCGCGCGGGCGGCCTGGAACAGTC
>VGDO01000114.1 GCA_016869645.1 Alphaproteobacteria bacterium
CGCGACGTCGATCACGCGCTCGACCGCATAGGAGGCCTCCGGCCGCCCCGCGCCGCGATAGGGTGCCGTCGGCGAGGTATGGGTGAACACGCCGGTCACCGTCGCGTGGATCGCCGGCGTCGTATAGGTGCCGGCGAGGCCGCCCAGATTGTTGGTCGGCGAATGCAGGCCATGGGTCGACAGATAGGCGCCGAGATTGGCCGTGGTCCTGACGCGCAGCGCCAGGAACCGGCCGTCCTTGTCGAGCGCCAGCTCGGCCGTCGTGATGTTGTCGCGCGCGTGGTGATCGGAGACCAGCCCTTCGCTGCGGTCGGATTGCCAGCGCACCGGCCGGCCGACCCGCCGCGCGGCCCAGAGCGCCAAGGCCGGCTCGCGCAACATGCCCTGCTTCATGCCAAAGGCGCCGCCGCAATGGGGCGCCACGACGCGGAGCGCCGTCTCGGACACCTTGAGAACGGACTCGGCGAGGTCGCTGCGGAAGCCGTGCGCGCCCTGCATGCCGGCATAGAGCGTGTAGCGTCCATCGGCGGCATCGAAGGCAGCGAGCGCATTGCGCGGCTCCATCGGATTGGCCGAGACGCGCGAAATGGTGAAATCGAGACGCGCGACATGGGCGGCGCGCGCGAAGCCGGCTTCGACCGCCGCCTTGTCGCCGAGCTCGAAGAGGAAGCAGACATTGCCCGGCGCATCGTCCCACACGCGCGGCGCGTCCGGCCGCGTCGCCGCTTCGGTGGCAGTGACGGAGGGCAACGGCTCGTAGTCGACCTCGATCAGCTCGGCAGCGTCGCGCGCCGCGGCGAGCGTCTCGGCGATCACGGCCGCAACCGTGTCGCCGACATGCCTGACTTGGTCGAGGGCAAGCACGGGATAGGGCGGCTCCGGATTCGGCCGTCCATCCGGTCGCTTGCGCTTGATGTGCGAAGGCAGCGATCCGAGCCCGTCGGCCGCCGCATCGCGACCGGTCAGCACGGCGACCACGCCCGGGCTGGCGGCTGCGGCGGCGCAGTCGATCGACCTGATGCGTGCCGCGGCGTGCGGCGAGCGCAGGATGACCATGTGCGTCTGGCGCGGCAGGACGATGTCGTCCGTGTACCGGCCGAGCCCGCGCAGCAGCGCCTCGTCTTCGATACGCGGCAATGATTGCCCGATGCCGAATTCGCGCATCGGAGGATGCTACCCTGCCGCGCCCTGGCGCGGCCAGCGCCAGCCGGCGAGATGGCTGGCGGCGAAGACGTGGAGCGCGACCGTCACGATCATTCCGATCGAGTAGCCCTGCGGCTCCCAACCGCCCGACGCCGTGCGCGGCCAGAGGTCGAGGATCCAACCGATGAGCGCCTGCAAGAGAAAAGCCCCGCCCAGGGTCAGCGTGTTGATCGCGGTCGCGACGCGGCCCGTCTGATCGGGCGGGAACATCTGGCCGACCGCGACGTAGCCGGCCGGCCCGCCCGCGCCGAAAAACGCGAACATGACCCACAGCACCGTCACGGTCGGCAGGTCGGTCGGCCGCAGGATCAGGCCGATCTGCGCCACCAGCAGCCCGGCGATGCACAGCGCGGGCACGAGGATGGCCGGGTGTCCGCGCGCCTGGGCGCGACTGGCCGTCTGGCCGATCACGAAGGCGCCGACCATCATGGCGACCGTGTAGAAGAACAGCGTGCGCGCCCGCGTGGCGCCATCGAAGCCGGCGACGTCGCGCAGCCAGGGTCCCGCCCACAGGCCGAGATAGGTGAAGTTCAGCACCGAGAGCAGCGCCACGCCCGGCGCGTAGCGCCAGAACGCGCGCGAGACGCAGATTGCGACGACAATCCTGATTTCCTCGCCGAGCGTGCGCCCGGACGCCGCTCCAGGCTTGTCGCGCACCGAAAACCAGAGCCACGCCGCGACGACAAGGCACGCGGCGGCAAGCACCCAGAACACGCCGCGCCAGCCGAGCGCCGGCAACACCGCCTCGACCGGCGCCGTGGTCAGAACGCTGCCGAGCGATCCGACCACCATGGCCGACCCGGTCATGCCGGCGACACGAGCGGGCGGGAACCATTGGCTGTTGGCCTTGAGGATCGACATCAGCGCGAGCGAGATGCCGAACCCCAGGATCATGCGCGCGACGACGAAGCCGGCAAAGCTGTCGGACAGGGCGAACAGCGCAAAGCCGCATGCCGTGATCAGGCACATGCAGGTCTGGACCCGGCGCGGGCCGAACAGGTCGAGCGCCAAGCCGCCCGGCAGCTGGGTCATCGCATAGACCCCGAACATACACGCCGCCAGCAGCCCGAGCTCGCTCGCCGACAGCGAGAACTCGACGGCGAGCACCGGCCCGATGATCGTCATGACCGTGCGCGACGCCTGGTTCAGCAGATTGAAGGCGGCGAGCGGCAGCGAGATGGTCAGGAAGATGCGAGTGGGGTCGTTCACCAGAACCAGCCACGATTCGCCCGTGCGCCGCCATCACAGGCAGCGGCCGAGCCGACTTTCAATATTCCATCGAATCCGCCGTGGCGCGCTACCGCCGCGCCGGCGCGAAGTCCTTCATCAGGATTTCGTCGGTCACGGTCCACGGCCGGCCAGACGAGTCGAGATAGAAGCGCTTCATTTCGGAGGCCGTGAACGGCCGCGAGCCGAGCCGGCCGAACACCGCGATCTGGTGGCCGGTCTCGTCGACGCCGCGGTCGCGGTCGAGGCCCTTGGAGAGCGACAGCGCCGGCGAGCCCGTCTTGTACCAAGCGATCAGGTGCGGCTTCGGCTCGGGGCTGAAGCCGTAGAAGTTGGGCTGGATCTCGGGCGAGGTAAGCTGAAGCACCTTGAGGCCGTTGCGGCCGTCGGCGACGTAGGCGAACAGCGAAGCGTTCGTCGTCGCGACGATCACGTCGCGGGCGTCGTTGAGCGCCCCGTCCGCGGTGAAACGCTGGTAGACGACCGGCACGTCCGGCCGCTCGATGTCGACGATGACCAGGCCGTCCGAGCCGGCCGCCACATAGGCATAGGTGCGCGCGACGTAGACCCGGCTCGCCTCCTTGAGCGGCACGCGCGCCGATTCGACGTGGCGCGGCTTGTCCGGATGCGTGACGTCGACCACGTCGAGCCCGGCCGGCGACGTGACGAACAGGTAGCGGAACTGGATGGCGCTGGCGCGCGCGTTGCGGATCGGCACCACGGCCATCACACGCGGCTCGAGCGGCTTGTCGAGGTCGACGACGACGACGCCGGCATCGGCCGCGACGTAGACGGTCGTGCCCGCCATGGTCGCGTGGCGCGCGCCGTTGAGCACGCCGTTCGGGTTCCAGGTGATCGCGCGCGTGACGAAATTGTTGCGCGGCTCGCCGTCGGCCAGCGTGTTGACGTCGGTCAGGATCAGGCCTTCCTCGGCGTCGGTGATCAGCGCGTAGTTGTAGATCGGATGGAAGGGCTGTTCCTGGTTGTCGATGCGCATCAGGTCACCCTGGTTGCGCAGCGGCGCGATCGGCTGATTGGTCGGCAGCACGACGCAGGTGGCGTTCCTGGACGCGATATGCGTGTCGTGGCCGAGCGGCGAGAATGGCGCGGTGATGATGCGCTGGGATATGCCCTTGTTGGCGATGCTGGCGACATCGTAGATGCGCATGCCCTTGGCACCCTCGGCCGAGAACATGTACTCGCCGCGCTGCTGAATGCAGGTCGACGGCCCGCCGCTGTGATCATAGGCCTCGGGCAGCTCGCGCTTACGCGCCTGATGCTCGGCATACCAGTCGGGATAGGCATAGCGGTGCAGGAAGCTGCCGACCACGGCCTGCGGCTCGTCCCACTCGGTCACGCGCACGGCGGCGATGCCCTGGTCGACGCCGACCCAGGCGTTGTAGCCGACGAAGTTGACGAAGTTCGTGCCGAGCAGCAGGAGCTGCGCCATGATCGCGTTGTTGTCGCCGGCCTGGGACAGGTGGCAGTCGGTACAGGTCTTGGTCTCGGTCTTGCGTTCGGTGTGCGGGAAGTGCGGCGCGAATGCCTGGCTCGAATAGCCGCTGGCGGCGATCGGGGCCTGGTGGATGTAGATCCGCTCGCGGTTGATGTTGGTCGAGGACAGGATCAGCGCCGAGGTCGAGCGGATCGGCGCGATCTGGTTGCCCTTGACGGTCGCGTGCTTGCCGAGCTGGAACATCTCGTCGCGCGCGACCTGCGGATTGTAGGTCGCGAAGTTGCGCGTCTCGCCGCCCTCGTAGTGGTGACGCTCCGTCTTCCAGTTCGCCTGGATCGGCAGATGGCAGCCGGCGCAGCTCGTGGTCCACGACAGATGGCAGGTGAAGCAGGCCATCTCGTCGTCCTTGTGGGCGAGGTCGCCGCCGGCCACGCCGGGCCCCCACTTCATGCCGAGCGCCTGCTTGCTCATCAGCTTGGCGCGCGCGGCCTTGGCGTTGTAGCTCGGATGGGCCGGATCGACCGTGTCCTTGACCAGCGACATCTCCCATTCGAGGCCGGGCGTGACCGCCGAGCGCTGAATCAGCTTCTTGCCCTGCCATTCGAAGCGTCGCTTGCCGTCGGCGTTGCGGACGAGCGACAAATCATGGCCGCCCGGCCGCGCGGCGGGGCCGCTGGTGCGCAGCGTCGGGTACTTGGTGGCGGTGCCGTGGCAATCGGCGCAGGTGATCTCGATGGCGTGCGCCACCTCGCCGAAGATGTAGCCGCTGCCATGCGAATCCTGCGCGAAATGGCAGTCCATGCAGTGCATGCCCTTGTCGACATGGATCGACGACATGTGCACGGCCTTTTCGAACTTCTTCGGATCCTCCGCCGGCACAACCTTGCCTTCGGCATCCAGCAGGTTGCCCTTGCGGTCGCGCTTGAAGATGGCGCGGAAATTCCAGCCGTGGCCGTGATAGTCGGCGAACTGCGTGTCCTTGAGCTGCGGATTGAGCTTGCTGACCTCCTTGAGGAACTCGAGGTCGCCCCACTTGCCGCGGATCGACGCTTCCTCGGGATTGCGCTCCAGGATGGCGTGCATCTCCGCATCGGACGGATAGCGCTGCTTTTCCGGCCACATCATGGGCGCGTCCGACTCGTAGTCCCACATGGTGTAGCCGAGGAACGAGTTCAGGAAGATGTTGGGCTGGTGCATGTGGCAGATCATGCACTGGCTGGTCGGAATGGCGCGCGTGAACTCGTGCTTGAGCGGATGGCCGGGCTCGTTCCTGGGAATGGTGGGATCGGCGGTCTGCGTCTCGCCCATGTGGCCGAACCTGGCGTAGGGGCCGGAATGGCGCGGATCGCGGTCGTTGGCGTAGACGACGTGGCAGGACGCGCAGCCCGAGCTGCGGAAATCGCCCGGGTTGTCGTTGGTGCCGAGGAACCAGGTGAACGGGTCGTTCAGGCGGGTCTTGGTGATATTGATGACCGGCACGGCGATGCGCAGGCCGGTGCCCGGGCCGCGCATCGACTGCCTTATGTCGGGCCGGCCCGGCTCCTCCAGGCGCTGGATCTGGCCCAGCGAATTGGGCAGGCCGATCTCGGGGAACTGCGTGACGATGTTGCGGCCGCCGCGCTCGAAGACGCGGAAGATGTCGCCCGGCGGGATCGTTTCCCAGGCCGGCAACGGCAGCAGCTGGGGCAGCGCACCGCGCCGCTTCATGGCGTCGGTCAGCTCGCCCGGATGCTTGAGCGCGGCCGGCTGGCCATCGCGCGTATAGGCCTCGCCGAGAATGTAGTTCTTGAACGGCAGGATGCCGTTGTTGTAGGCCGCACCGCCCCACAGCATGGCGCCGGTCGCCATCAGGCTGCGCTCGGCCTGCTGGATGATCGGCAGGTGGCAGGCACCGCACGCCTCGCGCGCGATGCGATAGTCGCTCGGGTTGACGAAGCGGATGTATTCCGGGCTTTCGCGGTTGAGCAGCGTGTAGCTGCGCACCGGGTTGGCACTCGACGGATGCTTCCAGTCCTTGGGGAAGCGCGGCTGGACATGGGCCTTGTCCTGCGCCGTGCGGTAGAGCGCGTGGCCCTTCTCGGTCGCCGGCGGCCGGGTCACGGCCGCATCGCCGCCATGGCAGTCGGTGCAGCCCAACACGACGGCCGGGTTGATGTGCATCGACTTCTCGTCGGTCGCGGTATGGCAGGTGACACAGCCGCGGCTCTTGGCCTCGGCCTGGTCCGGCATCTGGAAGCGCGGCGCCGGCGGCGCGGTCTCGGCGGATGCGTGGCTGGCCGAGGTCGCGGCGTCAGCCGGAGCGGCGAGCAGAGCGATGGCGAGGACCAGCCAGGGTCGCATGGGTCAGTACGTCAGGATGAGGTTGGCGAGGATCGAATAGAAGTAGTCGTGCCGCGGCTCGGTATCGTAGAGGTCCTTGAGACCGGTGCCGGGCAGCAGCACGGCGCCCGACAGCCTGAGCACGACATTCTGCGAGAAGAACGGCCGGTAGGTCAGCGCCGCCGAGAGGTCGTAACCGATCTCGCGGCGAATCGAGCCCTGATTGCGCAGCACCTCGAGAGTCGCGGTGTCGTCGAACTGCAGATAGTTGAAGTTTCCCGACAGGCGCAGCTGCGGCGTGATGTCGAGGTCGGCGCCGACGCCGATCAGCCGGAGGCCCGGGTTGACGAAGTTCGACTGCCCCTCGTCCTTGGAGGTGCGCAGCGAGGCGAGCACGCCGTTGCGTGCGCTGAGCCCGAGGCCGCCGCCGCCGATCAGCGGAATGGACTGGCGGATCCAGTAGCTGGTGTCCGAGCCGGCGATCTGCGGATTCTCGAAGATGGCGTCGAAGCCGCCCTGTTTGTTGTCGAACGGATCACGATCGCCCGAGGCATAGATTCCGTGCGCGCGCAGCCGGATCCAGTCGAAGTCGATCGAGGGTTCGACCGCGGCGAAGAACGCCCTGATGTCGGCCGGCTGGCTGGTGAAGGTGTTGTTGCGGTCCTCGCCAAGCGCGACATAGGCCGACGCCGTCAGGTTGAAGCGCCCGAAATGACCGTCGCCGTTGAAGCCCAGATAGGTGACGTCGTACTCGCGCGGCCGCTCGTCGCCGATCGGCGCCGGGCGCATCAGGAAGCCGTTCTTGTCGTAGTGGAAGCGGTCGTCCTCGCGGTTGCGGTTGTGCACGACAGTCGCCTGGCTGGTAAAGCCGAGCACGGGGAAGTCCTGCACGTAGATGTTGCCGAGATAGACGTCGTCGTCGCGGACCCGACGGTCGAGCGCGTTGAGGCCGCTGTTGGTGTCCTTCTCGACGCGGCGAAATGCCGCCAGATTGTACTGGTAGCGGTTGTTCAGGAAGTTGCCGAACAACCGGGCGCCCATCTGGTTGTCCTGGAACAGGAAGCCGCGGAAGTCGGACGAGAAGGGCTGGATGCCGACGCGCGCGGAGATGAAGTCGTACCGGTCCGACACATTGCCGAGGTGATAGTCGAGGAACAGGTCCTGGATGCCGATATGGCGGTCGCGCCGCGTGTCGCCCTTCTGCGGGTCGGCATAGAGGATGCGCACCTCGTCGGCCACGACGTGCGTGAAGTTGATGACCGGTGTGAAACGCAGCTCGAAGTCGGGCGGCTTGAAGGCCGTGTCGCCTTTGACCAGCGAGGCGCTGAGGATGAAATTCTGCGCAAAGACGTCGTTGTGAATGCGGCCGAACTGGCTGTTCGACCCGGGATCGCTGGTCGTCTGCAACCCGATCGGCACCGGGAAGGTGCGCGGCTCGTAGAGCGTATCGGAGGCAGCCGACAGCACGACGAAGAAGTCGCGGAAGATCGGCCGGTCGCCCTTCAGCGTGTTCTGGTTGTAGGGATCCCACCAGCGATCCTCGACCCCGACCGCATCGACGATGCGCCACCGGTCGGGCACCGGAAACAGCTCGAAAGGCAAGGACGGCATCGGCGGCGGCACCGCCGTCGGGTCGGTCGGCGGCAGCGCCTCCTCGGGGTCGGGCGGCCGGGCGCCGGGCCTTTGACGCGGCGGGATCGCCTGGATCAGCCGCGTCGGACGCGTCACATTCGGCGCGCGCGCCGGTGCTCCGACCGCCTGAGCTGTCTGGGAGTCGACGGACGGCTGCGCCTCCGCAGCAAGCGCCGGCGCCTCGGCCAGCAGCAGCAGCGGCAGCAGCAGCAGCAGTGGCGGCAAGATTCTCATTTGCCCTGGCAAACGTTGCGCGAGCGATCGCCGATGAAGGCGCCGAACGGGCAGTTGACGTAACGCAGGCGCGTTCCGTTCGGCGTCAGCAGGTCGGCACGGACCGACGTCGGCGCGTTACCGACGCCGGTGCCGAGCTCGACGCCGGCATTGTGCAGGCCGAGAAAGGCGATCATGTCGTCCTGGTCGATGCCGTCGCCGGAGACGCCGAGCCCGCCGACCAGCGTTGCGCCACGGTAGACGGCCACGCCACCCGGGAAGATCTGCAAACCGTTGGCGAGCCGGTTGATGCCGGTTGCGCCGCCCGTGCCGGTCGTGGTCGGCATGGCGGTACAGCCGACTCCGGTGTCGGTTGCCGAAAGCCCGTTGAGGAACAGCAGGTGGCCGGCAAGATTGTCCGCCACGAGATCGAGCTGCAGACCCGTAGAGAACGGCGACCAGTCCCGGAAGGGTCGGCTCAGCGGGCCGTTGACCGAGCCATCGACGCCGTCGGGATAGAAGGGCCGGGCGAGATTGCCGATCGCGCGATCGGTGAATGCGGTCACCCCCGTGAGCGCGGTGGCGCCGACGAAGCTGCGCATGGCCGTGACGTAGCCCGCGATCGAAGCGCCGGTCAGCGTCCCGGGCGTCGCCGTGAGGTCGGATCCGGCGCTCGGGTGCGAAAAGAACATCGACGAGCGCGCCTTCTGCAGTGACACGTCGGTGCCGAACACCGGCGCGTCCGGCGTGCGCGCAACCGCAAGGATGACGCCATTGGTATCGACCACCGACACCGTGACCTGGGCAAAGCTGTCGAGCGGCCGGCGGATCTGCGCGCGCGCCCGGAAGGCGATCTGCAGCGCGTTGCGCACCATGACCTGCACCTCGGCCGCGGTCAGCGCGCTTGCCCCGTCGGTGCCGGCGCGCGGCGCATAGCGGTTCGCATTGGCGGCGTCGACCAGGATGACGGCGCTGGCGGGGGCATAGAGCCCGCTCGTCTCTGCGCGGTAGCCCGACGCCGGGGTGCCATAAGCCTGGCCGGCGATCGGCGCGCCGCTGGTGAAGTAGCCCGGAACGGAGACGACCGAGCCGAGCGTGCCGTTGATCGCCGCAAAGCTCGCCGCCGCTGACGGATTGCTCGCCAGAGCGACCCGGTCGACGTAGCGCAGCGACGGCCCGCCGGCCGTGATGCGATTGGCGCGAATGTCGGCCGGGGCATCGAAGCCGCTCGTGCCGGCGATGGCGATCTGCTCGTCATCGCTGACGTCGAAATTGTAGATATTGATGTCATAGTCGTAGAGGCCGTCGGAAATCGCGCCGACGCCGCCGACCACGACACCGTTCTTATAGAGCGGCAGACCGCCGGGATCGGCCGACAGGCCGAGCGGCGAGCGCTTCGGACCACGCGTCGCGCTCGACGGCTCAACGGCGCCGAAGCGCACGTTCAGATCCGAGCACGGCAGCTGGCTGAACTGAACGCCGAACAGCGGACCGCCCGGCGCGAACCGCTCGCTTGGATTGAAATGCTCCTGGACGATCTGACTCGCCGTGCGCGTCGAGAAGGCGTTCCCGCTTGACGAAAGATAGGCGCCGGTCACGGCCTTGGCGATTGCGGCTCCGGTATCGAGAACGAGGGGCTCGACATTGACGCCGGCCAAGCGCAACGCGCTGCGCGTCCCGTTGATGCCGTTGAGGCCGGTATTGGTCGGCCCGTTCGGGTTGTCGGGGAGCTGAACGGCCTGGGTAGCGCCGTTCATGCGGAACACGCCGAGCACGTTGCCGACGCGGTCGACCACGGCAATGGTCGCCGCGCGGCCGCGCGCGCTCGCCTCGCCGACGGCCTGGGCGATGACGCGGCCGACCTCGTCGGCGGTCAAAGATTCCTGGGCTGCGCCATTCGCGGCGCCCAGCGTCAGCGCAAGGACCGCAGCCGAAACCGCAAGGCCCAGCGTCCGAATCCGGCGCGCGACGCACGGGGCGAGCGCTCCGACATGCCGTCTCACCCGCCCGCTCACCCGCCTCCCCCTCTGATCAGGCCGCACACGAAATATAGTCGGTAGGCTACTGAGTCCTCAACCCGGTCATCGACGCCGCATCGAACATCGGCCCCAGTTCGCGCAGGTGGAACTTGTGGCAGGACACGCAGGTCGACGAGATCTTGTTGCTCGCCGACGCCGCACCCGTGTGACAGTTCTGGCAAACCGCAATGGGCGGCAGCAGAACGTCCTCGCTCGACGCCGACTTGGTGGCTTGGTGGCAGTCGCCGCACACCATGGTGGCGTGACGGTCGTGTGGGAATGCACCCTTGGGCAGCCAGCGCTGGGCGACTTGCGGCTTCTCGATGACAAAGGAGCCCGGCGTCGCCGTATCCGGCTTCGCGACATGGCACGCGCCGCACACGGTCCGCCCGAACACGATCGGCATCATGTCATTCGACCGCTTCTCGGCCCAGGCGAGCGCATCGAGGCGTTCCGGCTCCGACAGCGGCGTGCCCGGACGGCGACGCACCGCGGCCGGAGCGGCCGGATCCTCGACGCCGCCGCGCAGGGCCAGCCCGTCGTAAAGACCGCGCACCAGCCGGATCACGTCGGCCGGGCGGCCATGCGGCAGCACCCAGTCAAGCCGGGTCGGCTCGAACTTCAGCAGATGGCAGCCGTCGCACATCGGCTCCATCTTGACCGGCATCATCAGGCGACCGCCCGGTTCGGGGACATGGCAGTGACCGCAATCCATCTTCATCCGGCCGTTCGGGCTGCGCACACCTTCGGGCACCAGATGCTTGTCGTGCGGGAAAATCAGGCCCGAGCGCTCCTGCGGCTTGTCGGCGAGGCTGACGCGCTTGATCTCGCCAGGTCCGGTGACGACCGAGGGCCTGAACTCCGGATGGGCCCGGCCGAAGTCGGCGGTGTTGAGCAACGCCGTCTTCGGCGCGAGCGTGGCCAAGCTCTCGTGGCACTGCACGCAGAACTGCTGGTTGCTCAGCACGATCGGATGCGAACCCTCGTGCTCCTTGTGACACGACTGACAGCCGAACTTGTGCAGATCGGCCATCTGGAAGCTCTTGGGATCGGCGTGCTGCTCGATCGTCTTGTGGCAGGCGATGCAGGCCTTGTCCTCGACAGGGACAAACGCCTTCTGGTGGCATGCGCCGCAATCGCCCGAGAAGAACTTGTGCGCGTTCGAGATCTCGCCCGAGTTCCACGCCGTGTCCGCCTTGATCGGCCAGGTCTTGGTCGCCTCGCGCGCGCCGGGCGACAGGTAGGCCACGACGGGAGCCACCAGGAACAAGAGTACGACGAGGACGAACAAGCTCCATGACAGCCCGCGCTTGCTGAGCGCGGTGGCGCCGAGGCTCACCCGGCTGCGCTCGTGAAGTTGCGCCAGATCGTCGCTCAGCGGCCGCGCCATCTCGATCGAGACCGCAGCGTCGATGCCGGCTTTCGGCGGGTTGATGGTCACGTCGTAGGGACCGATCGCCAACTTGTCGCCGGGATGCACCAGGGCCGAACGGACGATCGCGCCATTGACCGTCAGGTCAGTGCCGGTGAGGCTCTCGATGAACAAGCCGCCTTCGCGCAGGTGCAGCTCGACCTGCCGCAACGCGATCCGCGGGTCGGGCAGATGGACCTCGCAATCGGTTGCGCGCCCGAAGCGCACGACATCGGCGTTGACCAGATTGTCCTTGTTGACGGTCCCGCCCCTGGCGCGCTTGGTCACGAAGGTGATCAGGCACTGCATGGCACTACCAGTAGAAGAAGACGGAGATGACGTGCGCCACGAGCGCCGCCAGCAGGGCAAAGGACAGCGGCACGTGGATATGCAGCCAGACGTCGAGCATGGCCTTGATCTGCACGTCGCGCCGGGCGCGCGTCACCAGATCGCACTTGCGCTGGAGTACGGTGACGACCCGGCGCATCGCGGCCGCTTCCTCGCGCTGCGCCTTGGCCGCCAGACCCGTCGCCTGCGCGAGCGCACGGTGCGTCGGGCAGGAGGCGTCGCGGCCGCTGAGCTGGCGCCACATCGATCCGCCGACACGCGTCTCCTGGCTCGAAGCCAGGATATAGCGGTTGATCTCGTCACCCAGTCCCATGGCTGCATCGCGACACTCACGATCGAGCTCGGCCATCTGGGCCAGCATCTGGTCGAGGGTCGTGCCGCGCCGGTTCTCGGTCATCAGCAGCGGATAGCGGATATAGGCATAGACACCGAATACGCCGGACGCGATCACGATCATCATGAGCGCATAGGCGAGCGTGTGAACGTTCCAGCCGAACTGGAACCCGGTATGCAGCGTCGCCACGACGATCAGCGCGATGCCCAGATAGACATGGGCCGAGAGCCAATCCTCGAGCATGACCTTGCCGCCGCCATAGCGGCGCTTGCGGATGCCGAACCACATCAGCCAGAGGATGAGCAGCACGCCGATCGTGCCTAATGTGTAGCCGAGCCACGTGCCGCCATTGGGCACGCGCATAGGCTGATGGAACGCATAAAGGATCACCGAAGCCAGCACCAGGAGCAATGCCAGCTTGAGATAGCGGAACCGGCGATAGACGAGGATCGACTGGTTCATGCCATGCCCCGCGTCAGCTCTTGAAGCTCGCGAGCGCGAAGAATTCCTCGGGCTTGACGCGAATCGCGGCGCCGGTCGGGCACGACCGCACGCAGGAGGGTCCGCCCTCGATGCCCTTGCACATGTCGCATTTGACCGCGAGCTTCTTCGCGTCAGGGGCGTGGTCGTGGTTGTGCTTGTCCTGGCCCGGCCCATGGCCGGCGCCCCACAGCAGCCATGCCAGCAGACCCGGTTTCTCGGGAGCCGGGTAGGCCAGGTGAATGACGCCGTACGGGCAGTTGCGCTCGCAGTTGCCGCAACCGATGCACTTGTCGTCGATGAACACCTCGCCGTTCGGCGAACGGTGAATGGCATCGGCCGGACAATCCGACATGCAATGCGGATGCTCGCAGTGACGGCACGAGGTCGGCACGTGAACCGAGGCATAGGTCGGACCGGCTTCGCGGTTCAGCCGCGACGTGCCGCCATGCGTCTCGGCGCACGCCTTCTCGCAGTTGTCGCAGCGCACGCACAGCGACTCGTCGATCAGCAGCACGTCCGTCGCTTCGCCGACGCCCTGATCGATCAGGAACTGGATGATGTTGCCGCTGTCGGGACGCCCTTCCATCCGGACGTTCGACATCAAGCGCTGCTCGAGCACAGCTTCCACGCGCTGGCGCAGATCCGGCGACCGGTCGAGCAGCGCCATGAACGCCGCCCCCTCGAGCTTGATCGTCTCGGTCGCAACGGCCGCGCGCACCGTCGCGGAGCGCGGCGCATTGGTCATCAGCGCCATCTCGCCGACATAGTGTCCGGCCGGAACGTATGAGAGCACGATGTCGCGCCCACCGATCCTGCGCGAGACGGTCACCGAGCCGGTCCTGATCAGATGGACGGAGTCGCCCTTTTCGCCTTCCTTGAAGAGGTAATCCCCGGCGCGGAACTTGACGATCTGGGCAGCTTTCAAAGTGTCGCCCAGATCGCCCGGCGTCAGATTGGGAGCGAAATTGTTTTGGATCTGGCGCGCCATCGCAGCTTCGTCGAGGTCGCGCTTCACCGACGCGACCGAGTTGACCAGCTTGATCATCGTGCGCCGGGGAATCTCGAGCAGGATCGAGCGCTCGCTCGCCACCACCGTCGCGGTGCGCCGGCGGCCGGACAGCAGGCCCATCTCGCCGAAGAACTGGCCCATGCCGAGCAGGCACGCGAAGGTCGGGTCGTTCGGGTCGAGCTGAACGTCGACCGCACCTTCGACGATGACGAAGAAGGTGTTCGTATAGTCATTGCGCCGAAAGATGACGTCGCCCGCCTCGGGCACGTGAACCGTGCCCTCGAGCAGCAGCTCGCGCAGTTGAAGCGCGGTCAGGCCGGACAGGATCGGCACATTCTCCTGGATCGTGCGGACGACATCGTCGACTGCGACATCGCCCAGCTTCGCGATCTTCTTCTTGAGCAAGTCTTCGTCGGCGGGCGGCACGGGCTTGCCGGCGATCGTGTGGATCACCTCGTAGCCCTGGTTCATCGCCTGCTTGATCAGCGGATAGCCGGCCAGCGCCCCGACGATGTAGAGCCCGGGCACGTTCGACTCGTAGGTGGCGCTCAACTCGGGCAGAGCCGCGCGGTCCTTGCTCGGAAAAACGACGCCGCAGGCCTCCACGAACGAGCGCGGCGGATCGGCGCCGAGACGCGCGATGACGCGGTCGCATTTGACCCGCGCTTCGCCGTCCTTGGTGCGCAGCACCAGCGCGTCGTCCTCGCCGCGTTCGACCTCGGTGCTCGAGAAGCATTCGATCTTGCCGTCCTCGATCGCCTTGGTGATGAGCTGCAGATTGCCCTGCTTGGCGCGCGCGAATTCGGCTTCGCGATTGACGATGACCACCGTGTTCTGCACGGCGAGCGCGATGGCATTCTCGATGCCGGCGTCGCCGCCGCCGATCACGATGATGGTCTCGTCCGCATATTCTTCGGGGTCGTCGAGCTGATACTGGATCCACGGCTTGTCGCAGCCGGGCGCGGTCAGCTTGCGCAGATTGCCCTGCAAGCCGATCGCGAGCACGACCGTCTCGGCCTCGATCACCTCGCCCGAGGTGAGCGTGATCTTGAAGTCGCCGCGCTGGCCCTTGATGGCCTTGACCTCGGCGCCGTAGCGGACGTTGGTCTTGCACTTGGCAGTGCCATCGTCCCACGCCTTCAGCACCTCTTCGCGCCTTCCCGCCTGAAAGATCAGCGAGCTGCGCAAGGGCAGGATGTCAGGCGTCGCCATGACAAATTTGCCCTTTTGGTACTTGTAGATGGTGTCGGAGAGGTGATCGGCCTTTTCGAGCAGTATGTGCTTGAGTCCGAGCTCGGCCGCACGCGCGCCCGCGCTCGCTCCCGCCGGCCCCGATCCGATCACGGCGACCTGGTAACGGTCAGCCATGCTTCCCCCGATTTTCTGCCCCGCCCCAAGGTACGTGGGTCCGGTCCAGTAAGTCAATCAAACCAGTGTTCCGGACCCCATCCCCGGGCGCCGTTGACAGCTTCGAGAGGGCCTGACTATCGGGGCCGCGGACGGCCGGTCGGCTGGGCCGGCGCGGGTCCGGGAGCGCGGGCTTGGCCGGCGCCCCTAGGGGCGGTTCGCCATGCTTCCTGCGGGGTCCCGCCCGGTGCAAGGCCGCGGGGTGCCAGGCTGGACAGGGGGAGCGGGATGCTTGAGGCTGCCGGGCCATGCCATCCGATCCGACTGCCGCGTTTTCCCTCAAAGGTCACGTCGTCCTGGTCACGGGTGCGGCGCGTGGTCTCGGCTTCGAAATGGCACGCGCGGCGGCCGCAGCGGGCGCGCATGTCGTGCTCAACGGGCGCGATGCCGGACGGGTCGAGCAGGCCGTCCAGCAGATCGGCAGCGCAGGCGGCGAGGCAAGCGCGGCGGTCTTCGACGTCGCCGATGCCGGAGCCGTGCAACGAGAGATGGCCGCGATCGGCTCGCGCCACGGCGCGCTCGACGGCCTTGTCAGCAATGTCGGCATGCGCAATCGCAAGCCGATGTTCGAGCTTGGTCTCGACGAGCTGCAGCAGATGATCGACACCGACTTGATCGCAGGATTCACGCTCGCCCGCGAGGCGGCACGCCTGATGATTCCGCGCCAACGCGGCCGCATCGTCAACATCACGTCGATCGCTGGACCCTATGCGCGCGCCAACGACGCGGCCTACATCGCCGCCAAGGGCGGTCTCGAGGCGC
Source organism: Alphaproteobacteria bacterium (assembly GCA_016869645.1). GTDB lineage: Bacteria > Pseudomonadota > Alphaproteobacteria > SHVW01 > SHVW01 > SHVW01. The sequence continues at coordinate 15,823 of VGDO01000114.1, forward strand.
TGACGCGCGCTCGCGGTCGAGCTCGGCCCGCATGGCATCACGGCCAACGCGGTGGCTCCGGGCTTCTTCGCGACCGAAACCAATGCCGGAATGATCGCGGATCCGGCGGTGCGCGAGCGCTACGCCCAGCGCACCGCGCTCGGCCGCTGGGGCCGGCCCGAGGAGATCGCCGGGGCCGTCGTCTTTCTCCTGTCCGATGCCGCGTCGTTCATCACCGGACACGTGCTGATGGTCGACGGCGGCACGACGGCCATGTTCTGACGAGAGGGCAGGCCGCTCGATCGGTTGCCGATCAGAGCGACGCCTCGAGCGTCTCCAGCCATTTTGCGTCCTGCCGTCGCGGCCGCCGCGCAAGCCGGCGGGTGAGCAACTCGCGTGCGCGGTCGGTCCGCTTCGCGCGCAGGCAAGCGGAAATCAGCGTGTCCTCGAACACCTCGCGCTGGGCATGGCTGCCGGCGACGCGCGGCAGCTCCGGCAGCGCACCGTCGATCAGGCGAATGACTTCGGCATCCTCGCCGCGGACATAGGCGCCAAGCGCCCGGCACAGCGCCGGCACGATCTCGCCCTGGCGCAATTTCCCCGAGGCCAGCGCCTGGTCGAGCTCGTCGATGCGCCGCTCGAGCGCCTCGCTGTCGCCGGCCGCCGCGCAGGCCATGGCTGCGTGCAAATCGGCGAAGGTGAGGCCGGCACGTGGAAAGACCTGGATCGCCATGTCGGCGACTTCGCGCCACGGCAGCGGATCGGGCAACGCGCCATAAGCCTGCATTCGCCACAGCAAAGATGCGGCGTCGGCAAGCTTGGGAAACCCGGCGGCAGCGACCACGCCCGGACGAATGCAGGACATGTACCGGGCGAAAGCGGAATCGGGCTTGCCCTGATCGAGCTCGAACAACGCCATGTGCCAATTGAGATGGCAATGCAACATGTTCCCGGGCTTGTAGTCGCGCAGCCAAGCTTCGAGAAAGGCGGCACCCTTGTCCTGATCGCCCAGCTCGACATAAGCGTGCATGCGCGCATGCACCGCCTGCGCATTGCGGCCGTTCAGCGCGAGCGAGCGGTCGACGATCCTGCCGCCCGCTTCCGGCTCGCCGGTCTCGGCATGCGACCATCCGAGAAATCCCAGGAACCACCAGTGTTCCGGCCATTTCGGCGCGAGCTCTTCGAGCAGGTCGCGCTGTTCACGGTGGTGATCGCGCCGCCCGCTGAAGGCAATCAGCCCGTAAACCCCGAGCGCCAGCGACAGGACAAGGGGATCGGTGGGATAGGCTGCAACGTGCCGGCGCACGGCGTCGAGCGCAGCCGCAGCCTGCCCGTTGATGGCGAGTGCGACGGCCGCCACATGTGCGCGCTCTCGGTCGTGTAGGCCCGCGTCGAGCGCGCTCGCCCGTGCGGCGACAGCGCGCGCATCGTCGACGCGGCCCAGGAGAATCAAATGACGCGCTTGCGCGATATGCGCGAGGGCAAAATTTCCGTCGGCTGCGATGGCGTCGCCGAAGAGCGGCGTCCCGCCGTCGTCCATCGATAGCAAGCGATCGAGGTCGCGCATATAGGCGCGCAGCGCCGTGTCGGACTGCGTCGAGACGGGTAGACCGTATGCGTCTTCTTTCAAGTCACTGCCTCCAAGTTCAGCCTATGCCCGACCGCCTTCGGCAAAGCGTTGCCCGCTTCGCGTGGCGAGAAAATCCTCGAGCGCGATGTCCTCCTGCTTGAGGAAGCCGCTCGGCGGCAGCTTGCCGCTCCTGATCATCTCGATGACCGCCACGACCGAGGTCGAGGTCGTCCACGCGATCGCCGTGCGGTTCGCACCGGCGATTTCGAGCGGATAGTAGGCGCGGACGAACTCCTGGCGTCCGAGCCGGCCGCCGATTTCGCCCTCGGCCGAGACATGAACATAGACGACGTCGTCCTCGACCGGCGGCTTGGCATGGGTGAGGATCTGTCCGGCCAGCTCGCGCCGCTCGCGCATGAGCAGCTCGTGGAAAAAGAAGTTCATGAGCTGGGCGTGCCCTGGATAGCGCATGGTCTTGTAGTCGATGTTGTCGACCGTACCGAGGAAGGTCTCGCACATGGTGCCAAGTCCGCCCGACGTCGTGAAGGCCTCGAGTTTGACGCCGTTCACATAGACCGTCTCGAGCCACTCCATCGAGGAGACCATCTTGCGCACGCCGTCCTCGATCACCTCGCAGTCGTTGAGGTACTCGTTGACCACGCCTTCCGGCGACCAGTTGAAGGCATAGCCGAGCAGGCCGGTGGGATGCTGCGGCAAGGCGCCGACGCGCATCCGGATCGAACGGCAACGCCGGAACCCGCGGGCGAGGCTCGCGCCGACGATGCCGATGAAGCCCGGTGCCAGGCCGCACTGCGGCGCCATTACGCCCTTGGCCGTGGAGCTCATCTCGCGGATCGCCGTCGTCGTCGGCACGTCCTCGGTCAGGTCGAGATAGTGGATGCCGATCCGATGGGCCGCCGCGGCGACGCCGAGATTGAGATGATAGGGCAGGCAGGACAGCACGGCGTGATGCGCCGAGAGGGCGTCCGCCAGCGCATCGGGCGAGGCGACGTCCAGCTTGTGCGCAGGGAAGCCGCCGGGCTGGCGCGGCGTCTGCCGATCGAAGCCGGTCACCGCGAAGCCCGCCTGATCGAGCAGGATGGCGGCCAGCCTGCCGACCCGCCCCAGGCCCAGCACCGCGATCTTGTCGATCGACATGGTCGGCTCCTCCGGCTCGTCCGAGCGCAAACCCTAAGGGCTCGTTAGAGAACAATCGCTCTGTCTTACGATGACTTTGGCGTTATGGTGTAGTTCCAGTCGCCATGGAATTCGTGGCGAGCGAGGTTGATTGCCGCCAATTCGGCGTCGGAGACTTTGACGC
>VGDO01000115.1 GCA_016869645.1 Alphaproteobacteria bacterium
ATCGCTGCTCGCCGATCTCGCCACGCTCACCCGCAACACCGTCCGCTTCGGCCGCGCAGCCTCCTTCCCGGTGCTCGCCACCCCGACCGAAATCCAGCGCCGCGCACTCGATCTGCTCGCCGTCAAGCCCAGCCTGTAGTCAGGACCCGCAGACAAACGCGAGTCACATCAGTGGCTTGGTCAAAATTCGGGCAAAGTTCAGTCTAGCGCCGCGGCAGCGCGTCCTCCGGGTCTTGACACCATCGGGCCCGAAGAGGGCAGAATGTATGTATACAAACGAACGGCCGGACCCACGGGCGTGTCGTTGGTCGATCCGGGCAGGACAAGGCGATGGGACGATTCTTGAGGCCGAGTGCGCTTGACGACGCCTTGCGCGCGCTGGCCGCGGGCCGCTGGACGGTGCTCGCCGGCGGAACCGACCACTATCCCGCCCGCGTCGTCGAACAGCCGGACGAGGACGTGCTGGACATCACCCGAATCGCCGGCCTCGGCGGCGTCGTCGATGCCGGTGACCACTGGCGGATCGGCGCGCTCGCGACCTGGTCGGAGATCGCCGCGGCCATGCCGCACCCGATCTTCCGCGGACTTCAGCTCGCGGCGCGCGAGGTTGGCGGCGCGCAGATTCAAAACCGCGCGACGATCGCCGGCAACCTTTGCAACGCCTCGCCGGCTGCCGACGGCGTGCCGCCGCTCATGACGCTGGACGCACAGGTCGAGTTGGCGAGCGCGGCAGGGCTACGCTGCCTGCCGCTCGATCGATTCATTCGCGGCAATCGTCAAACCGACCGGCGCGGCGACGAGCTCGTCACGGCGATCCGCGTGCCCAAGCCCGGGCAAGATGCACGCTCCACCTTCCTCAAACTGGGCGCACGGCGCTATCTCGTGATCTCGATCGTGATGGTCGCCGGGGTCATCGAGATCGAACCCAGGGGAAGGATAGCGGCCGCTCGCATCGCCGTCGGCGCATGTTCGGCCGTGGCCCGACGCCTTGTCGGACTCGAGGCGGATCTCACCGGACGCATGGTCGACGCGACTTCGGCGCGCCTCGTATCTCCCGCACATCTCGATGGGCTGGCGCCGATCGACGACGCGCGCGGCAGTGCGGCCTATCGGCGCGAGGCCTCGCTGGTGCTGGTACGGCGTTGCGTCGCCGAACTGGCCGACGCAGCGCAGGAGCGGGCGGCATGAGCGCCGTCACGGTGCGCTGCCGGATCAACCACGACGACGTCGAGGTGACGGTGGCGCCGACCCGGCGACTGTCCGACGTGCTGCGCATGGAACTCGGCCTGACCGGCACCAAGATCGGCTGCGACGCGGGCGACTGCGGCGCCTGCACGGTCCTGATCGACGGGCGACAGTGCTGTGCCTGCCTGGTTGCCGCAGCCCAGGTGCAGGGGGCCAGCGTCGTCACGGTCGAGGGGCTGCACAATGGCGCCGCCGTGACCGTGCTCGGCGAGCTGCAGCGTTCCTTCGCCCGGCACGGCGCGGCCCAATGCGGCATCTGCACGCCGGGCATGCTGATGGCGGCGAGCGAGCTCATCGCGCGCAATGCGCGGCCGAGCGAGGCGGAGGTGATGGATGCCCTCGGCGGCGTGCTGTGCCGCTGCACCGGCTACCGCAAGATCGTCGAGGCCGTGCTCGATCTCGGCTCTGTTGCCGTACCCATCGCGCCGGCCGCCGGCGCGGCGGTAGGCGCGCGCCTGGTGCGCACCGACGCGGCAGCCAAGCTGACCGGTCAGGAGCGTTTCGGCGCCGATCAGGCTCCGGCCGACGCGCTCTGGCTGCGCGCCGTGCGTTCGCCGCACGCGCGCGCGCGCTTTACGATCGGCAGTCTCGACGCGCTCCACCGCAGTTTTCCTGGTCTCGTGCGCGTCTTCACCGCTTCCGACGTGCCCGGCGCCAATCGCTTCGGCATCTATCCGACGCTCAAGGACCAGCCGGTCTTCGCCGAGGGATGCGCGCGTTTTCGCGGCGAGGCGATCGCTGCCCTGGTCGGCGATCGCGCGACGATCCTGGCGCTCGGGGATCGCGAGCTGCCGATCGCCTGGGAACCGTTGCCTTTCCTCGCCGGCATCGACGCGGCGCTTTCACCCGGCGCCGATGCCGTCCATGCCGGGGTCCCCGACAATGTGCTGGTGCGCGGCCGGGTCGTCAGCGGCGATGTCGACCAGGCACTCGCGGCGGCTCCCGTCGTGGTCGAGGGCAGCTGGTCGACCAGCTTCGTCGAGCATGCCTATATCGAGCCCGAGGCCGGTTACGCCCGACGGGTCGGCGACCGCGTCGAGGTCTTCACCTGCACCCAGACGCCCTACATGGCGCGTGACGAGATCGCGGCCATTCTCGGCATCCTGCCCGGGGCGGTGCGCATCGTGCCGAGCGCGGTGGGCGGCGGATTCGGCGGCAAGCTCGATCTGTCGATCCAGCCACTGCTCGCGGTGGCCACATGGCACCTCAACCGGCCGGTGCGCGGCGTCTACCATCGGCCGGAATCGATGGCGTCCACGACCAAGCGCCACCCGGCCGTGATGCGCGCCCGCCTCGGCGCCGATGCCGACGGTCGCCTCGTCGGTTTCGAGTTCACCGGCGATTTCAACACCGGCGCCTATGCCTCATGGGGGCCGACCGTGGCGAGCCGCGTGCCGATCCACGCGCATGGTCCCTATCATGTGCCGAATGCACGCTGCCTGACGCGCGCGATCTACACCAATGACGTGCCGGCCGGCGCCTTCCGCGGCTTCGGCGTGCCGCAGGCCGCGATCGCACACGAAGCGCTCATGGACGATGCCGCGGACAAGCTCGGGCTCGATCCGCTCGAATTCCGCCGGCTGAACGCGCTCCGGGCCGGTCAGCGTACGACGTGCGGCCAGCTGCTCGAGCACAGCGCCGGCCTCGGCGAATGCCTGGACCGGCTGCGGCCGCGCTGGCGAGCATTGCGCGCCGAAGCCGACACGATCAACCGCGCGAACGACGGCAGCCGCCGCCGCGGCGTCGGCATCGGCTGCATGTGGTATGGCATCGGCAACACGTCGCTCGCCAATCCGTCGACCATGCGGGTGACGCTCGGACGCGACGGACGGGTCACGCTCTACAACGGCGCCGTCGACATCGGCCAGGGTTCCTACACGATCATGGCGCAGATCTGCGCCGACGCGCTGGGTGTTCCGGTGTCGTCCATCGATCAGGTCACCGGCGACACCGATCTGACCGAGGATGCCGGCAAGACCTCGGCGTCGCGCCAGACCTTCGTGTCGGGCCGCGCCGCGGCCCTGGCCGGCGAGGATCTGCGCCGCCAGATCCTGCGGCTCGCCAATGCCGGGCCGAGGGCGCAGCTCGTTCTCGAGGGTCCGGTTGTCAGCGTCACCGACGGCGGCGGCGTGCGGCGCATCGAGCTCGCGCGGCTGGCGGCCGACGAGCAGGGCAATGTGCTGGTCGGCCACGGCACCTTCGATCCGCCGACCCGGCCGCTCGACGCGGACGGCCAGGGGGTGCCCTACGCCACCTATGGCTTCGCCGCGCAGATTGCCGCCGTCGAGGTCGATGTCGAGCTCGGCACGGTCAAGCCGCTGTGCATCGTGGCCGCCCATGATGTCGGCCGCGCCGTCAATCCGACCCTGGTCGAGGGCCAGATCCATGGCGGCATCGCCCAGGGGATCGGCCTCGCCCTGATGGAGGAGTACCTTCCGGGCAAGACCGAGAACCTGCACGACTACCTCATCCCGACGTTCGGCGACGTGCCCGCGATCGAAGTCATCCTGGTGGAGGATCCCGAGCCGCTCGGCCCCTATGGCGCCAAGGGGATCGGCGAGCCCGCCTTGATCCCGACCGCGCCCGCCATACTCGGCGCCATCCGCCATGCCACGGGCGCGCGCATCGTCCAGCTGCCGGCGCTGCCCCACCGGGTCCTGGCGGCGATCCAGGCCGTGTCACGGAGGCCGCAATGACCGAGCACGGCGCCGGCGACCGCGACGAAGGACTGGTTCGCTGCGATGCCTGCCCCGTGCTCTGCCGCATTCGTCCGGGCAAGCTCGGTGCCTGCGACCGCTACGCCAATGTCGACGGCGTGCTGACGCGCACCGATCCCCTCGTGCTGGCCCAGAAGACGCTCGAGGAGAAGGGACGGCTCGTGCCGTTCCTGTCGGGCGCGGAGAACTGGAGCGGCGAGCTCACGCCGCGCGCACTGGAGCCGGGCGCACCCGTTTTCGTCACCGGCATTGGCTCGGGCACGACCTATCCCGACTACAAGCCCGCGCCCTTCATCGTGTCGTCGCGCCACCAGGGCGTCGACACCGTGACCGTGGTGACCGAGGGCATCTTCAGCTATTGCGGCGTCAAGGTGAAGATCGACACCGACGAGCATGTCGGGCCGGAACAGGCGGTGGTGCGCGCCGACGGCGAGCCGGTCGGCCACGTCACGACGGCCGAGTACGGCTCGCAGATGCTCTCGCTCGGCGGCGTGCGCCACCTGACCGGCGGTGGCAAGCGCGAGGGCACCGTGACCTGCGCCACGATGCTGGCGCTCTGCAACAAGCAGGCGGTCGAGCTCGAGGTCGAGGGCGGCGCCAAGCTGCTGGTCCAGGCCGGACTACCGCCCGTGGTCAACGGCCATCTCGAGGAGCGCATGCGCGTCGGCTGCGGTTCGGCGACGATCGGCATGTTCGCACGCCAATGGCTCGGCCATGCCGACGAGGTCATCGTCGTCGACGATCACATCACCGGCGTGCTGTCGGAGCACCAGGCCGGGCGCTACCTGGACATGAAGCCGGCTGGCATCCGCGTGCGCGGCCGCCGCTCGACGCCGGGCCGCTATTTCCAGGTCGCCAATCCCGGCTCGGGCTGGGGCGGCACGGATGTGACCGACCCGCTGTCGATCATCGAGAGGATCGATCCCAAGACGGCATGGCCGGGCCTGCGCCTGCTGATGGTCAGCACGACCGGCGAGGATGCCGGCTACTACATTCTCGACGACGAGCTCAAGCCGGTGCCTGGCGCGATGCCCGCGCCGCTCCAGACCGTGGTCGAGCGGATCGGCGAGAATTGCGAGCCGGCGCTGTCCACCGTTCTGTTCATGGCCGGCGCGGGCGGCAGCCTGCGCGCCGGCGTCACCGAGAACCCGGTCAGGCTCACGCGCTCGGTGCGCGCGCTGGTCACGCGCGTGACGAGCGGGGGCGCCCCCGTCTATGTCTGGCCCGGTGGCGGCATCACCTACATGGTCGACGTGTCGCGCATGCCGGACAACTCATTCGGCTACGTTCCGACACCGGCGCTGGTCGCTCCGATCGAGTTCACCATGACCGTCGACAGCTACCGCGCGCTCGGCGGCCATGTCGACAGCATCGTGCCGCTCGACCGCGTGCTCGAGCAGACGCGTGCGCGTACCGACCGGTGGCGCGACGACAATCCCTGGCCCCTGGACCCGCGCGGCAACCAGTCATGACCCGCGCGGTCGCGGCACTGCTCGACGACGGGCGCCTGCACCTCCAGCATGGGCCGATCGACCTGATCATCGCCGCCGATGGCGCACCGGACGAGGTCGCCGCCGGCTTCGGCCAGGCGCGCGCACGGTTCGACGGGCTGCTCGAATCGCTGGTGCGCGAGCTGCCGCTGCTGCGCAGTCCGGCCGCGTCGCATTACCCGCTGGCGCAGGACCCGGTTGCGCGCCGCATGGTGGCGGCGGTCTGGCCCCATCGCCACACGTTCATCACGCCGATGGCGGCCGTCGCCGGCGCGGTTGCCGATGAGATGCTCACGGCACTGATCGCGGGCCGCCAGCTCGCGCGCGCCTACGTCAATGACGGCGGCGATATCGCGCTGCACCTGACCCGCGGCACGTCGTTCCGCATCGGCGTGGTGGGGTCGGATGTCGATGCCGCCATCGACGGTATCGCCACCATCGACGCGGCGTCACCGGTGCGCGGCATCGCCACCAGCGGCTGGGGCGGGCGCTCTCTGTCCCTGGGCATCGCCGATGCCGCGACCGTTCTGGCGCGCACCGGGGCCGCGGCCGATGCCGCGGCAACGCTGGTCGCCAATGCTTGCAACACCGACCATGCCGCGATCGTGCGCCGGCCGGCGCGCGAGGTGGTCGACGACAGCGACCTCGGTGACCTGCCGGTGACCGTTTCGGTCGGGGCGCTCGCGCATGCGGATATCGCACGCGCGCTCGATGCCGGCGCCGCCGAAGCTGATCGGCTCTATCGGGCTGGACTGATCGAGGCGGCAATGCTGGTGTTGCGGAAACAAACGCGCGTCGTCGGCCGCCTGGCCTTGCGCGCGCCACCAGCTCGCGTCGTGGGGGATCCGTAAAAAAATGCCCGACCTCATACATGTGCGGAAGATCGTCGTCCTTGTCGAGGAGATCATGCATGACGGCGGGCCGCCGCCCGCCACGCCGGGCCACAAGGGTGCCGTGGCCGTGGTGCTCAGGAACCCCTATGCCGGAAAATACGTGCAGGACATCATGCCGATGATGGAAGCGCTCAAGCCGGTCGGGCTCGCCATGTCGCGCCGGCTGGTCGCGGCACTCGGCAACAATCCCAAGGCGGTCGAGGCCTACGGCAAGGGCTCGATCGTCGGCAGCGCGGGTGAGATGGAGCATGGCGCGCTGTGGCACGTGGCCGGCGGCTACGCCATGCGCGAGGTGCTGGGCGGCGCCAAGGCGATCGTGCCGTCGTCGACCAAGCTGGGCGCCATGGGTGCGCGCATCGACATCCCCATCCATCACAAGGATGCAGCCTATGTGCGCAGCCATTTCGATGCGATCGAGATGGGCGTGACCGATGCGCCAAAGCCGGATGAGCTGGTGTTCATCCTCGCCATGGCCACGGGCGGCCGCATCCACGCCCGCGCCGGCGGCATGACCAAAGAGCAGATCTCGGTCGGCGACGGGCAGCGCTGAGCGGCTTCGCCCGGCCCCGCCGATGCCGCCGATCGTCGCCGGCCTTTCAGCTCTGGCGCTCGCCTGCCACACCGTGCCGGCATGGGCGCACACGTCGGATCGCGCCTTTGTCATGCTGCTGCCGACCGGCTACTACAATGTCGGCGGCACCTTCGCCGTTCTGGCGTCGTTCCTCGTCCTGGCTCTGATTCCCGCGACGCAAATCCGCCGGCTCGCCATGGCACGCGTCGTGCTGTTCGAGTTGCCGGTGGTGCCGACGACGGCCATCAGCGGCGCTTCCTTCGCCATTTTGGTCATCCTTGTCGCCGCGGGCTGGTTCGGCGCCACGGACCCGCTCGCCAATCCGCTGCCGCTCACGGTGTGGACCTTGTGGTGGGTGGGCTTCACGATCGCGCAGGCGGTGTTCGGCCATCTTTGGGCCGCGCTCAATCCCTGGCTGGCGCCATACCGGCTGCTGCGCCGCCTCTTCGCGACCCCAGGCAAGCGGCCGCTCGCCTACCCGGACTGGCTGGGCCACTGGCCGGCCGTCATCGGGTTCGCCGCCTTTGCCTGGTTCGAGCTGATCGACCCGGCGCCCGACAATGCGGCGCGGCTCGCCACTGTCGCGACGCTCTACACTCTCGCAACGCTGGCCGGCATGTGGCTGTTCGGCGAACGCGACTGGCTGGCGCAGGCGGAGTGCTTCTCGGTCTTCTTCGGGTTCGTCGCACGGCTGTCGCCGCTGCAGGTTGGCGATGTTGAAGCCGAGCCTTCCGGCCGACGCATGGTGGTCCTGCGCTGGCCGGGCGCGGCGCTGGTCCAGATCGGCGCCCTGCCGGTCAGCGCCACCTTGTTCGTATTGCTGACGCTTGCCACGGTGTCGTTCGATGGGTTGAGCAAGACTTTTCTCTGGCTGTCGCTCGGTGGCATCAATCCGCTCGAATTCCCCGGGCGCAGCGCCATGATCGAGCGCAACACCTTCGGCCTGATCGCCGGCTGGGTAGCACTTGCCGCCGTCTTTGCGCTTGCGGTCGTGCTCGGCGCCGCTCATGCCGGGCGCGGCAGCGAGGCCAGGAGCGACCTTGGCGCCTTCGCGCTGACCATCCTGCCGATCTCGCTCGGCTATCATCTCGCGCACTACCTGACCACGCTGCTGGTCAACGGCCAATATGCTGTCCGGTCGTTCAACGACCCCTTCGCGCTCGGTTGGAACCTGCTCGGCCTCTCCGGTCGGCACCCCCATGTGTCGTTCCTCGCCGACTACCACGCCGTCGCGGCGATCTGGGCGGCACAGGCGGCCAGCGTCGTACTCGGCCATGTCCTGGCGATCCTGCTCGCGCACATGGTTGCCATCGAGCGATATGGAACCACGCGTGGTGCGTTGATCAGCCAGCTTCCCCTCGCGGTGCTGATGATTGTCTACACCTGGTTCGGATTGTGGCTGCTGGCCACGCCAACCGCAGGCTGAGCGAGGTCCCGTGATATTGTCTTCCCGGAGCCTGCGTGGTTTATTGATACACAAACAATCGCCGCGCGACGACGCGTCTTCAGGTCGTTGCGCGCGCCGAGAGATGCAACAGGCCACAACAATCTGAAACAGGGGACTGCGACATGACGGATGCCAAGACCAACGTAAACCGCAGCCCGCGCGGGAACATCACCCGGCGCGGCGTGGTCAAAGCTTTGGCGGCTGCTGCCGGTGCCGCTGCTGCGACCGGCGTGATGCCGGGCACGATGCGATACATCCAGGCGCAGACTTCGGCGCCGATCCGCATCGGCTTCCAGCTGCACCGTACCGGTATCGGCGCCACCTATGGCCGCTGGTACGAGCGCGTCACGTCGGCCGCGGTCAAGCTGATCAACCAGGGCGGCGGCATCGGGGGCCGCGAGCTGCAGATCGTGACCGAGGACGACGGCACCGATCCCAAGCGCGGCGCCGAGGTGGTCGCCAAATTCGCCACCCAGCACAAGGTCGATTTCGTGTTCGGCACGCTGTTCAGCCACGTCGTCGTCGGATCGTCGCCGGCGGCGGCCGAGCACAAGATGCCCTACTTCGTGGTCAGCGAGGGCTATCACGTCGCATCGGGCAAGATGAACCGCTATGTCTTCCAGCCCGGCATCACCGACGTTCGCGCCCAGGTCAGCTCGATGGCGCCGTGGGTGACCAAGAACCTCGGCAAGAAGGTGACGATGATCTTTCCGGATTACGCGTTCGGCCACGATCATCGCGACTATTTCTCCGCGGCGCTCGCCAAGCAGGGCGGCTCGATCGCAGCACTCATCCCGATCCCGGCGACCGAGACCTCGTTCACCAAGCACTTCGCGCGCATTCCCGCCGACACCGAGGTGCTCTATCACGTCATGGTCGGACCGGGCGTGCTGACCTTCGTCAAGGAGATGGGCGAGCATTTCGGCTCGCGCCGGCCGCAGGTCTTCGGCTTCATCGACTCGCTCGAGGGCGTCGACATCGCCAGCCCCGGCCTCGAATTCCTCGACGGCAGCTATTTCTGGGAAGCGATGCCGCGCTATGCCGGCAAGGACCAGACGGCCTTTGACAAGTTCTACCGCCAGGCCGTGGGCGTGAACGACTCCGGCGCCGCCGTCAGCGACCCCAAGGACGTATCGACCTATTCGCACATGTTCGGTTGCTGGGAAACGCTCTACGTCATTAAGGCGGCTGTCGAGAAGAGCGGCTACAAGTCGCCGACCGCGCAGGACAAGAAGGCGCTGGTTGAGGCGGTCGAGAGCATGACGGACTTCGCGGAGAGCAATCAGCATCCGCAGGGGGCCAAGAAGTTCGTCGGCCGCATCCATCAGGCATTCGGCCACCAGAACATCTCCAAGGTGAACGGCAAGCGGCTCGATGTCGTCCACCGCACGTCCATCCAGGACGGCATGTACGAGCCGGAGGCTGATTACACGAAGATGCCGCTCTAGCGGCGTTGCCGCTTTCCCGGCATCCGGCGCCTCCGCATGGGGAGGAGCCGGATGTCGGGGCGCGACCGATGCTCTGACTAGCCCCATCCGCCGGAGCCATCGGATTTGAGCCTGGGGCCCAACCTGCTTCTTGCGCTTCTGGAAGGAACGCTCGCCGCCTTCGTGCTGGCGGTGACCGCGCTCGGCCTGTCGCTGGTCTTCGGCGTCATGCGCGTCGTCAACGTGGCGCACGGCGAATTCTTCATGCTGGGCGCCGTGCTCGCCTGGGCGTTCAGCCAGGTCATTCCCGGCATGCCGGCCGCCGGCTTCCTGCTGGCCCTGATCGGCAGCCCGATCGTGGTCGGCGCGGTCGCTGTCGCCGTCGATCGCGCCGTGCTGCGCAGACTGGGCTACGAACCCGAGGCGACGATCATCGCGACGATCGGGCTGCTCTATGTCGTCCAGCAGCTCGTGCTCACCTTCTATGGCCCGACCGCGCGGCCGGTCGTGGCGCCGATCAGCTTCCGCGTGCTGTTCCCCTGGTTCGGCTACTCCGGCTACAAGCTGATCGTGATGGCCGCCTCGGCCGCGCTGCTGATCGCCACCTGGTTCACGCTGATGCGTACGCGCATCGGGCTGGTCATGCGCGCGACCCAGTTCGACCGCGAGACGGCGCAAGCCTTCGGCATTCCCGTCGATCGCGTCTATTCCATGATCTTCGCGCTCGGCGCCATGCTCGCGTGCGTCGCGGGCGTGCTGGTCGTGCCGATCCAGCAAGCGCACTACCTGATGGGGCTCGATCCTCTGCTGCTGTCCTTCATCGTCGTCATACTTGGCGGCCTCGGCAGCCTGCGCGGCACCGTCGTGGCCGCCTTCGTGATCGGGCTCAGCGACGGCATCATCTCCGTCTTCTTCTCGCCGACGCTGGCCAAGATACTCGCGACGCTGCTGGTCGCGCTCGTGCTCGTCTTCAAGCCGACGGGCCTGTTCGGGGCGCGCGGTCGATGACGCGAGCCGCATCCCGGCGCGCGCTCGCGCTCCATCTGGCCGTTCTGGCGCTGCTCTTTGCGCTCCAGTTCGTGCTGCCGGCCTATCATCATGCCAGCCTCGCGCGCATCCTGGTCCTGGCCGCCTTCGCCGTCGGCTACAACCTGCTGATGGGCTATACCGGGCTGCTCAGCCTCGGCCACGCCATGTTCTTCGCGGCCGGCCTCTACGGTGCGGGATTGACCGTGCACCATCTTGGCTTCGGTGTGCCGTCCGGCTTTCTCGCCGGGTGCGTCGCGGCATTCCTCCTGGCGCTCGCCATTGGCGCGATCGCGCTCAGGACGACGGGCGTTTTCTTCATGATCGTGACGCTGATGTTCGCCCAGGCGGGTTTCCTGACCGCGCTCTATTTCAACGAGATCACCCGCGGTGACGAGGGGTTCGTGCTGGCGGCGGCGGCGCGCGTCCTGGACATCGGCGGCCAGCCCGTCGCGCTCAGCGAGCCGAACCTTCGTTACAATCTCGCTCTGGCAATCTTCGCGGCCTGCCTCCTTGTTTCTCTCGTCGTGGTGCGCTCATCCTTCGGACGCACGCTGGTCGCCGTGCGCGAGAACGAGGAGCGTACCCGACTGCTCGGCTACAACACGTTCCTCTACAAGCTGGCGGCGCTGGCGCTTTCGGGCGCCATGTCGGGTGCGGCGGGCGCTGCCTATGCCTTGCTGTTCGGCTATGTCGGCGCGACCTTCGCCGCGATCCAGTACTCGATCTTCCCGTTGCTGTGGGTCCTGCTTGGCGGCGTCGGCACGACATTGGGGCCGCTGATCGGCACTGTGCTGATGTTCTACCTGGTCGATGTGTCGAGCGAGTACACGACCGCCTACATGATCGTGGTCGGCGCCGCTCTCGTCCTGCTCGTCATGTGGTTTCCGCGCGGCATTCTCGGCACGGTGCGGCAGAGGTGGGCGCCGTGGCTGCCATGAGCCTGCTGGCGACCCAGGGCCTCAGCCGGCGCTATGGCGGATTGAGCGCCGTCGACGGCGTCGATTTCGCCCTCGATGCCGGCGAGATCCGCACATTGATCGGGCCGAACGGGGCGGGCAAGACGACGCTGGTCGGCATGATCTGCGGCCGCATCCCGGCCTCCGCGGGCCGCATCGCCTTCGAAGGCGCGGACATCACCGATCTCGCGGCCTGGCACCGCGTGAGCCGGGGCATCGCCTACACTTTTCAGATCACCAGCGTATTCACGCGGCTGAGCTGCTTCGACAATGTCGTGTTGGCCGTGCAGCGCAGCCGGTCCTGGGCGCGGCGGAGCCTGTGGCCGGGACACGAGGCGGAGATCGCCGCCGACGTCATGGCGGCCCTGGAGCGCGTCGGCCTCGCGGGCCGGCGCGACACGACCGCAGGCATGCTGTCCTACGGCCATCAGCGATTGCTGGAGGTGGCGATCGGCCTGGCGTTGCGGCCGAAATTGCTGATCCTCGACGAGCCGACCCAGGGGCTGGCGGAAGACGAGATCGTCGATTTCTGCAAACTCGTGCGCCAGATCGCGCGCGAAGCGACGGTGCTGCTGATCGAGCACAACATGGCCGTGGTCATGGAGCTTGCCGCACGCATCACGGTGATGGACCGGGGCCGGATCCTTGCCGAAGGCACGCCGGCCGAGATCCGCGCGGATGAGCGCGTGCGCACGGCCTATCTCGGCACATGATGCTGACGCTGACCGGCATCGACTGTTTCTACGGCAACGTGCAGGTGCTGCGCGGCGTCTCGCTTCAGGTCGCCGCGGGCGAGGTGCTGTGCCTGCTCGGCCGCAATGGTGCCGGCAAGACGACCACGCTCCGCGCGATCATGGGGCTGGTGCGGCCGCGCGCGGGCCGGATTCTGCTCGACGACATCGAGCTCACCGCCCTGCCGCCGCACGAGATTCCCCGCCACGGCGTCGCCTACGTGCCGCAGGGTCGGCGGTTGTTCTCCGAGCTGACGGTCGAGGAAAACCTAACGATCGGGCTGATGGCGCGTGAGCGCGGACGCGCCACGCTCGATCGCGTCATTGGGCTGTTTCCCGCCTTGATGGAGCGTCGCCGGCAAATTGCGGGCACGCTGAGCGGCGGCGAGCAGGAGATGCTGTCGATTGCGCGCGCGCTTTGCCTGGAGCCGCGCGTGCTCCTGCTCGATGAGCCGACCGAGGGGCTCATGCCGTCGATGATCGCGACCATCCTCGCCACGGTGAAGGCCCTCAAGTCGGAGGGTGTCGCCACCATCCTCGTCGAGCAGCGCGTCGAGTCCGCGCTGCACGTCGCCGACCGCGTGACGTTCCTGGAGAACGGCGCCACCCGCGAGACGGCGACCCCGACCGAGCTGCACGCCGATCCGAGCCTGCTGCATCGCTACGTCGGCGTCGGCCTGCGCGGCCCATAGGGCCGGCGTCTCCTGCTTGACCAACTCGGACGAGGGGCGTAGTCCACGGTCATGCCGAAGACCGTGAACATCTACGAAGCCAAGTCCCAGCTCTCCGCGCTGGTGGAACGGGCGGCCGCGGGCGAGGAGATTGTCATCGCCAAGGCCGGCCGGCCGCGCGCCCGACTGGTGGCCTTGCCGGCCAAGCGTCCCAAGCGCGTGCCGGGCCGCTGGAAAGGCAAGGTGTGGATCTCGGACGATTTCGACGATCCGCTGCCTGACGACGTCCAGGCCGCCTTCGAAGGTCGCGATTCTTAGTTGCGACTGCTTCTCGACACGCATGTGTACGTCTGGTGGCACGCCGGCGGCGCGCGGCTGGGTCGTGCAACAAGGCAGGCGATCACCGGCGCAGACGGCGCTTATGTCAGCATTGTCTCGGCTTGGGAGGCGACCATCAAGGCGTCGCTGGAGCGATTGCGCTTTCCGGAGTCTTTCGAGACGTCGATCGACGAGAGCGGCTTTCGCCAGCTCCCGCTTGCCATCCGGCACGTTGAGCGGCTTCTCGAGCTTCCTCAGCATCACCGCGACCCCTTCGACCGCATGCTCATCTGCCAGGCGATGGCCGAAGGGCTCACGCTCGTCACGGGCGACCGTCGCCTTGCGCCCTGCGGCGTGCCGATCATCTGGGCTTGAAGCCCGCCTCGAAGCCGGCGAGGAAGCTCACCAGGTTGCCGCCGAGCGCCTCGCTGAGATAGCCGCCTTCCTGCACCAGCACGCTCGGCAGGCCGAGCGACGCGATGCGCTTGGCCATGGCGCCGAAACCGTCGGTCGTGACCTTGAGCGCGCCGAGCGGATCGTGCTCGGAGGCGTCGAGGCCGAGCGACACGACGATGTGCGACGGCGTGAAACGTCCGATGGCGGCGAGCGCATTGTCGAGCGCCGCCAGCATCTCGCTGTCACCCGAACCGTGCGCGAGCGGCAGGTTGAGGTTGTAGCCGTAGCCGGCACCATCGCCGCGCTCGTCCGCGTAGCCGGCATAGAAGGGATAGTAGCTCGTGGGATCGGCATGGATCGACGCGTAGAACACGTCGTCGCGGCCGTAGAAGATGCCCTGCGTGCCGTTGCCGTGATGCACATCGACGTCGAGGATGGCAACCCGCGGCGCGCCGCGCTCGCGCAGATACTGCGCCGCGATGGCCGCGTTGTTGAGGAAGCAGAATCCGCCGGCCAGGTCGGCATAGGCATGGTGGCCGGGCGGCCGGCACAGCGCATAGGCCGCCGATCCGCTCGCGCGCACGCGCTCGGCCGCCTCGAGCGCGGTCTGGGCCGACCAGTAGGCGGCATGATATGTGGCGGGCCCGATCGGCGTGCCGGTGTCGGCGATATAGTGGCCAGCCAGCCCGACGATGCCGAGTGCCCGCGCGCCGGCGGCGCGGTTGCCGGTGCGCCGGCTCGGATGCACGTTGGGCTGCACCTCGGCGCCGGCATTGGGCAGCTCCATCCAGCGGCCGTGCGCGGTGTGGAGGAACTCGAGATAGCCCGCGTCGTGCACGGCGGCGATGGCTGCCGGGCCGTGGTTAGCGGGCGCCACCACGTGATGGCCGGCGCCCGCCGCGGCCATGAGCAGACGGCCGGCGCGCTCCGCGCGCTCCGGATTCGTCGCGACACGGCCGCGCGCGATGAAGGCTTCGGGGTGATGGCCGAGCTGCTGGTCGGCGAAGATGACGTCCATCAGACGGGCTCCAGACCGCACCACTCCGCGATGAACAGCGTCATCGCCTGGGTGATCCGGCGCACCGATTCCAGTTCGACGCACTCGTCGAAGCCATGGATGTCTCGGCTGATCGGTCCATAGACGAGGCCGGGTATGCCAGCATAGAGGCCGAAGAAGCGCGCATCGGTCGTGCCGGTTTGAACGATGCCGGCGAGTTCGCGCCCGAAGACGCGACGGTGCGCGGCGCTGAGCGCCGCCTCGGGCGCTTCGGCCCCTTCGAGCACGTAGCCTTCGGCCTCGAAGCCGTTGAAGACGATCTCCGGCGGCGTGTTGGCGAGGAAGGGCAGGCGGCGCGCCGCCTGGCGGATGCAGTCCTCGATCTCGGCCTTGGCCGCCTTGAGGTCCTGGCCCGGGTAGATCGCCACGCGCACGTCGAAATTGCACCAGGCCGGCACGGAGGACGCCCAGTCGCCGCCCGCGATCTTGCCGACATTGAGGTTGATCGGATGATCGTGCCTGGCGAAATGCTGGTGGGTGCCGCGCTGCGCATTCCAGCGGTCTTCGAGCTCGTGCAGCGCCTGCATGATCGGGAAGGCGGATTCGATCGCGTTGGCGCCCCGCCCGGCCTCGCGCACATGGACGGGGAAGCCCTTGAGCTTGACCTGGAACCAGATGACGCCGACCTGGGCGCGCAGCAGTGCATCGTCGTTCGGCTCGGGGATGAGCGCCGCGTCCGCCCGGTAGCCGCGCGCCAGGCAGGCGAGCGCGCCGTTGCCGGTGCATTCCTCCTCGATGACGGACTGCACGAACACGTCGGCGGCGGGCCGGTGCCCGGTGCGCTTCAGCGCATCGAGGGCGGCGAGGCAGGCGGCGAGTCCCGCCTTCATGTCGCCGCCGCCGCGACCGTAGAGCCAGCCGCTCTTGACATAGGGGTCGAAGGGCGGCCGCGTCCACATGTCGAGCGGGCCGACCGGCACCACGTCGATATGGCCGTTGAGGATCAGCGACTTGCCCCTGGCGCTCTGCGCCCGGTGCGCGCCGACCGTGTTCCAGGCGTTCTCGTAGGACACGTGGACCGGCGAGAAGCCGGGCAGATGCCTGATGTCGTCGATCTCGATCTTCCAGCGGTCGACGCCGAGCCCGCGCCGGCGCATCTCGCCGGCCATGAAATCCTGCGCCGTTGCCTCGGCGCCGCGCGTGCTGGGAAATTTGACGAGCTCGCTGGTCAGCGCGATCTGCTCGTCGAAGCCCGCATCGACGGCGGACATGAGGCGCGTGGCGGTTTTGGCGTCGAGCATCTAAGCGCTCCGATTTTGACGGGAGGACGGGTGGGGCAGGGCTGGATGCGCTACGCCGCCGGCCGAACCCGCGCGGCAATCTGCTTGCCGCGGTCTTTCAGCGCCACGCCAAGATCGTGGTTCGCTTGAAGATCGAGCCAGAACTGCGGCGGATTGCCGAAATAGAGCCCAAGCCTGATGGCCGTATCGGCGCTGACTCCGCGTTTACCGCTCAAGATCTCGGTGATGCGACCGGACGGCACACCGATGTCGAGTGCCAGACGATTGGCGCTGAGCTTTCGAGCCTCCAGCTCCAGCCTGAGGAGCCGGCCGGGGTGAGAAGGAACGCGCATGCCTGTCTCCATCGTGGTCGCGGCGAACCCAAATCGTCGGAAACCCAACGGCGAGGTTCATTGGCTGGTGTAAGATTGACGCAATGATCCTCGTTGGCCAATACGATTCGCCCTATGTGCGCCGCGTCGCCGTGTCGCTGCGCGTGCTGGGCTTCGCCTACGAGCACGACACGCGCTCGGTGTTCGCCGATTTCGACGCGATGCGCCGGGTCAACCCGCTCGGGCGCATTCCCTCGCTCGTGCTCGATGACGGCGAGGTGCTGATCGATTCGGCGGCGATTCTGGACTGGCTCGACCAGCAGGTCGGGCCCGCGCGCGCCCTCGTGCCGCCCGGTGGCGTGGAGCGGCGGCGAAAGCTGCGGCTGATCGCGCTCGCAACGGGCGCCATCGACAAGGTGGGTGCCGCCGCCTATGAGCGCATGATCCGCCCGTCGCCGCTGCGCTGGCCCGAATGGATCGAGCGCTGCCGCACGCAGGGCAGGGGCGCCATCGCGGCGCTGGCGGCCGAGCCGTGGCCGGACGATGCGCCGCTCGATCAGGCGCAGATCACCGCGGTCTGCATGATCCGCTACGTGCGCGTGGCGGATGCGACGCTGCTTCCGTCCGGCGAGCACCGGCAGCTCGATGCGCTGTCGCAACGCTGCGAAGCACGGCCGGAATTCCAGGCGACCTTCCCGGCCGAGTACGCCGTGCCCAGGAGCACCTGAGGTCTCGATCCGGCTTGCGCGACCGGGCGATTGAAGGCCATCGTACCTCCGGCCAGATTCGGCCGTGGTATTGGGGTTTCATAGCCCCACGTGCGGGACATGGCTGTGCATGGCCAAGCCACGCTGAAGAGCGAGCTGCGCCGCGTCGAACGCGGGCGAAATCTGCGCGCCCTCGCCCTGGTTGCGCCCGCTCTGCTGTTCGTCGTTCTCGGCTTCGTCGTGCCGATCGCACTCACGCTCTACAAGGGTGTTGAGAACCGCGAGCTGGTGCGCAGCATGCCGCTAGTTACCGCGGCGCTGCGCCAATGGGACGGGAAGGGCCTGCCGGCGGAGGCGGTCTATGCCGCTCTGGCTGAGGACCTCAAGCAGGGTTTCACGCAACGCACGCTCGGCCCGGCCGGACGACGGCTCAACCTCGAGATCACCGGCTTCGTCAGCCTGCTGCAGTCATCCGGACGCCAGTTGGCACAACGACAGGAGACGCCAGTCTCCTATGCTGCACTCATGGCGGAGATCGATCGACGCTGGGCCGAGCCCCGCATCTGGGCGGCGATGAAGCGCGCTGCGGCGCCGCTCACCGACTTCTACTTTCTCTATGCATTCGACCTGCAACGCGACGAGCGGAACGAGATCGTCAATGTGCCCGAGGAGCGACGCCTCTATGTCGACATCCTCCTGCGCAGCCTGTGGATCAGCCTGTGCGTAACGGCGATCTGCCTGGCCATCGCCTACCCGATGGCGATCACGATGACATCGATGCGCCAGCCGTTGGCAAATATCGCGCTCACCCTCGTGCTCCTGCCATTCTGGACGTCGGTGCTGGTGCGCACGGCAGCCTGGGTCGTCCTGCTCCAGCGCGAGGGACTGGTCAACGGCACGCTGCTGGCGCTCGGTCTCGTCTCGGCGCCCGAATCGCTGATCTTCAATCGTTTCGGCGTCATCGTGGCACTGAGCCACGTGCTGCTGCCCTACATGGTGCTGACGCTTTACGCCGTCATGAAGGGCGTCGATCCGCAATACGTGCGCGCGGCACGCTCGCTCGGCGCCGATCCGTGGCAGGCATTCCGGCGCGTCTACCTGCCGCAGACCATGCCGGGTGTCGGCGCCGGCTGCCTGCTCGTGTTCATTCTCGCCATCGGCTCATACGTGACGCCGGCACTGGTCGGCGGCCGGCACGACCAGATGATCGCCTATTTCATCGCATTCAACGTGAACCAGACCGTGAACTGGGGCCTCGCCGCCGCGCTGAGCACCTTCCTGCTCGCCGTCGTGCTTGCGCTCTATCCGCTTTATGGACGCTTGGCCGGCATCGATCGGCTGAGAAGCCGTGAACCAATCGATTTTCATCGCGGGGGGGGGGTCACGCTACGGCGGCCGCGCTTTGTGCCGTTTGCAATGCGCGGTCAGGCTCGA
>VGDO01000116.1 GCA_016869645.1 Alphaproteobacteria bacterium
CCGAGGCGAGGCTGCGCACGCGCTCCTCGTCCGTCAACGCCTGAGAAATCGTCAGCTTGCCGGCACGCCTGCGCGGCTCGCCGCGACGCGCGCTGGTGGGCGCCGGACGTTTGGCCGGGACATGACTGGGGCGTTTGGCCCGGCCCGCGCTGTCTTCTTCCTCCTCCTCCTCGATCGCCGCGCGACCCTTGGGCGGCGCCACCGGAAGTGTCGTCGGCTTGGCCGTCGGCGTCACCTTGGGAGCCGAAGGCTTGGTCTCGACCGCCTTCGCTTCGACCGCCGGTTGCGCCGGGGCGGGCGCGGGAGCGGGCTCGCCGGCTTCGCCGCGACGCTTGGCCTCGGCCGCCGCGGCCCGCGCGCTCGTATCGGCTTCGGCCCGCGCCTGGGCCTCCTCCTGCGCGCGACGCTCTGCTTCGGCTTCAGCCGCGACCCGGGCGATCTCCTCGAGACGCTTGGCTTCCTCCAGCGCGCGGACCCGCGCGGCCTTCTCCTCCGCCGTGAGCGTGCGCGCCGCAGCGCCACGGCCTTTGACCGTCGTGACTTCCGCGACCGGCTCCGCCTCGACCGCGGCGGCCATCTCTTCTTTGCCTTCGACCGCCTTGCCCGACGGACTGGTGGCGATCTTGCGCGTCTTCTTGACCTCGACGGTGACGATCTTGGTACGACCGTGCGGGAAGCTCTGGCGAACCTGACCGGCCTCCACCGTCTTCTTCAGCTCAAGGCGCGGACGCGACAAGCTCAACGTCTTCTTGCGGTCCTGTTCGTTCGTTTCGGTCATCGCCCGCTCATATCCTCGGAATTGCAGTCGTTGCTCATCGTCATCGACGCGGCCGAGCCGCGCAGCGGCGCCAATCGCTCGGCGGCCGCAAACAGCAAATCGGCCAGGCGGCCCGGCCCGACCACGGCGTGGACGCGATGATCGGCGCCAAATGCCTGGCCCAACTCGTGACCGTCAAGCGCGTGGATCTGACGCGCATCGGGCGCGCGGGCGGCGAGCTTGCCTGCCCCACCTGCAGCGGCATCGGTTGCGGTCAGCAGCACGCTGCCCGGCCGATCCCGGAGAAACTCGCTGACACGCTCGTAACCCGCCACCGCATTGCCGGCACGCCGAGCCAATCCCAGCAGTTCGACACAGCGGCGCACCAGCAGCCGCTCCACCTGGTCGACCAGATCGTCATCGACCGCGACCGCGCGATGCGCCGACTTGGCGAACAGACGACGATCGACCGCGCGCTTCAGCTCGTCGCGCCCCGCCGTCACCCACAGACCGCGGCCGGGTAGCGCGCAATCCAGATCCGGAACCACGCGGCCGTCCGGACCGATCACAAAGCGCAGAAGTTCGTTCTTGGGTCGGCTCTGGCCTGTTACCAGGCAGCGGCGGAGGGGCGCCGTGCGATCGTCGTCGCCGTGCTCGGTCGCGACGGCGTCGGCCGCGCCACGCGGCGCGCAACGCATCGCTGCGTCACCCTGGATCGCCGTGTGTCGTGCCGCCTCGGCCATGTTTGGCCCCGTCCCATCGCTGTCGCTCAGGCGCTTGCGCCGGCGCCCTCGGCGCCGGCCGCAGCCGCCTGATCCGGGAACCAATGCGCACGAGCCGCCATGATGATAGCGTTCGCCTCTTCCTCGGTGAGAGCGATCTTGTCCTTGTCGAGCATCTCGCGCAGCTCATCGCTGGCGAGATCGCCCAAATCGTCGAGCGACTTGACGCCCGCCTTGCCCAACGTCACCAGCATCGCCGGCGTCAGCCCGGATATCGCGGCGATATCGTCGGCGACGCCAAGCTGCTTGCGTTCGCTGGTCAGCCGTTCGTTCTCCTCGGCGATGAAAGTCGCCGCGCGCTCGCGCAGCTCGGTCGCCACATCGGCGTCAAAGCCCTCGATCGAGGCCAGATCCTCGACCGAGACATAGGCGACCTCCTCGATCGAGGTGAAGCCTTCGGCCACCAGCAGATGGGCGATGACGTCGTCGACCTGAAGCGCGCGCACGAACATCTCGGTGCGCGCCTTGACCTCGGCCGAACGCCGTTCCGATTCCTCGGCCTCGGTCAGGATATCGATCTGCCAACCCGTCAGCATCGAGGCGAGGCGCACGTTCTGGCCGCGCCGGCCGATGGCGAGCGACAGCTGATCGTCGGGCACGATGACCTCGATGCGGTGCTGATCCTCGTCGAGCACGACCTTGGCGACCTCGGCGGGCGCCAGCGCGTTGACCACGAAGGTCGCCGGATCCTGCGACCACGGGATGATGTCGATCTTCTCGCCCTGCAGTTCGCCTACGACGGCCTGCACGCGGCTGCCGCGCATTCCGACGCAGGCGCCGACCGGGTCGATGCCGCTGTCGTTGGAGATGACGGCGATCTTGGCGCGGCTGCCCGGATCGCGCGCCACCGCCTTGATCTCGATGATGCCGTCATAGATCTCCGGCACTTCCTGAGCGAACAGCTTGGCCATGAACTGCGGATGCGTGCGCGACAGGAAGATCTGCGGGCCGCGCGGCTCCTCGCGCACGTCGTAGATGTAGGCACGCACGCGGTCGCCCTGGCGGAAGCTCTCGCGCGGCAGCAGCTCGTCCCGGCGCAACACCGCCTCGGCACGACCGAGGTCGACGGTGACGTTGCCGAACTCGACGCGCTTGACCAGGCCGTTGACGATCTCGCCGACCCGGTCCTTGTACTCGCGGAATTGGCGCTGGCGCTCGGCCTCGCGCACCTTCTGAACGATCACCTGCTTGGCGGTCTGCGCGGCGATGCGGCCGAAGTCGATCGGCGGCAGCGCATCGACCAGCTCGTCGCCGATCTTGGCGTCGGCCTTGATGCGCTGGCCCTGGGCGAGCGTCAGCTGCGTCGCCTCGTTCTCCACCGTTTCGACCACCTGGCGATGCCGGGTCAGGCGGATGTCGCCGGACTGCCGGTCGATCACGGCACGGATGTCGTGCTCGTGGCCGTATTTCGAGCGACCGGCCTTCTGGATCGCCATCTCCATCGCGAGCAGGACTTCCTCGCGCTCAATGCCCTTTTCGCGGGCAACCGCGTCGGCGACCTGGACGAGTTCAAGACGTGTCGGGATCGTATCCATGGCAAACTACTGCGTCCTGGTGGCGCTGTGGGCGGCCAGCAGGCGGTCATTGAGAACCAGCTTGGCCCGGCTGATGACGGCGAGCGGAATTTCGATGGTGGCGTCCTGACCGCTGTGGCCACCGGGCGGCACGACACCGTCGGTCGGCCGCAGGCGGACCGTCTCCTTGTCGAGGCCAAGCAGCATGCCGCGGAACCGCTTGCGCCCGGCAATCGGCGTTGCGGTCTCGACCCGTGCTTCGAAGCCGGCGAAACGCTCATAGTCGCGCGGGCGCACGAGCGGGCGATCGATGCCAGGCGAGCTGACCTCGAGCGTGTAGGCGTCTGGCAGCGGATCCTCGACGTCGAGCAGAGCGGAGACAGTGCGGCTGATCTCGGTGCAGTCATCGACCGTCATGGCCCGGCCGTCGACCGGCTCGGCCATGATCTGGAGCGTCGGATGGTGACCACCCATGATCAACACGCGCACGACCTCGTAGCCCATCGCGGCGAGCGAGGGTGCGACAATGGCTTCAATCCGGCGGAGCGGATCGGCGGCCCTGCGGCCTTCGTCGTTCATCTTGCCTTCAAATGCTGATGCAACAAAAAAGTGGGCCAGCGGCCCACCTCGAAACACGATCCGAGGCTAGCCTCGAACCCTATACACGGGCAGGACTATAGCGATTTCGCGGCCTGCTTCAAGTCATTTCGGCGGGTGTGACGAGCCGGCCCGACCGGCGACGAAAGCGCATAAATGCAGGCCGTCGGCCGGCCGCCAGGGCCTTGGCTTCATAGCGCGTTTCCGGCCAATCGGGCGGGCGCTCGCGCCAGTCCGTCGGGCGCCGAGCCAGCCACTCGAACTCGGGCCGGGCAGCCAGCTGCCGGAGCATCCAGCGCAGATAGCCAACGTCGTCGGTGGCCGTGCGCAGCTCGGCGCCGTCCGCCATGACGCGTGCCAGTGCCGGCAGGTTTTCCGGGCCGATGAAGCGGCGCCGATGGTGACGCGCCTTGGGCCAGGGATCGGGGAAGAGCACGAACAGACGGTCGATCGACGCGTCCGGCAGCGCATCAAGCACCTGGCGGGCGTCGTCGGGGTGGATCCGGACATTGTCGAGCCGCTTCTCTTCGATCAGCGCCACGAGCTGTGCCACACCATTGATGAAGGGCTCGCAACCGATGAAGCCGATATCGGGACGGGCGGCGGCCTGGGCGGCCAGATGCTCGCCCGCGCCGAAGCCGACCTCCAGCCAGAACGCGCGCTTGGGCGCGCCGAACAGACCAGCGAGCTCGAGCTGCGCGCCCGTTTCGGGCAGGGCCAGCTGTAGCTGGGGTAATTGCTCGCTGAGGCGACGCCGCTGCGCGGGCCGCAGGGGCCGGCCAAGCCTGCGGCCGTAGAGGATGCGCCCGCGCTTGGCCTCGGCGCCCGGCGGATGGCCGCTCAGGCGAAAGCCGACCGGATATCCTTGACCAGGTCCAGCCGCTCCCATGAGAAGCCGCCATCGGCCTCCGGCGCGCGGCCGAAATGGCCGTAGGACGATGTCCGCGCGTAAATCGGCTTGTTGAGGCCGAGATGCTCGCGGATGCCACGCGGGCTGAGATTGACGAGCTGTTGGAGGACGCGGCTCAGCTTGTCCTCATCGACCTTGCCCGTGCCATGCGTGTCGACATAGACCGAGAGCGGGTGCGATACGCCAATCGCGTAGGCGACCTGGATGGTGCAACGCTGCGCGACACCGGCACCCACCACGTTCTTGGCCAGATAGCGCGCGGCATAGGCAGCCGAACGGTCAACCTTGGTCGGGTCCTTGCCGGAGAACGCGCCACCGCCGTGCGGCGCCGCACCGCCGTAGGTATCGACGATGATCTTGCGACCGGTCAGCCCGCTGTCGCCATCCGGACCGCCGATCACGAACCGGCCGGTCGGATTCACGTAGAACTGGTCCTCGGGCGGCATCCAGCCATCAGGCAGCACCTTCTTGACATAGGGCCGCACGATCTCGCGCACATCGTCCTGGTCGATCTTGTCGCTGTGCTGCGTCGATACGACGATGGCCGTGGCGCGCACCGGGCGGCCCTTGGAATATTGCAGCGTGACCTGGCTCTTGGCGTCGGGGCCGAGCATCTTCTCGCGGCCCGAATGGCGCGCCTCGGACAGCAGGCGCAGGATGCAATGGGCGTATTGGATCGGCGCCGGCATGAGCTCGGGCGTTTCGTCGCAGGCATAACCGAACATCAGGCCCTGGTCGCCGGCACCTTCGTCTTTGTTGCCGGCTGCGTCGACGCCTTGTGCGATGTCGGCCGATTGGCCGTGCAGCAGGATCGTGGTCTTTGCCGTCTTCCAATGAAAGCCCTTCTGCTCGTAGCCGATCTCCTTGACCGCACGGCGCGCCAGCGCCTCGATCTTCTCCTTCTTCACCTTGCCCGACTTGTCGACCAGTGAGCGCGGCCCGCGAACTTCGCCCGCGATCACGATGCGGTTGGTGGTGACCAGCGTCTCGCATGCAACGCGCGAATACGGGTCGGCGGCAAGAAATGCGTCGACCACCGAATCCGAGATGCGGTCGCAAACCTTGTCCGGATGGCCCTCGGAAACCGATTCGCTGGTGAATACATAGTCAGTCTTGGCCACGTGCGCCCCCGATTTCTCGTCATCGTTCCAGTGTCGGAGATGTCCAACTGGCGGCCGGCGCTGCGCAGGCTTACGACGCGCGCGCAACCGCACTTGCCGATCGGCGGCTACCGCCCGACAGGCGGGTGACTAGTGACTAGGTTTATCCGCTGGGTCAAGAGAATTTGGCCGCCGCGCGCCGGCGCCGTGGAGTCGCGCGGCGTTCCCACAAGGAGATCTGGGAATGCGAATGGGAGCGCGCGAAACCGTCGCGCGCGGTCACGATTTGCCGAGGCTCGACTTGGCCAGCGACTTGGTCAGTTCGAAGAGGCGCTTGCGGACCGCGGCCTCGTCGATCTTGTAGTAGGCGCGAACCAGCTCGAGGGTTTCGCGGCGCGCCATCGGATCACCTTCGAATGCAGGGCCGGTCTGGTAGGAGGCGGCGCTCTCGGCCAGTCCCGTCGGCTGTGCGCGTCGATTGGGCGCCGGTGGTGTGCCGGTCATATCGTCGAAGAAGAACGACACCGGGACGTCGAGCACACGGCTCAGATCGAACAGGCGGCTGGCGCCAATGCGGTTGGCGCCACGCTCGTATTTCTGTACCTGCTGAAAGGTCAGACCAAGCGCCTGGCCGAGCTTTTCCTGACTCATGCCCAGCAGGACCCGACGCAACCGGACGCGCGCACCGACATGGGCGTCGACCGAATTGGACCGACCTATGCGCCCGGTCTGCTCGGTGGCGCGTCGACCTCTTGGCATGCTGCACGATCCTTATGCTGGTTGTCCCGCATACATCGGGAATTCAATTTGAAATTTAAAATAATCCTCGGCTTTCGGCGGGTCAAGACATTGGAGCAATCGTTAAGGCCAATTTAAAGTACAGTCGAATGCCCTTTTTAATGCAGCCAATGGATGCCCGCCTAATTCATCAATTATTAATACGTAACCTTCGGCGAAGCCGAATTCCACCTATGACAGCGAGGCAAATACCAATGACGGGAGAATTGCCTATTGCAGCGTAGTATGTGGGACTTGGTAATGCGGCAGGCAAGGGAACATCGACGACTCCGGCCTTGTTAAGCCCGAGTCGGGCCACCACGCGACCGTAGCCGTCGATCACGCCGGAGATGCCGGTATTGGCGGCGCGCACCATGGGAAGACCCTCTTCCACGGCCCGCACTTGCGCCATGGCGAAATGCTGATATGGGCCGGTCGAGGTTCCGTACCATGCGTCATTGGTGAGATTGACGAGCCAGCGCGGCCGCTGACCGGAACCGACGACCTCGCCCGGAAAGATGACCTCATAGCAGATCAGCGCTCCAAGCGCGGGCAAGCCGGGCACGATCAAGGCCGTCGGGCCCGGTCCCGCCGAGAAGTCGACGGCACCGTAGGTGATCTTTTCGATGGGTAGGAAGCGGCGAAGGGGCACGTACTCGCCGAAGGGCACGAGGTGCGCCTTGTCGTAGGTGGCGACGATCGCTCCAGCGCTGTCCACGACATGGAGGCTGTTCCAGAGCCGGATCTCGTTGCCCGGCAGCCGCTCGATGCGGGGAGCACCAACGATAGCCAATCCGCCGGTCGGCACGATCTGCGCCAGCGCCGCACGAACCACGGGCTCTTCAGTGAGAAAATAGGGCACTGCGGTTTCGGGCCAGATCACATGGGTGATCCGTTCTGCGCCAGGCGCCGCCGATAGTTCGAGGTGGCGCCGCATGTGCGCAGCGCGCAGTTCCGGATCCCATTTGTGATGTTGCGCGATGCCGGCCTGGACGATGCGGAGAACGACGTCCGGCACGTTGGCGCGTTCGACGAGAGCCAGACGGAGCGCGCCACCAGCCCAAAGTCCAACAAGGACGAGTGCCGCGCCCGCGATCGCCATCGGTGCCCGGGCCGGTCCGGCCAAGAGCGCCGGCATGGCGGCGAGCGCGACCGTCAGCAGACTCAAGCCATAGATGCCGGTCACCGCCGTGCTTTGCAGCATGGCATCCGACGCCGTCCAGGCATAGCCGATCAGATTCCACGGGAAGCCTGTGAACATGATGCCGCGCAGATATTCGGCAAGCGTCCAGCAGGCCGCCAGCGCCAGCGGGCCCGCGATTCCCCTGTCGGCGACCCGACGAGCGAGCCAACTCGCCGCACCCGAAAAGATTGCGAGCACGGCCGGCAGGGCCAACAGGGACAACGGCACCATCCAAAGAAAGCGCGTGCCCTCGACGAGGAGCGCGTTGGCGATCCAGTAGAGGCCCGGCACATGAAAGCCGAGCCCGAACCACCAGCCATCCCAGAATGCGCGTCGCCCGGCGCCCGATCCCGACAGAAGCCAGAGCAAGCCGGTGAACGCCACGACGAGCAACGGCAGCGCGTGAAAGGGCGGCAACGCGGCGATCGCCGAGCAGCCGAGAAGCAGGGCGGCGGCGACGCGGCGCCAGCCGGACAACCCCGCAAGGTTCCCTGCGATGCGATCGATCGTGTCGATGCCGCCTGCCGTGATCGCGCTCACCGCCGATCGTTCACGAATCGAGATCGAGAGCCGCCGGCGCATGGCGTGGCACGTTGCGCACACGCACGTGCTTGACGCGCCGTGGATCGGCATCGAGTACCTCGAACTCCAGCCCCGAGCCATGGCGCACGACTTCGCCGCGTGCGGGCACGCGCCCCGCCAGCCAGACCACGAGGCCGCCAACCGTATCGGCGTCCTTGCGCTCCTCCTCGGTCAAAGTCGCTCCCAAACGCTCCTCGAATTCGTCTATCGGCGTGCGCGCGTCCGCCAGAATCGAGCCGTCCGGCTGGTCGCGCAACTTCGGCGGGCCGGCGACATCGTGTTCGTCGTCGATCTCGCCGACGATCTCCTCGACGACATCCTCGATGGTGACCAAGCCATCGATACCGCCGTATTCGTCGACGACCAGGGCCAGATGAATCCGGGCGACGCGCATCTGCAGCAGCAAGTCCATCACGCGCATGGATGGCGCAACGAACAGCACCGGACGAAGTAGCTTGCGCAGCTGGAATGCGCCTCCGGCCGCATTGGCAGCGAGCAGGTCCTTCATGTGGACCATGCCGAGCACGTCGTCGAGCGTCTCGCGATAGACGGGCAGCCGGGAATGCGCCTCGCGGATCATCAGCTGCATGAGCTCGGACTGGCTGACGCCGACTTCGACCGATACGATGTCGGCGCGCGGCACCATCACATCGCGCGCTGCCAGGCTGCGCAGCCGCAGGATATTGGCGAACAGCACGCGCTCGGCCGGCGCGACCGGCTCTTCGGCTTGCGGGCTGTCTTCGATCAGCTCTTCAAGCGTGTCGCGTAGCGTCGTTTCCTGCGGCCGCGCGCGAAACAAGCCGACGAAGCGCGACCACCATGCCGCCCAGTGCGGCTTGGGCGGAGCCGATGGCGCTGCGGTCGGAGCGGCAAGCGGCGTTGGCGCAGCCGGCGCTGTGGCCGGCGGCGCGGGCCCGGGCGACGGTGCAGGCGCAACCGCCACAGTGGACGCGCCTGTCGCCTCGCGGGCTGGCTCCGTCCGCGACTCGGTCTTCGGATTGGACGCCGGCGTCACGACACCGCTCCGGCGCGGTAGGGATCTCCGATGCCGAGACCGGCGAGCACAGCGATTTCCAGCGCCTCCATCTGACGGGCGCGACGGACGCGCTCATGATCGTAGCCAAGCAGATGCAGGACGCCGTGAACGACGAGATGCGCGGCGTGGTCGGCCAAGGTCTTTCCTTGCGCACGTGCCTCGCGCGCGACCGTCTCGAATGCCAGCACGACGTCCCCCAACCCCACGGGCGCGCCCGGAACGACCGGCGTCTCGGGGCCTTCGCGACCGGCGAAGGACAGCACGTTGGTCGGCCGGTCGCGGCCGCGAAAGTCGCGGTTGAGCTGGCGCATGTCGGCGTCGTCGACCAGCACGATCGACAGTTCGGCGTCGCGTGGCACGCCCGGCACGGCGGCAAGTGCGGCCCGCGCGACCCGTCGGCACAAGCCGGCGACGCGCGGCAAGCGCCTGCGCCAGGCGCTTGCTCGAACAAGTACTGCGATTGCCATCCGCGATGTCATGGCCCTGCGGCGTGCCGGCCCGCGCGAGGCCGGCTTGCCCGTCCGTTTGCTCATGGCTCAGTGGCGGTCGCCCGCCTCGGCTCTCGCGACCAAAGGCCGCTCTACGGCATCATAGGCACGCACGATGCGCGTGACCAGCGGGTGACGCACGACATCGACATCCGTGAACGTCACAATCGTCACGCCCGTCACGGCCTTCAACGCCTCGACCGCCTCGCGCAGCCCGGATTTCTGGCCGTGCGGCAGATCGACCTGGCTCGGATCGCCGGTCACCGCCATTCGGCTGTTCTCGCCCATCCGCGTCAGGAACATCTTCATCTGCGTGGGCGTCGTGTTCTGCGCCTCGTCGAGGATGATGAACGAGTTTGCCAGGGTCCGGCCGCGCATGAAGGCGAGCGGCGCCACCTCGATCTCCCCCGAATCAAGCCGCCGCTGCACCTGGTCGCCTGACATGGTGTCGTAAAGCGCGTCGTACAGCGGGCGCATGTAGGGATCGACCTTCTCCTTCATGTCGCCCGGAAGGAACCCCAACCGCTCTCCCGCCTCGACCGCCGGACGGGACAGAATGATGCGATCGACTTTGCGCTCCTTGAGCATGGCAACGGCGATCGCGACCGCCAGGTACGTCTTTCCCGTTCCGGCCGGGCCGAGGCCAAAGACCAGCTCGAAACGGCGCAACGCCTGCACATAGGCGAGCTGGGTCGGCGAGCGCGGCTCGATCGGGCGCTTCCATGTCTGGATGGCGGCGCTCGAGAACTCGCTCATGCTGCTGCCGGACCGGTCAGCGGAGACGGCCCAGCGGATTGCCGCGTCCACCGTCGCCTGATCGAGCTCGTCGGGCACATCGCCGCGCTTCTTGTTTTCGGCGAGCCGCTGATAGAGCGCCTGAAGCGTCGCCTGCGCCGCGCTCGCCGAACCTGGAGATCCCGAGATCTGGATCTGATTGCCGCGCGAGGCAAGCGTGACGTCGAGCTTCTGCTCGATGCGAACCAGGTGACGATCGTGATCACCGAACAGGATGGGCAGCAGGCTGTTGTCGTCGAAGTGCAGGCGGATCGGTTGGCCGGCTGGAGCTGCGCTCACGCAACCACCCTTTCGTCGTTCGCCGCGGGCGTCGGCGCCGCGAGACGACCCGCGAGACTGTTGGGTTGCACAGATTCGATCGCTACCTCGACGACCGTCCCGATCAATCGAGCCGGCGCAATCGCGTGAACCGGCTGGAGATAAGGCGAGCGGCCGACGAGCTGACCCGCATGGCGGCCCGGCCCGGTGAACAGGACCGGGAGAGTGCGTCCGCGCTGATCGCGGTTGAACGCGGCTTGCTGCGCGCGCAGCAACGCCTGGAGCTGCGCCAGGCGATCCTCCTTGACCGCATCCGGCACCTGATCCTCCATCATCGAGGCTGGCGTACCTGGCCGCACGCTGTATTTGAATGAAAACGCCTGCGCGTAACCGACATCGCGCACCAGGCTCAGAGTGGCCTGGAAGTCCGCATCGGACTCGCCAGGAAATCCGACAATGAAATCGGAAGACAGAGCGAGATCGGATCGGGCGGCGCGCAGACGATCCACCAGCCGTCGATAGTCGCCGGCGCCATGCTGGCGGTTCATCGCCGCGAGAATCCGGTCCGAGCCGGACTGCACGGGCAGATGCAGAAAGGGCATGAGGCGCGCTTCATCGCGATGCGCGGCGATCAATTCCTCGTCCATGTCTCTGGGGTGGGACGTGGTGTAGCGAATGCGCGCGACGCCCGCGATCTCCGCTAGGTGGCGGATCAAACGGCCAAGGCCCCACGTCTCGCCCGATTTCGTCTCGATGCCGTGATAGGCATTGACGTTCTGACCGAGCAGCGTGATCTCGACGCTTCCGGCTGCGACTGCGCGCTCCGCCTCGGCAACGATCTGCCCGACCGGGCGCGAATACTCGGCTCCGCGCGTATAAGGCACCACGCAGAAGGTGCAGAACTTGTCGCAGCCCTCCTGAACCGAAATGAACGTCGATACGCCTTGCGTGTGAGTTGGCGCAGGCAGGTGATCGAACTTCGCATCGGACGGGAAATCGATATCGATGATGCCGCGGCCGCGGCCATCGCCGGCGGCGCGTCTGCGCTCGGCGCGCGCAAGCAGTTCAGGCAGCCGATGATAGGTGTGCGGGCCGACGACGAGATCGACGACCGGCGCGCGCTCCGTCATCGCTTCACCCTCGGCCTGCGCGACGCAGCCGGCGACCGCCACGACCATGCTGCCGCCCGACTCCGCCTTCGCACGCTTCAGCGCCTTGATGCGGCCGAGCTCGGAATAGACCTTTTCGGCGGCCTTCTCGCGGATGTGGCACGTGTTGAGGATGACCATGTCCGCGCCATCGGGCGCGTCGACCAGACGATAGCCAAGCGGCGCCAGGACATCCGCCATTCGGGCGGAGTCATAGACATTCATCTGGCAGCCGTAAGTTTTGATGAAGAGCGTTTTCGCCAAAGCTGCGGTCTGATCGGCCCTTCCGCGGGTCGCCGCCCATGCGCGCGAGCCCGGATTCCACGGGCAAACAGTAGCATCATGCCCTGGCCAGTCAAGGCACTAGCCCCGGCAAGGCACGGCTTGCGACGCCGAGCGACCCCTTGCCGCACGCCGATTTGCGGGCCGCGCGGGCTGCGGCGCGGCAGACGCCGGCCGGACGAGGTCGACGGGATTGCTCGCGGCCGCGGCCGGCGCGCCGGCGACTGGCGTCTGCAGAGCCGCGCGGGCAGCATTCACGCCACCGGCGACAATGCCTTCGCAATCAGCCGCCAGAGCTTTTCGCGTCGAAAAGTCCGACGGCCGGACGGGCCGGTTGACCAGTCAGGACCGCCGCTTGACCTAGGCGATTCGCCCCTGATCGACCGGGCTAGTTCCGCTCCCGTTTGGAATTGAGCGGTACGGCGAAGAGCTCGAGCCGGTGCCCGACCAGTCGGTAGCCCAATCGCTCCGCCACCTTGCGCTGCAATTCTTCGATGTCGTCGTTGTGAAATTCGATAACGCGCCCGGTCTCGACATCGATCAGATGGTCGTGGTGTTCGGACGGGGCCTCCTCGTAGCGCGACCGCCCGTCGCCGAAGTCGTGACGCTCAAGGATGCTCGCTTCCTCGAACAGGCGGACCGTCCGATAAACCGTCGCGATCGAGATCCGCGAATCGATCTCCGTCGCGCGACGGTAGACCTGCTCGACGTCGGGGTGATCGGATGACTCGGATAGGACGCGCGCGATGACGCGGCGCTGATCGGTCATTTTCAGGCCCTTTTCCAGGCACAGGCGCTCAAGGCGCGAGGGCTGATCAGTCGACATCGGCGTGACCGGAAGCCTGCGTGCAGTTCCGTACGACAGTCTAAACGAAAGGGCGCCGCAAGCCTACCCAGGTCTTGCGGCGCCCTCGCGAACGCAAGCTATGTCGTGTTCAACTTGAGCGGCGGCGACGCGCCCGCGTTCCGAGGCCGATTTCCTTCGCGAGCCGGCTGCGCTGTTTGGCATAGTTCGGCGCCACCATCGGATAGTCGGCCGCGAGTCCCCAGCGCTCCCGATACTGCTCCGGCGTCATGTTGAACGCGGTCTTGAGATGGCGCTTCAGCATCTTCAGCTTGCGCCCGTCCTCGAGGCACACGATGAAGTCCGGCATGACCGACTTCTTGATTGGAACTGCAGGTTGCGGCCGCTCGATCTCCGCGGTCGCCGCCGCTCCTCCGACGCTCGCGAGCGTGCCATAAATCTGCCTGATCAATTGGGGCAACTCACCGACGGCGACAGAATTGTTGGATACATGGGCTGCGACAATGTCAGCGGTAAGGGCAAGCAAATCGCGGGATTGCGCTTGTTCAGTCATAACCTGCAAAGCCTCCAGGGGGTATAGTCCTTGCAAGCTACTGTAGCATCCCAATGAATTCAACCATTCTCTTTGGTTTGCGGTGGTTCCGTCATGAGATGATGTGCGGGATAACTTGGCGATTATCTATGTTTTTCCATCGGAGCGGGCAAGACGACCCGCATGATCAGAGCATCGACCGCCGCCGCGGGCGGGCGCCGATAGTAACCGATGCGGCGCCCGACGATATTGAATCCCCGCCGCGCATAGAGCGCGCGCGCAGCGGAATTGTTCTCGGCGACTTCGAGCAGCATGGAGCGAGCGCCGAGCGCACACGCCCTGCTCATGGCGGTCACGAGCATGCGGCCGGCGAGACCCTGGTTGCGCCAAGCCGGCAGCACGCCGATCGTAAGCAATTCGCCTTCGTCCGCTGCGACGCGCGCAAGTGCAAATCCGACCGGTGTGCGGCCGGCCGCGCTGGTGACGCGCGCGATCAGCCCGAACACGCCCGGCATCGCCACCGTGCGCGCGACGCCGTCCATACCCCACGGATCGCTGAAGCAGGACTCCTGCAACCGAGCGACGAGGGCGTGATCGCCGGGCCTGAGCAGCACGACTGCTGGCTTGCTCATGGCGTGCGCCTGCTCACTTTCAGCGTGACGTCGGGAGCCCGCAGATAGATCGGATCGGCGGCAAGCGACGTTCCACTCTTCAGCCAGCGTTCCGCGGCGCACGCGGCGACGTGCGCCGCATCCGGCACTCCCGGGCCGGGGCCGAGCCGATAGCCAGCTTCAGGACTCGCGGCCAGGCCGATCCGGTTGGCAGCGTCACCGACCAGCACCACGTCTGAACGACGCTCGGCGAGGGCGGCCGCGATGGCGTCCGGCAGGTCTGCGCCGGCCTCGGTCAGCGGCGCGAGGCCAGGTTCGAACGCCTGCCAATAGACGTCGCTTCGCTTGGTCTCCAACGCAACCACCAGGCACTGGCCACGCTCGCCCGCAGGCACGCCAGCCGCCACCGCCTCCAGCGTGGTCACCCCGGCCAATGCCACGCCAGTCGCCAACGACAGTCCGCGCGCAGCCGCAAGACCAATGCGCAGACCTGTGAATGCCCCCGGACCGACGGTCACGGCGATCAGGTCGAGCTCGTCGAATGGCTGCCGGTGCTCCGGCATCGCTTCGGCACCGACCGTCAGGGCCATCGGCATCAGGGCCTCTGCCTGTCCGCGCGACATGCCGGCAAATCGATGCGCAAGAATTCGGCCGTCGCGCCACCAGGCAACGGAACAGGCCGACGTCGCGCAATCGAGGCCAAGCACATTCATGGCAGATTGCGCCGCGGAAGACGCTGTGCCGGTCGACGGGTCGTGTTACAAGCCGGCCTGCTCTGGTCACGGGAGGATGGCGCGTCATGGATTTGGTGGAGATCACGCCGGAAAGCCACGGCGTCGAGCTGGCTCTCGCCTATGCCAGCGCCGACAATCTGACTGGTGCGCCAGTCTATCGCCGCGCGCGCTGCTATCTGCATCGCGATGCAGCCGCCGCGCTCGCTCGCGCAGTCGGCATGGCCGCCATCCAAGGCTTCAAACTGCGCATCTTCGACGCCTTCCGGCCGACCGAGGCTCAATGGCGGCTGTGGAATCACAATCCCGATCCCGTGTTTTTCGCCGACCCGCGCCGGGGATCGCCGCACTCCCGTGGCGTTGCGGTCGATCTCACGCTGGTCGAACAGTCGACAGGCCGCGCGCTCGACATGGGCACCGGCTTCGATGCCTTGACCACGCTGTCCTATCACGGCTCGACCGAAGTCTCACCCACCGTCCAGCGCAGCCGCCTGATGCTCCTCGGTCTCATGACGGCAGCAGGATGGGACTTCTACAGCAAAGAATGGTGGCACTACCAGCTCTTCGATGCGCGCCGCTACCCGCTGTGGAGCGACACGGCGCTGCCGGATGGATTGATGTAGTGCCGAGGATGCGCCGGTTTGCACTCTTGTCCTGACGGCCATGACTTGAGTTCTCGCTCGAAACCGCCTCATAATCTCCGGCATATCAGGCCAGAATGGATCGCTGACGCCATGGTCACAAGACCAATCACGCCACGTGGGGGCATGGCATGCTTGGTCGCCGCATACATGCTGGGTGCTGCGATGAACCCGGCTGATGCCGCGGATTCAGCGGTGATCTTCATGTATCACCGCTTCGGCGAAGACACATTCCCGTCGAACAACATCCCGCTCGACCAGTTCGAGGCGCACGTCCAGGAACTCAAGTCCGCGCCGTACAAAGTGATGCCGGTGCCTGCGATCATCTCCGCGCTGCGCGAGGGCCGGCCGCTGCCCGATCGGACCATTGGCATCACGGTCGACGGCGCCTACCGGTCGGTCTACGCCGAGGCGTTCCCGCGCTTCAAGCGCGCCGGACTGCCGTTCACGTTGTTTGTCGCGACCGACTCGCTCGATCGCGGAGTCAGCAACATCATGAGCTGGGACAATCTCCGCGAGATGCAACGCAGCGGTGTGACCGTAGGCGGAATGACCTCGTCACATCCGCACATGACTGACCTCAGCATGGCCGAGAACCGATCCGAGCTCGCGCGCGCGCGCGCGCGTTTCGAGGCGGAGCTCGGCCGCAGTCCCGAGCTGTTTGCCTATCCCTACGGTGAATACAGTCTCGCCGTGCGCGAGCTCATCGTCCAGGCCGGCTTCTCCGCGGCGTTCGGACAACACTCCGGGGT
The DNA here is from genome assembly GCA_016869645.1 of Alphaproteobacteria bacterium. Classification (GTDB taxonomy): domain Bacteria; phylum Pseudomonadota; class Alphaproteobacteria; order SHVW01; family SHVW01; genus SHVW01. The sequence continues at coordinate 16,282 of VGDO01000116.1, forward strand.
GGCGTATCGACGCGCGGACTTCTACGCCATACCGCGGTTCGCGCTCAACGAGTCCTACGCCAGCATCGAGCGATTCCGGCTGGCGGCCAACGCGCTGCCGCTGCCCGCCCAGCACGTTACGCCCGCCGACCCCCTGTTGCGCGACAATCCGCCGGCGTTCGGTTTCTCGGTCGATCCCGACATCGGCGATCTCAATCAGATCGCCTGTTTCGCCTCCCAGCAGGGGCGCACGTTGATCGAACGGCTGGGTAGCGATCGCATCGAAGTGCGGCTCAACCAGCCCCTGCCCCTCGGCCGCTCGCGCATCAACTGCACGATGCCGGGCCCGGATAACCGTTGGCGCTGGCTCGGCTTCCAGTTCTATGCCCGCTAGAGAGGGGCCATTGCGCTGCGGCGACGGCATTTACGCAAGGCAAGGTTGTGTTACTATCAAGCCCTGATCTGCGGGGTCATGTCGCCGGATAGCGGCGCAAGGGACGACCATGCTCGCCGTCGCCGTCCTCGACAACGGTATCTCCAACAACTTCAACGGTGCGATCAAGCGGTCGATCTTCGAGCGCGACTACGTATTCAACGACAACGAGACCGATACGGGGGATCCGCAGACACATGGAACGCGGGTCGCCGATTCCGTGGTGCGCACCAACGATCGGCTCGACCTGATCGATGCGCGCGTGGGAAATGCCCAGGGAACCTTACCGACCGACGCCGAGGAAGGTCTCCAGGGAATGATCGACCTGCTGAACCAGGGTTACCGGATCGGCGCGATCAACTGCAGCTTCGGCAGCGCCAGCGCCTCGTTTTCCTCCGGGTTCGACGACGAGGTCGACCTGCTCGCGGCCCGCGGGACTTTCACAGTGTGTGCGTCCGGAAACTCAGGCTCGCGAACGGGATTGGAAGCGCCGAGCTTTCCCGCCGCACTGCAGAATGCCATCGCCGTCGGCTCACACGACGGCGGCGGAAATCCGTCCTCGTTTTCGCAGCAGGGACGCGGACGTGTCGTCGTCCTCGCCGACGGCGAGGACTTTCCCAATCCGGGCGAGAACGGCACGAGCTTTGCCGCCCCTCAGGTGGCGGCAACGGTGGCGACCGTGCAGGGCAGCTACATGGCCGCCACCGGACAGTCATTGACGCTCAACCAGATGATCGACGTGTTGCAACAAGGCGGCCGCGGCCCGCTCTCCGCCGTCGATCCCGCGGATCGGAGCACGCGCTACTTCCTGCATGATCACGCCGGTTCGGTGAACTATGCGATGCAGGCGTATGTCGAACCGAACTTCAACGCCTTCGAATACCTCGCCACCTACAATGACCTGCGTGCGGCATTCGGAATTGATGCCGTTGCCGCGCATGATCACTTCGTCAACTTCGGCATCTACGAAGGTCGCAGCAGTACGTTCGATGCGGCGTCCTACGCGGCCTCATACGCGGACCTCACGCAGGCATTCGGCACCGATCGAAACGCCGCGGCATTCCACTACCTCACCGCGGGATTGAGCGAAGGCCGGCAGACAACGTTCGATGCGAACGCCTATCTGGACGCCAACGCGGACCTCCTGGCCGCGTTCGGCAATAACACCCGGTCCGCCGCGCTGCACTACATCAGCATGGGCCGGTTCGAGAGTCGCGTTTTGGCGATCAACCAGTCAACCAATGAGACGGGCGCCGATTTTGCGAGCTCGGCCGCAACGGCCGGTCGATTGGCGATCGGTCGCTCGGTGACCGCGACCATATCGAGCGGCGTGGACACCGACTGGTACAAGATCACGCTGGCAGCGGGACAAACCGTCATCGTGGAGGCCAGGGGAAGTGCAACCGGAGGCGGGACTCTCGGCGACCCCATCATCTATCTGCGCGCCGCCGGCGGCTCGATCCTTGCTTCCGATGACGACAGCGGCTCAGGGCTCGACTCGCGGCTGGTGTTCACGCCGGCGCAGACGAGCGCCTATTTCGTCGAAGTCGACGGATTCGGCACGTCGTCAGCCGGCACCTACACCCTGTCAGCCACGCGCCTGCACAGCGGCGGCGCCATCGCCGCGCCGCTCGCCGCGACCGGCGGCGATGAGCCGGACGATGCCGGCGACGGAGCGCCGGCCCTCACTCCCGTCGACGGTTACTTCCTGGTCTAGAGCATGTTGATTTTAGGTTGGTGCATACCCTGAATTCCTGAAGTAGGCTGCGCATTCCTCGGCGGTGTAGCTGCCGAGGAGTTCGGCGATTGCCGCGCAGATCGCCTCGACGGTGCGAGCCTGCGCCTTGCGCAGAAGGT
>VGDO01000117.1 GCA_016869645.1 Alphaproteobacteria bacterium
AGGAATCCACTATCTGCTCGCAACACTCCGTTTCCCTTCCGCGTGTGATATTTTCGACTCACCCCTATGCTCAACTATCGAGCGTTGAACAGCCCTGGGCCAGGACTACAATTGATCGAGGCGAAACCGTGCTGCATGTGCTGCGCGGGGCGTAATGGGAACGGAGTGCCGATCGGAGCGGAGAACATCATGCTCGGCCGACGAATGACGACGCGCGGCTGGATTGCCGCGGTCCAAGCCCTGATCGCCTGGTCGGGCTTCGTCGGTGGCTGCATGGCGGACGAGGCCAAGGCGTGAGCCGCGCTGTCTTCGGGCGAACATGCCATGCATCGGCACCGGCCTCGATGCAATGCTGCGCCGGAACGGCCACGACACGCTGGTGATCGCTTGAGTGATCACAAACAACCCGGTCGAGGCAACGGCGCGGATGGCGGGCGACCTCGGTTCGTCCTGAGCGACCCCACGGCGATCGTGGGCAAAGTCGATCTCAGCGGCCGGACGCGGCACGCTAAAGACGTCCATGGCCTGTCGCTGGCCGATCTCGCGGGCGAGTACGCCACCATCGTCGACGTCGCCTGGGTCGAATCGCAGATGCGACGCTGACGATCGCTGACCCTAGCCGTGCCGCTCGCGGCTGTCGGGCGGCACCTGTTCGCGTTGATTCATGCCGTAGTCGCGCAGCACCTCGGCAACGCGCAGGCGATAGTCCTTGAACAGAGCCGCGCGTCCCTGGGCTTGCGCCGAACGGTGCTGCTCGAGCCGGCGCCACGCCGCGACCGCCGCCTCGTCACGCCAGAACGAAAGCGACAGGACCTTGCCTGGTTCAGTCAGACTTTCGAAGCGCTCGATCGACAGGAAGCCGTCGATGCCCTGGAGCAGCGGGCGAAGCTCCGCGGCCAGCTCGAAATAGCCCTGCCGGCCCTCCTCCTTCGGCCAGACTTCGAAAATCACGGCGATCATCTCCGCCTCCTTCAGTCAATGAATCCTCGCACGGATTTCATGCAAATCGCTCCGCTCCTGGCAAGAGCGGGATGCGCGTGTTGGCCGAGGTCCGATAGCGCGCCGGCCGCACATCGGCGTCTGGCGCCGTGCCGGACGCCAGAATTTCGCGGAGACCCAAAGACCGAGCCGGGCATCGAAAGCGGGCGGCCGGTGCTCGACGTAGTTGCGATACGGGTCGGCATGGATCGCCGCCGCAATCGGGTCGATCGGTCCATTCATCGGTGGCTCGGGCATGGTTCGGCTTTCCACCAACCCTCTAGCAGCGCGCTCGCGACATTCGGTTCGGCCATGATCGAAGTGTCCGAACGCTTGATGGCGCCATGCGGTTGACGCGCCGCGCGGATTTCCGGGACAATGGCCGACGCAAGCCAGCTCGACCTATCGGGCGGGATATCATGTCAATGCGAGGCTCGGCCTTGATGAATGCGCATATAACCGCGACTCACATCGAGGTCCATCCGATTTCCGGCAGCATCGGCGCGGAGATCCACGGCGTCGATCTCGCGCACGATCTCGCACCCGCCGCCTTCGACGAGATACGCCGCGCCTTTCGCGAGCACCTTGTCCTGTTCTTTCCCGGCCAGCGGCTCGAACCGCGGCAGCAGACGGCGTTTGCGCGCCGCTTCGGCCCGCTCATCATCGATCCGTTCATGAAGAGCCCCGACGACTCGCCGGAACTCATGGTGGTCGTCAAGGAGGCTCATGAGAAGCTTGCCTTCGGCGAGGGCTGGCACTCCGACAGCACATTTCTCGACCGCCCGCCGATGGCGTCCTTCCTCTACGCGCGCGCCGTGCCGCCCTATGGCGGCGACACCATGTTTGCCAATCAGTACCTCGCCTACGAGGCGCTTTCGCCCGGTCTGCGCTCAGTGCTCGACGGATTGAAGGCCGTGCACACCTCGGCGTCGTACAATGTCGGCATAGCGTCCGGACGGTTCGGGCCGATGCGCACGATGAAGCTGCGCAACGACGCCGTAATGGACGCGGCGATGCAGGCCAAGGTCGAGCATCCGGTCGTGCGCACCCACCCCGAGACGGGGCGCAAGGCGCTTTACGTCAACCGCGCCTACACCGTGCGCTTCAAGGATTGGAGCGAGGAGGAAAGCTGGCCACTGCTGGAATATTTGTTCGAGCACGCCGTCCGGCCGGAATTCACCTGCCGCTACCGGTGGGCGACCGGCACGCTCGCCGTGTGGGACAATCGCTGCGCCATGCACAATCCGGTCAACGACTATCATGGGCAGCGCCGCGAGATGCATCGCGTCGTCGCCGAGGGCGATCGACCGGTCTAGAGCGGGGTCGTTGCAAGGTCGAGCGCAGCTCGACCGAATGGCCCGGGACTACCGCATCGTCAGAGGCGCAAACTCCGCGACGAGCTCCTCGTAGAGCCGGCGCTTGAACGGCACGATCAGGCGCGGCACTTCGGCCATCGCAGCCCATTTCCAGGCGAGGAACTCCGGCTCTTCGGTTTCGATGTTGATGTCGGCATCCGTGCCCGTGAAGCGCATGGCAAACCATTTCTGGGTCTGGCCGCGGTACTTGCCGCCCCAGATGCGCCCGACCAGTTCGGCCGGCAGGTCGTAACTGCGCCAGATCGGGCTCTCCGCCAGAATCTGCGCCTTGTCCGTGCCGACCTCCTCGCGCAGCTCGCGCAACGCGGCCTCTGCCGGCGACTCGCCCTCGTCGATGCCGCCCTGCGGCATCTGCCAAGCCTCGCTTGGCATGTCGATGCGCCGCGCGACGAAGACCCGGTTGTCGTGGTTGAGCAGCATGATGCCGACGCCGCGCCGGAACGGCAGGTCGACCTGCGGACCGGCTTGATCGGGCGAAACCATAGAAGTCAGCGGAAGCTCTGCTTGTTGACCAGGGCGGAGATCGGCGCGAGCGCCATGCCGCGGCTTTCCAGGGTCGCTGCCCACGCGGCCAGGCGCTCGATCGTGACCGGATAGGTCTGGCCTATGCCGACCGCAAACCCGGTTTCGCGCGCGATCTGCTCGAGCTCCTGCAGCTTGCGATCGATCGCCGGCCGCGTGATCTCGTTGTCGATGAAGCGGTTGTTGAGCGCGCGCGGCACGGTCAGCTCGGCGGCGATCGCGGCGGCCAGGCTGCGCGAGGTCGACCTTGCGTCGAGGAACATCAAGCCGCGCCGCTTGAGCACGCCGAGCATCGGGCGCAACTGCTCGTCCGACGTGACGAAACGCGAGCCTTGCATGGTCGTAAGCCCGATATACCCACCGGCGCGCGCCATGATCCAATCCAGCCGGTCCAGATTCTCGTTCACGCTCAGCGACGTCAGGAGCGTGTAGGGACCCGGATCAGAGCGCGGAAAGCTGGCCGGCTCCATGGGCAGGTCGAGCAGAACCTCGTGACCAGACAGCCGCGCCGTCTCGATCCAGTCGTCGAGCTTGTCGGCGTAGGGGGCAAATGACAGGGAAATCGTCCCGGGAAGCTGCTTGATCGCCGCCTCGCTCGACGAGCGCGACAGGCCGAGCCCGGTGAGCACGACCGAGATGCGCGGTCGCGTATCGGCGTCAGGGAAGGGCCGTGCATAGAATTGCCAGGGCTGTCGGCCGTCGCCGGAGATGGTCGGTAGGTTGCCGGCCGGCGTTTCCTCAAGCAGTTCCAGGTCGGGCGCCTTGCTGAGCGCTCCTTCGGGCCGCGCGGGCGTCGGCATGGACTGCTCGCTCGACTTGCTCGCCTCGTCCTTGGCGGCATTGCTCTCGTGCTTTTCGTCAGGCTTCGCCTCGGGCGGCTTCGCCTCAGCGATCTTTCCGTCGGCGCTGTAGACGGCGCTCGACACGGGCACGGACGGACCGCGCGCCGTGAGCGGGATGGTGACGCGCGGTGTGGCGAGGATCCGGCGTGAAACCGTGTCTTCGCCGCCCAGGTAGAGCCACGCGAACAGCACGGAGAGAGCGGCCGCGAGGACGAGGTAGGCGACCAGCACCCAGCTGATGCCGAAGCCGCTGCTATCCTCGTCGTTGACCGCGCTCACCATCGCGTCTCCATCACGATCCCTGCCGCCGCATCGGGCCGCAGCGCTGCGTCGCCCGCAGTGCGGGCCGCCTTAGTTCGCCGCGCGCGACTGGAACAGGCTGATGCCGCGCAACAAGTCGAGTGCGCGCACGAGCTGGTAGTCCTCGCCGGGACGCGGCGGTTGCTGGCCCTCTTCGGCTGCGGGCGGCGTCGCAGGTTGATCGGACGGTGGGGTGCTCGGAGCGGCGGGCGGCCGCTGGTTGGGATTGGCGAGCGACCCGCGCAGATCCGATTCACGCCGGCGCTGTCCCTGGTCGACGGCTTGGATGCGGGCCTCGGTCACGACGATGTCGGGCTCGATGCCGTCCTGCTGGATCGACCGGCCCGACGGCGTGAAGTAGTGCGCCGTCGTCAGTCGCATCGCGCCATGGCCCTGCAGAGGGATGATGGTCTGAACCGATCCCTTGCCGAACGACTTGGTGCCGAGGATGACGGCGCGCCGGTGATCCTGCAGCGCGCCGGCAACGATTTCCGAGGCGGAAGCCGAACCGCCATTGATCAGCACGACCATGGGCAGGCCGCCGGCGAGATCACCCGGCTTGGCGTTGAATCGGGTCGCGTCGTCGTTGCGTCGGCCGCGCGTCGAGACGATCTCGCCCTTGTCGAGAAATGCGTCTGATACGGCAACTGCCTGGTCGAGCAATCCGCCTGGATTGTTGCGCATGTCCAGGACATAGCCCTGCAGCTTCTCGCCGAGCTGTCCCTTGATCGAATCGACGGCGCGCTTCAGACCGGCGTCGGTTTGTTCGTTGAACGTCGTGATGCGGATGTATCCGATGTTGCCTTCCACGCGGTTGCGCACGGATTGAATCCTGATCATCTCGCGCGTGACCGTCAGGTCGAATGGCTCGGCATTGCCGCGCCTGATCGTCAGTTTGATCGCCGTGTTGACCTGGCCGCGCATCTTCTCCACGGCTTCGTTGAGCGTAAGGCCGAGCACGGGCTCGCCATCGAGATGGCTGATCAGGTCGCCAGGCTTGACCCCGGCGCGGTAAGCCGGCGTGTCGTCGATCGGAGAGACGACCTTGACCAGACCGTTCTCCATGGTGACCTCGATGCCGAGGCCGCCGAATTCGCCGCGCGTCTGCACCTGCATGTCGCGGAAGGTCTTGGCGGACATGTAGCTCGAATGCGGATCGAGCGCGGTCAGCATGCCGTTGATGGCGGATTCGACCATCTGCTCGTCGGTGATCTCTTTGACGTAGTCGGCGCGCACGCGCTCGAACACCTCGCCGAACAGGTTGAGCTGCCGGTACGTTTCGGAGGTATTCGCCTGGGGCGCGCGATTGGATTGCGAATAGGCCGCTACCGCGGCGACGAGAGCAGCGGCCGAAACCGCCGCGAGCAATACCTTGCGCATTATCCGCTCACCTTCTCCTTGCCGGCGGCCAGCCAGGGCGTGGGATTGACGGGCTGGCCGTTGCGGCGGAATTCAACGTAGAGTTTCGGGGTCTGACCGGGCAGCGGCGCCATGATGCCCACGGGTTCGCCTGCGACGACCGCTTGGCCGACTCGGGCGTCGATCCGTCCGAGCCCCGCCAGCAAGCTATGATATCCCTCGCCGTGCTCGATGATCAACAACTGCCCGTAGCCGCGAAACGGCCCGGCAAATGCAACTGTTCCGTCGAATGTGGCGACCACCTGGGCCCCGGTTCGAGTTTCGATGGTGAGACCGCGCTGTGTCGCGCCGAACTGGTCGGCCTCCCCGTAGCGCGTCAGGACCCGGCCGATGGCCGGGTAGGTCAGCTGGCCGCGCGGCTGCGCGAGCGCCTCGCTCTTGAGGCGGTTGCCGGCCCCCCTGGCGCCGGCAGGATCCGGCGGGGCTGCCGGCGGCAGGCTGGCGGTCTGCTGGCTCTCGGGCTGGCTTGGCGGCGCTTGCTGGCGCTGCGCCCTGGCGAGGGCCTGGCGCTGCGCCTCGAGCTGCGCCTGGCGTTGCGCCTCGGCCCGGGCTTGGCGCTGCGCCTCGAGCGCGCGGGCGCGCTCCTCGGCCTCCCGGCGCAGACGTTCCTGTTCGAGCCGTTCGAGCAGCTGCCGTAGGTCCTGGGCGGTCGCCGCCATGGCCTCAACGCGCTGGGCAAGGCGATGGCTCTCGCTTTCGGTGCGCTCCTGGAGCACGGCCTTGCGCTGGACCAGACCTTCGAGCCGGCGGTGCTGGTCGACCAGGGCGAGGCGCGATTCCTCCACGCGCGCCGCCTGGCGGATGACCTCCTCGCGCAGCATCGACAGGCGTTCCAGCTCGCCACGCAGCTGCGCCACGGCCAGTTGCACGCGCGGCAGCGCCGCCTGCAGCAGGATAGCGCTGCGCACCGTGTCGACCGGATCGCCGGGGGCTGCCAGCAGCATTTCCGGCGGATGGCGCGCAAGGTTCTGCATCGCGGTTGTCAGCCAGCCAAGCCGGTCGCGCTGGCGCGCGAACATGCCCGACTTCTGATGCTCCTCGACAGCCAGCGTGTCGAGCTTCTGCTCGAGGGTGGACAGCTCCTCTTCCTGGGCCTGAACCGCGCGCGCGGCTGCGACGATGTCGGTCTGCAGCTTTTCCACCTCGCGGCCGAGGATTTGCGCCTGACGTTCCAGGCTGGCCTGCCTGCCGCGCTCGCGCTCAATCGAGCGCTCGACGTCGCGCAGTCGCTCGGCCTCGCGCTGGCGCTCCTGCTCGATCTGCTGGCGGGACTGGCAGAAGACCGGGCTCGCGGCCAGCAAGGCCACGGACATCGCGGCCGAGGCGAGCAGGTGCCGGGTCAAGGACGCAACACTGCGCCCGGAGCGCGCGGGTCCGGCTCGGATCGCGCGCTCAGTCCGCGCCACGGCGTCCGGTGCTGGCAGCCGCGCGCTGGGCGACCGGCTGAAGCAGCGACCGGCCGGTCATGGACCGGGGCTGCGGCAGGCCCAGCAGATCGAGCATGGTCGGCGCAATGTCGGCCAGCTTGCCGTCGGCGAGCGCCCCGATCCCCGCTGGGCCACCGATCAGCATGGCCGGCACGCGGTTGGTCGTATGCGCCGTGTGTGGCGCGCCCGTCGCGGGGTCACGCATCTGCTCGGCATTGCCATGGTCGGCCGTGACCAGCATGGCACCGCCGGCCTCCATCACGGCACCGGACAGTTTGCCGAGGCAGGCATCGACGGCCTCGACCGCCCTGGTGGCGGCCTCGATATTGCCGGTGTGGCCGACCATGTCGGTGTTGGCGTAGTTGACGACGATGAAGTCGAAGCGACCGGCTTCGATTGCATCGACCAGCTTCTCCGTCACCTCGGGCGCCGACATTTCGGGCTTGAGGTCGTAAGTCCTGACTTTGGGCGACGGCACGAGAATTCGGGTCTCGCCGGGAAATTCGCGCTCCTCGCCGCCGTTGAAGAAGAAGGTGACGTGGGCGTATTTCTCGGTCTCGGCGATGCGCAACTGCGTCAGTCCGGCCTTGGCGACCATCTCGCCCAGCGTGTCCTGGTAGCGCACCGGGGCGAACAGGGTGACCAGAAAGCGATCGAGCTCGCGCGAATAGGCGGCCATTCCCGCCGCGGCGCTGAATGCCGGCACCCGGCGGCGGGGAAAGTCGTCGAAGCCCGGATCGAGCAGCGCCGCCAGGATCTCGCGCGCCCGATCGGCGCGGAAATTCGCCATGATCAGCCCGTCGCCGTCGGCCATTCCACCGTAGCCTTCGAGCACCGTGGGCAGGATGAACTCGTCGGTCTCGCCGCGCGCGTAGGCGGCGTCGACGGCGGCACCGGCCGCGGCCGCGCGTTCGCCCTGGGCAAGGACGACGGCCTCGAAGGCACGCTGCAGCCGTTCCCACCTCTTGTCCCGGTCCATCGCGTAGAAGCGGCCGCTGACGGTGGCGAGCTTGACCTCGGTCAAGCCGGCGAGGTCGGCGCTGAACTTCTCGATGAACCCACGCGCGCTCTGGGGCGGCGTATCGCGTCCGTCGGTGATGGCATGAATCCAGGTTCTCAGGCCAGCGGCCGAAGCAGCACGCGCCAGCGCCGCCATGTGGTCCTGGTGGGAATGGACGCCGCCGTCCGACATCAGGCCAAGAATGTGACAGGCGCCGCCTGCCGCCTTGATGCGCCCGAGAACCTCCTGGAGCTTGGGCAGGCGCGCGAAGCTGCCGTCCTCGATCGCCTGGTCGATGCGCGGCAGCTCGGGCACGGCGATGCGCCCTGCGCCGATATTCATGTGACCGACCTCGGAATTGCCCATCTGGCCGCGCGGCAGACCCACATGGCCTTCCGAGGCGTCAATGAAGCCCACCGGGCATGTCCTCGCCAGGCGGTCGAGGTTGGGGGTGCGCGCTTTCAGGATGGCATTGTCGTCGGCCGGTTCGTCCCGGTGGCCCCAGCCGTCCAGGATACACAGCACGACAGGGCGCGGGCGGCGGCTGATGCTCATGCCCGAATATATAAGCGAACTCAGGAGCAAACGGTAGTGCGGGCGACCGTAGATGCGGGACGGCTGGAGACAGCGGGGGGAAGAACAGGCTCGACCCGCAGGATGGCACCATCGTGCGCGACCACGCGGACATGGGTGCCCGCCGGCATATGGGGGCCGACCGCCGGCCAGATCGTCGCATTGAGCCTGACGGCGCCGTGACCATCGCGCATCGGCGTGGTCATCACGCCCTCGCTGCCGATCGGATCGGGCATTTGCCGATATTGTTTGTAACGGGTCATCGCCGCGTGGCGACGCGGGTACGGATAGCGACTGAAATTGACGAGCGCGGCAACAATCGTCGCAGCGAAGAACAGGAGGAACTGCTCTTCGCCGGTCATGGGATGAATGTGGTCGTCGACGAAGCCGACAACGCCCGCAGCCACGCCGAAAATGATCAGGACGCCGGTTGGGGCGATCCACTCGATCACGGCGACCCCAATGCCCAGGGCATACCATACGGTCGTCGACATTCGATCTCTCGCAACTTCGGCAAAATCTAGTCGACGCAGCCCAGTGCTCCTTTGCGCTAGATCAAAGGTGGCTCTGGCCCGGAAAAGCCGGTTTCAGACCTCGTAGGTTACCTCGATCAGCCTGCGGGTGCCGTTGTCGACGTCGTAGACGTTGTAGTTGTTCATCTCGCGGCCATAGAGATGAAGGCTCACCGCCGGTCCGCGCCCGGCCGGCACGCCGGTGACGTGAATATGATCGGGGTTGGGCACGAAGGTCGTGACGGTGCCGGGCGCTAGCAGGGTGACCCCGCCACGTTCTAGCCGGATGCCCGAGCTGGCATCGGAATGTCCATCCATCCTGATGTAGTTGCGCTCCTCCAGGATGCCGTCGATCACCGCGACGACGCCCCAAGTCCCGTGATCGTGCACGGGCGTCCACTGGCCAGGCGCCCAGGTCAGCGTGAACAGCGAGATGCCGCGGTCGGGCGACACGTAGACGGCGTTGCGGCCATAACGGTCCGAACCGCGTCGATAGTGCTCGGGCTTGAGGAACTCCGCCGTGCGCGGCAGCAGGGCCTGGAGCGCCGGCGCCACCGCGAGGACGATGTCGCACGGTTCGCGATGGACGGACTCGGCGCGCCGGCAATGACCGATGAAATCGTCGAGCAGATCCTGCGCCAAGCTGTTCCCCCTCTTGGCTATGCGGCGTCGCGACGCGGTCCGCCCTGGGGTCCGGCCGGTCGCTCGCCCGCAATCGTCGTGCGATGCATCAGCCGGCGCTGGCCGTCATAGTCGTTGATCGCATAGTGCATGGCGCAGCGATTGTCCCAGAGCGCAAGCGAGCCCTCGGCCCAGCGTAGCCGGCAGGTGAATTCCGGCTGGGTTGCATGCGCATAGAGGAAATCGAGCAGCGGCTTGGACTCCGCCGGCGTCATGCCCTCGAAGCGCGTGGTGTAGATCGCGTTGACGAAGAGTGCCTTGCGGCCGGTCACGGGATGCACGCGCACGACCGGATGCACGGTCTCGCGGTCAGCCGCGGGCTTGTTGCGCTCGATACCGATCGAGCGCGACACGCGCAGATCCTTGGGAATGCCCTGCACGCCGTAGGGCTTGCCCGTGTGGATGGCATTCAGGCGGTCGAGCAGCGCGCGCATGCCGTCAGACAGCGCGTCGTAGGCGGCGTACATGTTGGCAAACAGCGTATCGCCGCCATGGCTCGGGACCTCGCGGGCATAGAGCGCCGAGCCCATCGGCGGCTCCTCCAGGAAGCTGAAGTCGGAATGCCACGCATTGCCGAAGGTCGAGATCTTGACCTCGTCGGCCTCCTTCAGCACGGCGATGATGTCGGGATACTCGTCCATGTGCTTGATGTAGGGGGACCGTGTCAGCGGACCGAAGCGCCGGCTGAACGCCAGGTGCTGCTCGGGCGTCAGCCTCTGGTTGCGGAACATCAGCACGAGATGGTCGGCAAAGGCCTCGCGGATCTCGTCGAACGCCGCCTCGGCGATCGGCCTGGACAGATCCGCGCCGAAGACTTCGGCGCCGAGAGCACCCGCCAGGGGCTTGACGTCGATGTAGCGATTTGTGGTTGCCATGCTTTGCTGCCTCGCGAGCGTTGAAGCCGCGCCCACGGCGCCCGGCAAACCCTTTGCGCCCGCCGCCGCTTCAAGGTCTAATCTAGCCGTGACCACCGACCGGCGGCAACGCGCCATGAATGACGACCGTTCGAAGCAGCCCTGGCAGGACCGCTATGCGGTCCAGGCGACCGAGATCGTCGCCGAGACGCCCGACCTGCGCGTGCTGGTTATCACCTTGGCGCCGGACGAGATCATCCCCTGGCATTTTCACTCGACCATCACCGACACGTTCTTCTGCCTCGAGGGCGAGCTCGAGGTCGAGGCGCGCGCGCCGCGCGCGACCTTCCGCCTCAAGCCGGGCGAGCGCTGCGCCATCACGCCGAAATGGGCGCATATCGTGCGCAACGCGGGCCCGGAGACGTGCCGCTACCTGATCGTCCAGGGGCTTGGCGCCTACGACTACATTCCGGTCGGCGGTACGGCCGCCGGCGGCTCGGCGGCATAGGCGGACCTCGTCGCCGCGTCTCATCGAGGAAGAATGTATGGCCACTGCAGGCACCTTGGCGGCACCCGCCTATCTGGGATTGGAGGGCACCCGTCCCGGTCTGCCGGCGCAGTTCTATGTCGACGCTGCTCATCACGAGAAGGAACTGCGCGCGCTGTGGTACCGCAGCTGGATCTATGTGTGCCGTGCCGCGGACCTGAGGGAGCCGCGCGCGTTCCGGACGGCAGCGATCGGCAACCAGAGCATCCTGGTCGTGCGCAACGAGAAAGGGACCCTGCGCGCGTTCCACAATGCCTGCCGCCATCGCGGCTCCGCGCTCTGTGCCGAGCATGAGGGCAGGCTGCGCAGCCGGTACATCGTCTGCCCCTATCATGGCTGGGCCTACAACCTCGACGGCGGGCTGGCAGTCGTGCCGGGCATCGACATCCCCGAGGATTTCGATCGCAGCCAGTATCCGCTCTACGATGTGGCGCTCGCCGAATGGGGCGGCTGCGTCTTTGCGCGGCTCGAAGGCACGGGCGCTTCGATCGGGGACGCTATCCGGCCGAGCAGCACCTATATGGCGAACTGGCCGATGGCCGGTCTGGTGACCGGACACACCGAGCGCAAGGTGCTCGCGTGCAATTGGAAGGTGTTCTGGGAGAACTTCAGCGAGTGCTACCACTGTCCGGGCGTTCATCCCGAGCTGTGCGAGCTCGTGCCGATCTACGGACGCTCGATCAGCCGCACGCATGATGATCCGGAATGGCAGCGTCATTGGGACGATCCTGACCCGAAGTATCGGGGCGGGCTGCGGCAAGGCGCCGAGACCTGGTCGGCCGACGGCCGCGCGATCGGGCCGACCTTTGCCAGCCTCAACGACCAAGAGCGCAAGGCCGGACATCGCTTCAGCACGATCTGGCCGACCATGTATGCGGTCGGCCATGCTGACTACATGCGCATCGTGTCGATGCGGCCGGTTGCGCCGGAAGAGACGGAGCTGACGGTCGAGTGGCTGTTCTCGCCCGAGACGCTGGCCGGACCGAGGGCCGATCTCGAGCGCGCCATCGAATTCGGCCGGATGGTCGTCGGCCAGGATGGCGCCGTCTGCGAGCTGAACCAGAGAGGTCTTCGCTCGCGCGCGCACCGGCAGGGCGTGCTCATGCCCCAGGAGCATGGCGTCTTCGCGTTCCACGAGTGGGTTCGCCGCGGCCTCGCCGCGCTCTGAATGGAGCCGCCTATTCCCTGTGATAGGGGTGCCCGTCGAGGATGGTCTGCGCGCGGTAGAGCTGTTCGGCGAGCAGGGCGCGCACCAGGAGATGCGGCCAGGTCATGGTGCCGAGCGACAGCACGAGCTCGGCGCGCTGCCTGACGGCGTCGGCATGGCCGTCGGCACCGCCGATCATGAACGCCAGATCGCCGATGCCGCGCTCCTGCCATTTTCTGAGCTTGTCGGCGAAAGCGATGCTCGCGAGCTGGCGACCCCGTTCGTCGAGCGCGACGATGACGGCGCTTTCCGGGACAAGCGCCAGCAGCAGCTCGCCCTCGCGCCCGATGCGGCGCGCCGTCGGCAGCTTCCGCCGCTCCTCGACCTCACGGAAGGTGATGGGCCAGCGCAGACGGCTCGCATAGTCGTCGGCCAATGCGCGCGCGGGCTCGCTGGCCCTGGCGCGCCCCACGGCGGCCACCAGAATGCGCATGATGCCCGGTCCCTTCTAGAGTCCGGCCTGCGCGGCTATGCGGTGCCCGTCGCCCGGTCGGTTTCGGCCAGGTCCATGCCCCACATCTTCTCGAGTGCGTAGAAGGCGCGCGTGTCGGGCTTGAACAGATGCACGATGATGTCACCGGCATCGATCAAGACCCATTCGCCGTGCGTCAGGCCTTCGATGTGAAGGTCCTTGAGCCCGCTTGCCTTCAACTTGTCGCGAAGATGTTCGGCCATAGCCCCGACTTGGCGCTGCGACCGGCCCGAAGCGATCACCAGATAATCGGCGATGCTGGTTTTCCCCGCCAACGGCACCACGACGATGTCTTCCGCCTTGGTGTCGTCCAGCGTTTTTTCCACGAGCCGTAGCAACGCAGCCGACTTGGGAAGAGCTCTCTTGCTCCGTGCTATGTCCAACTCCTCAGTGCTTCAATCCGCTTCGCCCGAATTCCGCCCGGATATGGGGGCTCGCCCTCGAGCCCGCAACCCCGTGGCGGAAGCGCTATGAAGCCGGGTGTGAAGGAACACCCACGCCGGCGGTCTCCGCTCGGCCAGCCCGCGGGCCGCCCAAAGCGGCTGCCGTTGGGCCGCGAATCGCCGGGCCGCAAGACCCGCCAGCGCTCTTAAAGAATACGTGGGGCGGTCGAAAACCGCAATCGGCATGATGTGAAATATCGATGACCAGCGCCGCCAATGCCGCATCTGCGACAGATTGTCGGCCCCCATCAGCCACACGAAGCTGAGGCGCCGCCAGCGGCTGGCGACTGCCGCCAGCGTGTCGACGGTGTAACGCGTCGCGAGCGCCGCCTCGACATCGGTCACGCGGATGCGCGGATGGGCGGAAGCGACCAGACGCGCCTGGAGGAGTCGACTCGGCAGCGGCGCCATGCCCTCTTCCGCCTTCAACGGGTTCTGCGGCGAGACGAGCCACCACACCTCGTCGAGGTCCAGCTGTGCCAGAGCAAGCTCGCTGATGTGAACGTGGCCGTCATGGGCCGGATTGAACGAGCCGCCGAGCAGGCCGATGCGGGCGCGCCGCCCGCCGCACGGGGCGGGCAGGCCGGAATGGCGCAGGACAGGCTGCCAGCGCATCTGCCGCGCGCGAGGCGTCAGGAGCGCACCTGGCCGGCGCCGCGCACGACGTATTTGAAGCTGGTGAGTTCCGCGGCGCCGACCGGTCCGCGCGCGTGCAGCTTGCCGGTGGCGATGCCGATCTCGGCACCCATGCCGAACTCGCCGCCGTCGGCGAACTGGGTGGAGGCGTTGTGCATGACGATGGCGCTGTCGAGGCGGTTGAGGAAGCGCTCTGCAGCGGCGGCGTCTTCGGTCACGATCGCTTCGGTGTGGTTGGAGCCCCAGCGGCGGATGTGCTCGATCGCCGCATCGACCCCGTCGACCACCCGGACGGCGATGATGGCGTCGAGATACTCGGTCGCCCAGTCGGCGTCGCTCGCCGGCTTGACGCGTTTGTCGAGCGCCTGGGTCGCGGCATCGCCGCGGATCTCGCAGCCGGCGCGCGCGAGGTCGTCGATCAGCGCCGGCAGATGGGTGGCGGTGCAGCGCCGGTCGACCAGCAGTGTCTCGGTTGCACCGCAGATGCCGGTGCGCCGCATCTTGGCATTGACGACGATGCGCCGCGCCATCGCGAGGTCGGCCGCGCCGTCGACATAGGTGTGGCAGTTGCCTTCGAGATGGGCCAGCACGGGAATGCGGCTCTCGCGCTGCACCCGCTCGATCAGAGACTTGCCGCCACGCGGCACGATCACGTCGACGAACTCCGTCATGGCCAGCAGGTGGCCGACCGCCTCGCGCTGCCGCGTCGGCACGAGCTGGATCGCCTCTTGCGGCAAGCCGGCCGTCGCCAGGCCGCGGCGCAGACTGGCCACGATCGCGCCTGAGGAGTGGAAGCTCTCCGAGCCGCCGCGCAGGATCACGGCATTGCCGGCCTTGAGGCACAGCGCACCGGCATCGGCCGTTACGTTGGGACGCGACTCGTAGATGATGCCGACGACGCCGAGCGGGGTGGTGACCCGCTGGATGCGCAGGCCGTTGGGCCGCTCCATGGTCGCGAGCGTGCGGCCGACGGGATCGTCGAGTTTGACGATGTCATCGATACCGCGCGCCATGGCCTCGACGCGGCCGTCGTCGAGGCGCAGACGATCGGTTTGAGCTGCGGTCAGCCCCTGCGCCGCCGCCATGTCCCTGGCATTGGCCGCGAGAATGGCCGCGCGATCGGCGCGGAGCGCCGTGGCGGCCGCCCCAAGTGCTGCATTCTTGATGGCCGTGCTGGCTGTCGCGAGTTCGGCTGCCGCCGCGCGTGCGGCACGGCCGATGCGCGCCATCTCTACGCCGAGTGCATCCGAGGCGAACTCGTTCGGGCCGGCGGCGCGCGATTGCGAGGCGACAGACGAGCTTGCCATCAGTCCAGCACCAGATCGTCGCGGTGGATCATCTCGTCACGGCCACGATAGCCCAGCAGCGCTTCGATTTCACGGCTCTTGTGGCCCATGATGCGGCGCGCGTCAGCCGCGGAATACGCGATCAACCCCCGGCCGAGCGTGGCGCCGTCGGGCCCGCGCACCAGCACGGCATCGCCGCGCTCGAAGCTGCCGTCGACCTGTACGACGCCGGCGGGCAGCAGGCTCTTGCCCTGACCGAGCGCCTTCACGGCCCCGGCGTCGAGCGTGATCGCGCCGACGGGGTTGAGCCGCCCCGCGATCCAGCCCTTGCGCGCGGTCAGCGGCTCGGCGGACGGCACGAACCAAGTCGCGCGCGCGCCATTCTCCAGCCCGGCGATCGGATGCTCGCCGCTTCCGCGTGCGATCGCCATGCGGCAGCCCGCAGCAAGCGCGATCTTGGCGGCGGCGAGCTTGGTCACCATGCCGCCCGAGCTGTAGCCGGGCGGCGCCTCGCCGGCCATGGCCTCGATGTCCGAGGTGATGCCGCGGACTTCGGGCACGTGGCGCGCTGCTTCGTCGCGGCGCGGATCGCACGTGTAGAGCCCGTCGATGTCCGACAGCAGGACGAGCGTGTCGGCGCTGACCATCTGCGCGACGCGCGCGGCCAGGCGATCATTGTCGCCGAAGCGGATCTCGGCGGTTGCGACCGTGTCGTTCTCGTTGATCACGGGGACCGCGCCCAGCGCCAGCAGGGCGGTCAGCGTGCTGCGCGCGTTGAGATGGCGGCGGCGCTCCTCGGTGTCGTCGAGCGTCAGCAGCACCTGGGCGACCGTGATGCCGTGGCGGCCGAGCGCATCCTGGTAGGCATGGGCCAGGCGGATCTGCCCGGTGGCGGCCGCCGCCTGCTTCTCCTCGAGCTTGAGCGCGCGACCGGTCAGGCCGAGATGGCGGCGCCCGACCGCGATGGCGCCTGACGACACGATCAGGGTTTCGATGCCGCGCCTGCGCAGCGCAGCCACGTCATCTGCGATCGCGTCAAGCCAGAGGCGGCGGATCTGACCCGTCGTGTCGTCGACCAGCAAAGCCGAGCCGATTTTGACGATCAGCCGCCGGGTCCCGGCCAGCACGCCGTCGCCTGATTTGCGCGCCCGCGTGCTCATGGCGCGACGCCGAGCTCCGTGTCGGCGGTCAGATTGGCGGCGCCTTTCGTGCGCCGATGCTTGACGATTCGCACCATCAGCGCGCGCAGCACCTCGGGCAGGCCGGCACGGCTGACGCCGGACAGCCTGTAGACCTTTTTGCGCGCGGCCTTGGCGAGCAGCGCCTGGCGCGTGGCGATGTTCTCGTCGGTCAGCGCGTCGATCTTGTTGAGTGCGACGATCTCGGGCTTGCGGTCGAGCCCATGGCCATAGGCCTTGAGCTCGCGGCGGATCGTCTTGTAGGCCGCAACCGGATCCTCGGCCGTGCCGTCGACCAGGTGCAGGATCACGCCGCAGCGCTCGACATGGCCGAGGAACCGGTCGCCCAGGCCGTGGCCCTCATGAGCGCCCTCGATCAGCCCCGGCAGGTCGGCGATGACGAACTCGGACTCGTCGACCGAGACGACGCCGAGCTGCGGCACCAGCGTCGTGAACGGGTAGTCCGCGATCTTCGGCTTGGCGCGCGACACGACCGAGAGAAAGGTCGACTTGCCCGCATTGGGCAGTCCGACCAGGCCGGCATCCGCGATCAGCTTGAGACGCAGCCACAGCCAGCGCTCCTCGCCCGGCCAGCCAGGGTCCGCGCGGCGCGGCGCGCGGTTGGTCGAGGATTTGTAATGCGTGTTGCCGAAGCCGCCGTCGCCGCCCTTGGCCAGCACGATTTGCTGGCCCGGTTCGAGCATGTCGGCGACCAGCGTCTCCTGGTCGTCCTCGAGGATCTGGGTGCCGACCGGCACGCGGATGACCAGCGTGCGGCCAGTGGCGCCCGTGCGGTTCTGGCCCTCGCCGTGATGGCCGCGCTCGGCCTTGAAGTGCTGCTGGTAGCGGAAATCGATCAGCGTGTTCAGGTTGGCGACCGCCTCGACGATCACGTCGCCGCCGCGCCCGCCATCGCCGCCGTCCGGCCCGCCGAACTCGATGAACTTCTCGCGCCGGAATCCGACGCAGCCGGCGCCGCCATCGCCGGACTTCACGTAGATCTTGGCCTGATCGAGGAACTTCATCGCACGAGGTCTGTGACCGGGAACCTGGGATCCAGAAATGAAAAAGGGGAATGGCCCGCCATTCCCCTTGTCTTTGGCCGCGCCGGATGGCGGATCAATCGTCCGCGGCCTGTGCCTTTTCCGGTGCCGGGTCGATCGACACGAAGGTGCGGCCCTTGATGCCCGACTTGAACACGACCTTGCCGGTCGCCGTGGCGAACAGCGTGTGGTCGCGGCCGACGCCGACATGGCGGCCCGCATGGAACTGTGTGCCGCGCTGGCGGACGATGATGTTGCCGGCCAGCACGAACTCGCCGCCCGACCGCTTGAGGCCGAGGCGGCGACCGGCGGAGTCGCGCCCGTTGCGCGAACTGCCGCCTGCTTTCTTATGGGCCATGGAGAATGCTCCTCGTTCTCGGGGCTCAGCCGGCCGCGCGGATCTCGGTCACCTTGAGCACGGTCTGCTCCTGGCGGTGGCCGCGCTTGCGACGATAGTTCTTCCGGCGACGCTTCTTGAAGATGATGACCTTCTCGCCCTTCTGCTGGGCGACGATGGTGGCCGCCACGGCAGCACCCGTGACGCGCGGGCTGCCGATCGTCTGCTGGGCGCCGTCGCCGACCATCAGCACCTCGTCGAGCGTCACGCTGGCGCCGGCTTCGCCTGGCAGCTTCTCGACGACGATGACGTCGTCCTTGGCGACCCGGTACTGCTTGCCGCCGGTTTTGACGATCGCGAACATGATACGAAGCTCTTGAAAGTTATGGGCTTTTTCAGGGTGGCTTGCCAAAACGGCGCACCCCGTCCGGCCGGGACGGGGCAATATAGCCATGACCGGACCCAAGTCAATGGATTTGCAGGTTTTGGGCGACTTGCCGCAGGAATGGTTGCGCCGCCGCGGCCGGCTTGCTGGCGCGCCGGCCCTTGGAGTAATGTCCGCCGCCCATCGACGGACCGAGCTCTGAAGGTCGCGCGCAGTCCCATGCGGAGGGGTGCCGGAGTGGTCGATCGGGGCGGTCTCGAAAACCGTTAAACCCTTTGCGGGGTTTCGTGGGTTCGAATCCCACCCCCTCCGCCACGCTACGCCTTCGGCTTCGGGTGGCAGGTCACGACGTGGCCTGACATCCGAAGCCGATTAGGCGTAGGAGTGTCCCCCTAGCTCCGCCGGAGCGAAGGGGGACGGCATGGGG
>VGDO01000118.1 GCA_016869645.1 Alphaproteobacteria bacterium
TGCAGCTTGAATCACGGCACAACCAGCCTGTCAAGCCCCTCAAACAAATTACATGACTACCGTCAAAGCCAAAATCCCCGCACTTTCAATTGCTTAGCTCGAAAATGGGGCAAAGTTCAGGCTAGGTCGTCACGAGCCGAAGCTGACGTTCGAAAACCTGAAGGATTTCAGCCAGGCTGCCGGTCTGGCGCAGGCGGCGGGGGCCGGAAAAAAGGTGGAATTCCCATTGGCGCGCGGCGCGGCCGACGATCTTCGCCACCGCGAACAAGGGGCTCTCGTGGGTGTGGCGAAAGACCGAGAACACGGCCATGCCGCCGCGGTGATCGATCGCGTAGTCGCGCCACTCCCCGCTCATGACGCGCCGGCTGTAGAGCGAGAGAAGCTGGGTGAGTTCAGTGCGGCTGAAATAGACCGTGCGCTGCTGTCGGCGATGGTCGATCAAACGGATCAGCTCGGACATCGCGGCTGATGTTCCTCCTCGCGCGCTCTTGATTGCGGCCAAGTCTTCCCGAAATTCCGAGGCGCGTCCAGCCCCGATCAGCGGAATTGTCGGCAACGCACACGTAGTTCAGGATGGGGTCCGATGTCGGAGGCGCGGGCTTGGAAGCAGCCAACCAACTGATCTTTTTCGGCGCGCTGCTGGTCGCCACGAGCATCCTCGCGGGGCTGTTTTCTTCGCGCCTGGGCGTCCCCCTGCTGCTCGTGTTCCTCGGCATCGGCATGCTGGTCGGCGAGGACGGGCCGGGCGGCATCCCGTTCGACGACTATGCGACGACCTATCTGGTCGGCAGCATCGCGCTCGCGGTCATACTGTTCGACGGCGGGCTGCACACCTCGCGTTCCGTCTTCCGACTCGCGCTGTGGCCCGCCATCAGCCTCGCGACCGTCGGCGTGCTGGTGAGCACGGCCGTGGTCGGCGCCATCGCAATTCTGGTGATGGGCGCCAGCACGCTCGAAGGACTGCTCCTCGGCGCCGTGCTCGCCTCGACCGATGCGGCGGCGGTGTTCCTGCTGCTGCACGCTCATGGTCTCGAGATCAACCGGCGCGTCAGTGCGACGCTGGAAACCGAGTCCGGCATCAACGATCCGATGGCCGTGTTCCTCGTGCTGTTTCTCGTCCGCATGCTGCAGAACCCTGGCCAGTCATTGACTTGGTTCGCGGTCGAGGAGTTCCTGGTCCAGATGCTCGGTGGCGCGGCGATCGGCATCGGTGGCGGCTTCGCGCTCACCTGGATCGTGAACCGCATCGAGATCGCCACCGGCTTGTATGCAATCCTGGTCGCCGCCGCCGCGATCGCGATCTTCTCTGGCGCCAACGCGATCGGCGCCAGCGGCTTCCTTGCCGTCTATCTCGCGGGCATCGTGCTGGGCAACCGTCCGCACCGCGCGCAGCACGTCATCAGCCGCTTCCATGACGGGCTCGCCTGGCTCGCCCAGATCGTCATGTTCCTGCTGCTCGGCCTGCTGGTCACGCCGTCCCATCTGGTGAAGGGGCTGGTCGGCTCGATCGTCATCGCGGTCGCGCTGATGCTGGCCGCGCGGCCGCTCGCGGTCTGGATCAGCCTGCTGCCGTTCCGGTTCAATTGGCGCGAGCAGTCGTTCATCGCCTGGATGGGCCTGCGTGGCGCGGTGCCCATCTTCCTCGCCTCGATCCCGATTCTTGCCGGCCTGCCCCAGGGCCACATCTATTTCGAGGTCACTTTCGTTGCCGTGCTCGCCTCGCTCCTGATCCAGGGTTGGACGGTCGGGCCGGTGGCGCGCTGGCTCGGCCTCGAAGTGCCGGCGCAACCCGACACACGCGAACGCCGCGAGCTCGACCTGCCGGGCGTCGTCGATCGCGAGCTCACCGGTTATCGGGTGACGCAGGGATGCGGTGCCACGCGCGTGCCGTTCGCCGACCTCGTCCTGCCGCGCCACGCGCGGGTCGTGGCGGTCATGCGCGAGGGATCCGTGCTCGACCAGCAGGCGGTGACCACGCTGGTGCCTGAAGACTATGTCGTGGTCATGGCGCCGCCCGAGCAGCTTCTGGCGCTCGACAAGCTGTTCGCGCCGCCGCTCGACCTCGGGCGCCGCGAGGCGGCCGGCCTCGGCGAATTCGTGCTCCACGGCAACGCGCCGATGTCGATGCTGGCCGAACTCTATGGCCTGCCCGTCGATGCGGCGGACCAGATGCTGACGCTCGCGCAATACATGCGCCGGCAGCTCCGCGATACCGTCGTGATCGGCGACCGGATGCGGCTCGGTAGCGTCGATCTTGTCGTGCGCGAGCTGGACGACAGCATCATCACCGGCGTCGGCCTGGAGCTCGATCCGCAGGAGGAGCGCCTGCCGGTGCTGCGCGCCTGGCGGCGTCTGCGAACCCTGACCGGGCAGCTCGGCGCGCGCATCCGTGCCCTGGTCGGCGGCGGCGGCGGGGCGCGGCCGTAGGCATATTTGCTATCGCATCGGGCACGGGCTATTTTAGCGACCCTTTTTCGAGGGTAAGGAGCCCGCTCTTGGCGGATATCTTTCAAGAAGTCGACGAAGACCTACGGCGCGACCAATATCAGAAACTCTGGCAGAAATATGGCCGTTACGTCGTCGTGCTGGCGGTCGTCATCGTCGGCGCCACTGCTGGCGTCGTCGGCTGGCGTGAATACTCCCTGCGCGAGCGCCAGGCGGAAGGTGCGCGCCTTGCCGCCGCGATCGACCGCGCGCGCGGCGGCGACCACAAGGGAGCGGCCGCCGAATTCGCCGGCCTGGCGCGCGATGGTGCCAAGGGCTACGCGATGCTGGCACGCTTCCAGGAAGCGGGCGCACTGGCGTCTGCCGGCGATGCAGAGAGCGCGCTGCGCGCGTATGAGGCGCTCGCGCGCGACGAGTCCATCGACATCGTTTATCGCGATCTCGCCCGGCTCATGTCGGTGGCGCAACGCGTCGACGATGGGGATCCGGCAACGCTTCAGTCGGCATTGCAGCCCCTGATGGCGGATACGAATCCGTGGCGCCACAACGCCACCGAGCTCGCCGCCGTGCTGGCGCTGCGCCAGAACGACATGACCAAGGCGCGCGAGCTGCTGCGCCGCGTCGCCGACGATGCGGCCGCGCCCAACGCGGTGCGCGCGCGCGCAACTGAGCTGCTCTCCGGCCTGCCATCGTGATCGCCCTGCTGTCCCAGCGGAACGGGTGGGGCCGGCGGAGCGGAGTCGGCCGCCGGGCCGGCCTGATCGCGTTGTGCGCGAGCGCGCTGCTGCTGGGTGCATGCGAAGACTTTGGCTTCTTCAAGAGGAAGGATCCGCTGCCGGGCGAGCGGATTGCCGTCATGATGACCGGGCGGTCGGTCGAGCCGGATCTGCGCATTGCCGATCTGCCGGTGCGCCTGCCGCGTCCGGTCGCCAATGCCGAGTGGCCCCAGGCCGGCGGTCTGCCGGCTCATGCCATGCACCACCTCGCTGTCGGCGATACGTTGCGCATCGTGTGGCGCGCCGATATCGGCCGCGGCTCGAGCGCCGACAACTATCATCTGCTGGGCGCTCCCGTCGTTGCCGCGGGCAAGGTGTTCGCGATCGACACGCGCGCGCGGGTGACGGCGGTCGATGCGACGAGCGGCGCCGTGGTGTGGAGCGTGGACACCGCGCCCGAGAGCGGCGGTCAGCCCGTGGCGAGCGGCGGCGTTTCCTACGACGACGGCCGTGTCTTCGTCGCGACGGCCTTCGCGCAGGTCGTGGCCCTTGATGCGGCGACCGGCGAGCAGAGCTGGCGCCAGCCGACCAACGCGCCATTGCGGGCGGCACCCACAGTCAGCGGCGGCCGGGTGTTTGCGACCACGGTCGACAACCAGACTTTCGCCTTCGATGCGCAGGACGGCCGCCGTATCTGGACCCATAGCGGCATTTCCGAGATCGCCGGGCTGCTCGGCGGTGCGAGCCCGGCTGTCGACGCGGGAACCGTGGTCGTACCCTATACCTCGGGCGAATTGTTTGCGTTGCGTGCCGAGAATGGCCGGGTCGTGTGGTCGGACAGCCTGATTGCCGTGCGCCGGATCGATTCGGTTTCCAACCTCGCCGATATCAGGGGCCGGCCGGTGATCGACCGCGGCCTGGTCATCGCGATCAGCCATAGCGGCCGCATGGCGGCCATCGACCTGCGCTCGGGCAACCGGATCTGGGACCGGGATATCGGCGGCACGGAAATGCCGTGGGTCGCCGGCGACTTCGTCTATGTGCTGACCAACGACAACCAGCTCGTCTGCCTGACTCGGCGCGATGGCAGGGTGCGCTGGGCGACCGGCCTGAGCCAGTATCAGAACCCGGACAAGAAGCAGGATCGGATCTTCTGGAGCGGGCCGGTGCTGGTCAGCGACCGGCTCGTGCTGGTCAATTCAGTTGGCGAGGCTCTGGCGGTATCGCCCTACACGGGCGATCCGCTCGGCCGCATGGCGCTGCCGCGCGGTACCTTCATCGCGCCGGTCGTGGCCGGCGAGACGATGTTCATTCTGACCGAGAACGCCCAGCTGCTGGCCTTGCGCTGATCGAGCCCGCCGCGCCGGTGAGCAGAACGCCGGCATCGCGAGACATATGATGAGCTTCACCGTCGCGATCCTCGGCCGCCCGAACGTCGGCAAGTCCACGCTGTTCAATCGCCTGGTCGGCCGGCGCGCTGCGCTGGTCGACGACACGCCCGGCGTCACGCGCGACCGGCGCGAGGGCGAGGCGCGTCTCGGCGGTCGCGTCTTCACGGTGATCGACACGGCGGGCTTGGAGGAGGCATTCGACGACAGCCTCGAGGCGCGCATGCGCCGCCAGACCGAACAGGCGCTCGCCCAGTCAGACGTGGCCATGATGCTGATCGACGCGCGCGCCGGCGTCATGCCTGGTGACGCGCAGCTGGCGCGCTGGCTGCGCAAGCGCGGCATGCCCGTCGTACTGGTCGCCAACAAGTGCGAAGGCAATGCCGGTGTCGCCGGGCTTGCCGAAGCGCACAAGCTCGGCATCGGCGATCCGGTTGCGGTTTCGGCCGAGCATGGCGAAGGAATGGACGAGCTGCTGGCCGCGCTCGTCGCTCGTGGCCTGCCGGCGCCGGAGGACGAGCCCGCAGCCATGGCGGCGGGCGACGCTCCAACCGAGGCAGCGGAAAAGGCAGCGCCGCTGAGCCTCGTCGTCGTCGGCCGCCCGAATGTCGGAAAGTCGACGCTGGTCAATCGCCTGATCGGCGAGGATCGGCTGCTGACCGGTGCGGAAGCGGGCATCACGCGCGACGCGATCGAGGTCGACTGGCAGCACCGCGGCCGTGCGGTCAAGCTGATCGACACGGCGGGCTTGCGCCGGCGCGCGCATGTTGTGGCGAAGTTGGAGAGATTGTCGACCTCCGACACGCTCAAGGCGATCCGCTTCGCCCATGTCGTCGTCCTGGTCGTCGATGCAGGGCAGATCCTGGAAAAGCAAGATCTGACCATCGCGCGCATGGTCGTCGAAGAAGGCCGCGCCCTTGTCATCGCCGTCAACAAATGGGACAGCATCAAGGACCGGCGCAAGGCGCAGGCGGATTTGCGCAACCGCATCGAGGCCTCGCTGCCGCAAGTCAAGGGGGTGGCCGCCGTGCCGGTCTCGGCATTGACCGGGCACGGGCTCGACAAGCTGATGGACCGGGTGGTCGATGCCTATGATGTCTGGAACCGGCGCGTGCCGACGCCGCAGCTCAACCGCTGGCTCGAGGAAGCGACCGCGCGGCATCCGCCACCCCTGGTCGATGGCCGCACCGTGAAGCTACGCTACGCGGCGCAGGTCAAGATTCGGCCGCCCACCGTGCAGTTGTTTGCCAGCAAGCCGCAGCAATTGCCGGACAGCTATCAGCGCTACCTCGTCAACAGCCTGCGCGAGGTCTTCGATCTGCCCGGCACGCCGATCAGGCTGATCATGCGCAAGGGCAAGAACCCGTTCGTGAAGCGCTGATCAGGGTGCGACCGGTGTCGGCCGCGGCAGGGTCATGCCCTTGTCGGCCATGACCTGGCGCAACAGATCCGGCCGGTCGGTGATGATGCCGTCGACGCCTCGCTCGATCAGCCTGATCATGTCGGCGGGCTGGTTGACGGTCCACACCACGACCTGGATGCCCAGGCGCTTGGCTTCCGCCAGGTCCTGATCGTCGAGGTCGCCGTGAAACGGCGACCAGATCCGGCCGCCCGCCGCGTGGACCATGCGCGGCACCGATCCGCCATGCGCCGAGAGATCGAAGCCCGCGGTCCACGGCGTCAATGCTGATGAATTCCGGTGCAAATTGCCGCTATCCGGATAGCGCCGAAACGTCAGATAGACCGTGGCGATCTCGGGCGCCTCGCGCTGGACGATCTGCAGCGTGCGCCAGTCGAAGGATTGGATGGTCGAGCGCTGTGTCATGCCGGCGTCGCGAATTGCCTGGATGAGGGCGCGGGCGAACGGCTCGGGTGGCACGGTCGCCTGCGGATCGACGGGCGTTATCTTGGTTTCGATGTTGAAACGGACAGTGTCGTTGCCCGATTTCTTGACCAGGGCAAAGAGGTCGGCAAGGCGCGGCATCCGCGTGCCGTCGATCGGCTTCTGGCTGGCGAAGGTCTCGGCGTAGCGCGTACCGGGCTGGATCCGGCCGACATCGTAGCGCTGCAGCTCCTCCCAGGTCAGGTCGCGGATGGCCGCGCCGGTCGCCGCCAGCCATTGGCCGTCGGGACCGCGCGTGACCGCCGGATTGAGGCGAGGGTCGTGACCGATCACGACGATGCCGTCCTTGGTCACGCCGGTGTCGAGCTCCAGCGTATCGACACCGAGCGACAGCGCGGCGGCGAAGGCCGGCAACGTGTTTTCCGGCGCGAGGCCGCGCGCGCCGCGATGTCCCTGCAGGTCGAAGGCGAGGGTGGGCATGGCGGCGGCAACAATGGCAGCAATCGCGACGTGGCGCAGCATCGCCGAAGCCTAGGGTGCGCTCATGAAAATCACAAGCATCCGATCGGCCGTCTGCTGCGTAAGAAGAGGAAAATCGCGGGTTCGAAGGGAAATTGCCATGCTCGTCAAAGCTCGCTTCGGGCTGCTGTCCGCACTGATCCTGATTGGCGGATGCCAGGCCGCCCCGGTACAGCCCTCGCTTTATGATCGGCTTGGCGGCCAGCCCGCTATCGTCGCGGTGGTCGCCGACTTCGTCGCCAACGTCGCCCAGGACACCGCCATCAACAAGCGCTTCCAGGGCATCGATCTCGCCAAGCTCAAGCGCCTGCTGGTCGAGCAAGTCTGCGAGGCGGCGGGCGGTCCCTGCAAGTACACCGGCCGTGACATGAAGACCGCGCACAAGGGCATGGATATCTCCGACGCGGACTTCAATGCAATGGCCGGCGACATGTCGAAGACGCTCGCCAAATTCCGCGTGCCCGACCGCGAGTCGAGCGAGGTCATGGCGCTGCTCGGCTCGATGCGGCGCGACATCGTCGGCCAGTAGCGCCGCGAGCCAGCTTCTAGCGGTACTTCTGCTGTGTCGGCCAGCGGATCGACCGGATCTCCGTGCGCTGGCAGACACAGACGAGGTTGGAGTCGGCGGGCGCGTTTTCGAAGCGCGCATCGGCCGGTACGTCGAACAAGCGATGACCGGCCCTCAAATCCCCGGTCAGGCCCTGGAGCAGATGGATCTTGAAGCCATTGCCGCCATAGAAGTCGGCAAAGACGTTCGGATTGAAGTTCCAATAGCCGTGATTGTAGGCGTTGAGCGGCGAGCACTGGATGAGAACGCCGTCGATCGCCAGAAGCTCCGCGACGTTCTTGAGGGCTTGCGGCGCATTGAAGCAATGCTCGATCGTGCCCGCGTCGATGACGAGCTCATAGCTCTCCTTGAGCTGGGCGGGCAGCGGCTCATTGAGATCCGCGATGATCTCGCCTCCGCGCCACGCGCGCATGTCGAGGCAGTCGAGATCGACAGAGAGGTGACGCAGCAGCACGTCGGGTTCGTAGACGCAGGGCAGCAGGTCGGTGGCCCGATGCCAGTGCAATATGCGGTCGGAATCGGCCCGTGCGACGAAGGCGTCGTCCGGCAAAGCTCCGAAGATGTCCGTGATCTGCTCGCGCGTCGCCAGCACATCCGGAAAGCCGAGGCTGAGCGCCCGGATCGGCCGCCCCGGATGCTTCTTCCGGGCGAAGCCGATCGCAGATCTCGCGAGTTTCAATACGACAGGCGAGAGAGCCATCGCGACGCCGTGCTTGCTAGGCCATCGGTCGCGTGGCGCGGGTCAGGCTCGCCCAGTAGCCAGCCATGTAGCTCTTGCGCTTGCCCTTGAAGTGCACCAGGTCGCGCCTTGCCATGTCGGCGAACATTTCCTCGGTCATGGTATCGGGTAGAGCATGGGGCGGATAGCCGTCCCAGATCGAATAGTTGATCCTCGACGTATCGAACAGGGCGACCGATTCGCCATGCATCGTGGTGTAGACACCGGCTGTCAGCGGATCGGGCAGGGGCGAGAGCGCGGCTTTGAGCGAGGCTTGCTCGCCATCCCACAGGCGATCCTTGGCCGCGCTCATGTCCTCGTAGATCGACAGGACGCGATCGTAGAAGCGCCGCACGACCGGCGAACTGGCGTGTCGCACGGCGATGAATCCGCCATTGATCGGATACTTCTGCGTCCAGGTTCGGAAGGTCGCGGCGAGATCGAAGCGACCCTCGAAGGTCGTCGCGAGGCTTCGATTGGCGACCATGTCGTGGTCGAGGAAGATCGTGTCGCGTCGGAACGCCGCGAGATCGAGAAAGGCGCGGTAGGCGCGTGTCCGCTCCAGCAGGATTTCGTCGACATTGACCCGTTGGCTCATGACGATGGGGGTCATCGGCACCGCCGGGAGGACGGGAAGGGTCGCCTCGTCGGTCAGGAGGAAAACGGTCGCGTCCGGATCGCTGCGATGCAGCGACTTCGCGCAAACCTCGAGCATCTGCGTCGCCTCGCCAGAGCTGGCCTCCTTGAGAGCGAGAAAGATCGCAAAGTCGATGCCCGTCATCCCGAGCTCCGGTGCGCTGTCCCGGCGGTGCTGGCCGCTGCGCGGCGCCATTCCGCTTTGCCGCGCACCATCGCGTTGCTCAGTAGGCTCGGATCACCTGGCCGTGGAATGTACATTCGACGCTCGCCAGGTGAACGAAGGCATCGGTCACGGATTCCGGGGCTGCCAGCTTGGCCGGGTCCTCGCCGGGAAACGCCTTGGCGCGCATGCCCGTGCGCACGATGCCCGGATCGAGCAGGTTGACCCGAACCTTGGTCTTGGCGATCTCGCCTGCATAGACCTTGGCGAGCATCTCGAGCGCCGCCTTGCTGGTGGCATACGCGCCCCAGTAAGGAAACACGCCGTTGGCCACGCCCGATGTGACGAAGATCGCGCGGCCGGCCTCGGAACGGCGGAGCAGCGGATCGAAGCAGCGGATCAGGCGCCAATTCGCCGTCACATTCACCCTCATCACGTCGTCCCAGTCGTCGGGATCGATGTGACCGACCGGGGTGAGCTGGCCGAGCGCGCCGGCATTGCCGACCAGGATGTCGAGCCGCCCGAAGCGCTGCGCGATGGCGGCGCCCATCTGGTCGATCTTGGCAAAATCGGTGATGTCGACCGGCACCAGAGTTGCCTGCCCGCCGGCGGCCTGGATCGCGTCGTCGACCTCCTCGAGGCCGCCGACCGTTCGCGCGGCGAGGATGACGTGCGCGCCTTCGCCGGCGAAGCGCTTGGCGACGGCGGCGCCGATGCCGCGCGATGCGCCGGTGATCAGTGCGATGCGGCCCGCAAGCTGTCCCGCAGCCGGCGCCGATTGTGAGGGCGACGGCGCGGCTGGCCGCGAGCGCTTGGCCCGCCCGTCCGCCACGTTCTCAGCTCGCTTCGGCCAGCAAGGACAATTGCGCCGGCACGCTGCCGCCGTCCTGGTCGGTCAGGACGATGGGATAGTCGCCGCTGAAGCAGGCATCGCAGTACTTGACCGCGCGGGGATTGCGCCCGGTCTCGCCCATGGCGCGGTAGAGCCCGTCCATGGTGACGAAGGCCAGGCTGTCGGCGCCGATAAAGCGGGTCATGCCGGCAAGATCGAGATTCGACGCCAGCAACTTGCTGCGCTCTGGCGTATCCACGCCATAGAAGCAGGAATGCGTCGTCGGCGGGCTCGCGATGCGCATGTGCACCTCGCTCGCGCCGGCGTTGCGCACCATCTCGACGATCTTGGTCGAGGTCGTGCCGCGCACGATCGAATCGTCGACCAGGATGACGCGCTTGCCCGTGAGCTGGTTGCGGTTTGCGTTGTGCTTGAGCTTGACGCCGAGATGGCGGATCTGATCGGTCGGCTCGATGAACGTGCGGCCGACATAGTGGTTGCGGATGATGCCGAGCTCGAAGGGAATGCGGGCTTGGGCGGCATAGCCGATCGCCGCCGGCACGCCGGAATCGGGAACCGGGATGACCACGTCGGCGTCGACATGGCTTTCGCGCGCCAGCTCCGCGCCGATGCGCTTGCGCGCCTCGTAGACGCTGGTGCCCTCGACGACGCTGTCTGGCCGCGAGAAGTAGATATACTCGAAAATGCAGAAGCGCCGGGGCGCCGCTGGGAAGGGCTTGATACTGCGCAGGCCGTTGCGGTCGATGACGATGATCTCGCCCGGCTCGACGTCGCGGACCGCATCCGCGCCGATGATGTCGAAGGCGCAGGTTTCCGAGGCGAGGATCCAACTGTCTCCGAGCTTTCCCAGCTCGAGCGGCCTGATACCCCACGGATCGCGCACGCCGATCAGCGCGTCATTCATCAGGCAGACCAGCGAATAGGCGCCGTCGACCTTCTGCAACGCATCGACCATGCGATCGAGCACCGTGTGCTGGGTGCTGGTCGCCATCAGGTGGATGATCACCTCGGTGTCCGTCGTCGATTGGAAGATGCAGCCTTTCTTCACCAGTGCCCGGCGCACCAGATAGGCATTGGTCAGGTTGCCGTTGTGACCGATCGCGAAGCCGCCGAAATCGAAGTCGGCGAACAACGGCTGGACGTTGCGCAACACGGTTTCGCCGGTCGTGGCGTAGCGGTTGTGGCCGATCGCCGCATGTCCTTTCAGCCGGTCGAGGACGGAGTGCTGGCTGAAATTGTCGGCGACATGTCCCATGCCGCGATGCGCGTGAAAGTGCTTGCCGTCGAACGCGACCAGCCCGGTCGCTTCCTGGCCCCGATGTTGCAGCGCGTGGAGCCCAAGTGCCGTATGTGCCGCCGCGTCGGGCGTCCCGTAGATGCCGAAAATCGCGCATTCCTCGCGCAGGTGATCGTCATCGAAGGGCCGGGTCGTCACTTCAGAAAAGCGGGCGTCTGCGGCCATGGTGCAGGTCGTTTCCTTGGCTTCGGTCATGCGGGCTTTATTTGGTGTTCTCGATCAACCGATCGAGGGTCCGGCGCTCCTGGGGATTGTACCCTGGCACGTCCCTCGGCGCATCGGCTTTCGGCTGGGGGTTGAGCAGTCGCTCGAAGCTGCGCCGAGCGTCATCGGCCTCCCGGGCCTGGCGGCGCATCCGGTCGGCCGCGGCCGCCGACTCGCCGCGTTGGTCGCGCGGCACGAGGGAGATCAGCAGGTCGGCGCCGCGCTCGATGAAGGGCATGGCGCGTGCCTGGCGCAGCCAATCCGGCTGGTCGGCGCTCGGTACCGCCCAGGCGAGCAGCATGTATGCCAACACGATCAGAACGGCGCCGCGCACCAGTCCGAAGACGAAGCCGAGCGAGCGGTCGACGGCGTTGAGCGCGCTGTCGCGCACACGCTCGGAGATCGCATGGGTGATCATCGACAGCACGATCAGCGATACGACGAAGACCGCCACGCCTGCGGCGGCGTCGGCGGCGAGCTCGACCGAGATGAACTTGCGCGCGATCGGCTGGGCGTGACGAAATCCGTAGAGCGTCGCGAGAGCGGCGCCGACCCAGGCTGCGACGGCCAGCACCTCCTTGACCAGGCCTCGAGAGAACGCGAGCAGGCCCGACACCATCAGGATGATGATGATCCCCAGATCCGTCGCATTGAGCGGCAGCTGGTTCATGCCCCCGCTCGACCCTGACCCTGGCGTCGGCTGCCCCCCTTGGGGAGAATCGAGCCGGCCTCAGGATCGAAGCGACCGACCAGGTCGGTCAGCTGGTCGATCTCGACGATGTCGAGCCCGCTGACGGGGGCTAGCCGGGCATTGCCCCGGCGATGTCGGGTCGGCACCAGTGCGCGGGCGAAGCCTAGTTTCGCGGCCTCTTTCAGCCGCGTCTCCATCTGGCCGACGGCGCGCACCTCGCCGGACAGGCCGATCTCGCCGAACACCACCGTGTCGTGCGGCACAGCTTGTCCGCTGATCGCGGAGACCAGAGCCGCGGCGACCGCCAGATCAGCGGCTGGCTCCGAAACGCGCAATCCGCCGGCCACGTTCAGGTAGACATCCTTGCCGGCCAGCACAACGCCGCAGCGCGCCTCGAGAACGGCCATCACCATGGCAAGCCGGCTCGAATCCCAGCCGATGACGGCGCGGCGTGGCGTGCCGAACGGCGAGGGGGCGACGAGGGCCTGGATCTCGACCAGGACGGGGCGGGTGCCTTCGACCCCTGCAAAGACGGCGGCGCCGCTGATGTCGCCGCGCCGCTCGGCCAGGAACAGCGCCGACGGATTGGGCACCTCGACGAGGCCGCCATCGGTCATTTCGAACACGCCGATCTCGTCGGTCGGCCCGAACCGGTTTTTGACCGCGCGCAAGATGCGGAACTGGTGCCCGCGCTCGCCTTCGAAATAGAGGACCGTGTCGACCATGTGCTCGAGAACCCGCGGCCCCGCAATCATGCCTTCCTTGGTGACATGGCCGACGATCAGCACGGCCGTGCCGCGCCGCTTGGCCAATCGGATCAGCTCGGCTGCCGAGGCGCGGACCTGCGCGACCGTGCCCGGAGCGGAATCGAGCGTATCGACGTACATGGTCTGGATCGAATCGATGACGACCACATCGGGCGCGTCGTCATCGTCGAGTGTCGCCAGAATGTCGCGCACATTGGTGGCCGCCACCAGACCGACGGCGCTGCCGGCGACGCCAAGCCGCTGCGCGCGCAGCCGAACCTGGTCGATCGCCTCTTCGCCGGAGATGTAGGCGCAATGAGCGTCGGCGGCAAGGCGGGCCATGACCTGGAGCAGGAGCGTCGACTTGCCGATGCCCGGATCGCCGCCGATCAGGATCGCCGAGCCGGCGACCAGGCCACCGCCGGTCACCCGATCGAACTCTGCGATCCGCGTCAGTCGGCGCGGCGGCGAGCTCGGCGCGCCGTCGAGTGCGACGAACTCCAGGCGCCGACCCGCGACCGACTTGCCGGCGCCGGCCTTGAGGCCGCGTGGCGCTGCCTCGGGCAGGGCCTCCTCGACGATGCTATTCCACTCGCCGCACGCCTCGCACCGACCCGACCACTTGGGATAGCTGGCGCCGCAGGACTGGCAGACATGACGGGTCGTCGCTCGGGGCATGGGGTATTGGCAAGCCTCTAATGCCTTTCGCTGGTTGCCTGTTTAACCGCTAAGGCGCGAAGACGCGAAGGGGCTTAGAGTGATGGCGATATCGACCCTGAATGGATGATCCTTCGGATCCCGTCCTTGTTTCGTGGAACATTGAAATTGATGAGGAATCCCAATCGCTTTCCGGAGAATCTCAGATGTGTCAGAAGCTGCGCTTCGTGAACCGGAATATTTCTCGACAGTCTTGATTTCTACCACAACTCGGTCGTCTACCAGCAGATCAAGCTTGAGAGCGGCTTCGAGTCGCAGTCCGTCATGAACGACGGGAAGTGCCACCTGGCGGGCGAAGTTGATGCCGCGCTTCTTAAATTCGTGGATTAGACGGGTCTCGTACACCGATTCGAGCAGTCCGGGACCGAGCACTTTGTGAACCTGAAAAGCTGCGTCATGCCGCGGCGAGTTTCTCCAATTCGTGACTCGGCGCTGGCTGGGACATCGTCTTTGCGACATTTGCGCCTTTGCGGTTCGCTCTTTCCAGTGACCAGCGCCTGACACTTGAGCGGGGCAACTTTACGCCCGCCGGAGCTCCATCTTGATCGGCCCTTCGGCGCGGCCGTGGATGAATTGATCGACATGGGCGTTGCCCGAGCGGTCGATCTCGGAGACGGGACCCGACCAGATGATGCGGCCGCCGAAGATCATGGCGATCCGGTTGGCGATCTTGCGTGCGCTCGTCAGGTCGTGCGTGATGGAGAGCGTGGTGGCGCCGAGCTTCTTCACGCAGGCGACGACCAGGTCGTTGATTACGTCGGACATGATCGGGTCGAGGCCGGTCGTCGGCTCGTCGAAGAAGATGATGTCCGGATCTGCGGCGATCGCGCGCGCGAGCGCCACGCGCTTCTGCATTCCACCAGAGAGCTCGGCCGGCCACAACTCGCCGACGTCGGCGTTCAGCCCGACCTGCGCCAGCTTTTCGAGCGCCACCTTCTTGGCTTCGCTGCGACTGCGGCCGCGCCCCTGGATCAGGCCGAAGGCGACGTTCTCCCAGACCTGCAGGCTGTCGAACAGGGCTGAGCCCTGGAACAGCATACCGAACTTGCGCAGCGCTTGCTCGCGCACTTCGGTCGAGGCGCCGACCAACTCGACGCCGTCGACCCGAATGCTGCCGGAATCGGGCGTGATGATGCCGAGCACGCATTTGATCATCACCGACTTGCCGGTGCCCGAGCCGCCGATGACCACCAGGGAATCGCCGGGCATGACGTCGAGGTCGAGATGGTCGAGCACGACCTTCGGGCCGAAGGCTTTGCACAGACCGCGGATACGGATCTTGGGCGTCGTCTCGCTCATTTGGCGAAAAACAGCTCGGTGATCACGTAATTGGAGATCAGCATGAGGATCGATGCCGACACGACGGCGCTGGTGGTGGCCGCGCCCACACCCTGCGCGCCGCCACGCGAATGGTAGCCGTGGTAGCAGCCCATGAGCGCCACGATGAAGCCGAACACGGCCGCCTTGACCAGGCCCGAAACCACGTCGAGCATCTCCAGGTAGTCGAATGTGCGCTTGAGGTAGGCGGCGGGATTGAAGCCGAGCTTGTGCACGCCGACCAGGTAGCCGCCGAACACGCCGATGATGTCCGCCACGACGACGAGCAGCGGCAGCATGGTCA
Organism: Alphaproteobacteria bacterium; assembly: GCA_016869645.1. Classification (GTDB taxonomy): domain Bacteria; phylum Pseudomonadota; class Alphaproteobacteria; order SHVW01; family SHVW01; genus SHVW01. The sequence goes on from VGDO01000118.1 coordinate 15,126, forward strand.
TGCCGGCGATCAGGCGGGGCGCCACCAGGTACTTGAAGGGATTGGTCGACAGCGTGGTGAGGGCGTCGATCTGCTCGGTCACGCGCATGGTGCCGATCTCGGCCGCCATGGCGGCGCCGATGCGCCCCGCCACCATCAGCCCGGCGATCACGGGCCCCAGTTCGCGGGTCATCGACAGCACGACGACCGTCGCCACGGCGCCCTCGGCCGAGAAGCGCGCAAAGCCCGTATAGCTCTGCAATGCCAGCACCATGCCGGTGAAGAGCGCAGTCATGCCCACGACCGGCAGCGAGAAATAGCCGATCTCGATCATCTGCCGGCCGATCAGGCGGGGAAAGAAGGGCGGGCGGACACAATGCGAAACGGAGGTCAGCGTGAAGATGAAGACGCGGCCGGTTGCCTCGAGAAAAGCAAGAAAGGCGCGGCCGATCGCGGCGAGAAAGTTCATCGCGACCCTGTCGCCGCGCCGCCGATATAGTTGCGGTGATAGCGGCGGCTGAGCTGGGTCAGCACCTCGTAGCCATTGGTGCCGGCCCGCGCGCCGACCTGGTCGGGCGTCATCTCCGGCCCGATCAAGGTGGCGAAATTTCCCGGTGCCGCCAGATGCGCCGGCACATCGCTGACGTCGACCGTGATGAGATCCATCGATACGCGTCCCACGATCGGTGCGGCGTATTCGCCGATGAAGACACGACCACGGTGGCTGAGCGCACGCATGTAGCCGTCGGCATAGCCTGCGGGAAGAGTGGCGATACGGCCGGGCCGGAGCCGGAGGTGCGCGGCACCATATCCAACGGATTCTCCGGCGTCAACGTCACGGACCTGGAGGATACGGGCCTCCAGGCGCACGGTTTGCGTCATCGGATTGGGCCGATCGTCGGTCGGCGCCAGGCCATAGAGGGCGGCGCCCGGCCGGCCGAGATCGAAATGGTAGTCCGGCCCGAGAAAAACGCCGGACGAGTTGGCGAAGCTGGCTTTCGCGCGGGCCAGCGGCGGCACGCGCTGGCGCGCCGTGCGAAAACGCTGGAGCTGCTCGGCGTTGAGCGGGTGCGCCGGCTGCTCGGCGACGACGAGGTGGCTCATGACCAGCGCGAGCGGCAAGCGCTCAAGCGGGCCGGGATCGGCGGCCAGGCGATCGATGTCTCGCATGGTGAGACCGAGCCGGTTCATGCCCGTATCGATGTGCAGCGCGGCCTGGAGTGGCGCGCCGCGTGTCGCGACATGGGACGCCCATGTTTCGATCTCGCCGGGCGAATTGAGGGTCGGCATGAGATGGTCCGCCGAATAGGCGCCGGCATTGTCGGCGCGCGGACCGATCAGCACGAAAATGCGCGCATCGGCGAGCACGCGGCGCAAGGCGATGCCTTCCTCGAGATGGGCGACAAAGAACGTCGTGCAGCCGCACGCGGCGAGCGTGGGCGCTACGCGCTCGGCGCCGAGGCCATAGGCGTCGGCCTTGACCACGGCCGCACATGGCACGGAGCCGAGTTGCTGTTTCAGGCGTCGGTAGTTGGCCGCGACGGCGTCGAGATCGATGGTGAGGACCGCGCCGGTGCCGGCATCAGTACCTGGCGGGGCGCCGGGCGGACCGGCACCATCACTCCGTGGCATAGGGGAGTTGGTCGTCGCGGATCAGGTTGCTGAATTTCGTGGTCGGTCCATCGAAGGCCAGCTTGACCGTCCCGGTCGGGCCGTGGCGCTGCTTGCCGACGATGATCTCGGCGACGCCGTAAGCGGCATCGCGCGCCTGGCGCCAGGCATCGACGCGATCATGGAATTTTTCGTCGGACTCCTCGGGCCGGCGCATTGGTTCCTGCCGCTCGAGGTAGTAGTCCTCGCGGAAGATGAACATGACCACGTCGGCGTCCTGTTCGATCGAACCAGACTCGCGCAGGTCCGAGAGCTGGGGCCGCTTGTCTTCGCGCTGCTCGACCGCGCGGCTGAGCTGTGAGAGCGCCAAGACCGGCACGTCGAGCTCCTTGGCCACCGCCTTCAGGCCGCGCGTGATGTCGGAAATCTCCAGCACGCGATTTTCGACGCGGGCGCCCGCCGTGGGACGCATGAGCTGCAGGTAGTCGACCACGATGAGCGACAGGCCATGCTGCCGCTTGAGCCGGCGCGCGCGCGTGCGGAGCGCCGACACCGTGATCGCCGGCGTATCGTCGATGAAGATTGGCGTCTTGGACAGCCGGTCGCTGGCGAGGACGAGGCGGTCGAACTCGTCATGACTGAGTTCGCCGCGCCGGACCTTGTTGGACGGTACACTGGTTTCTTCGGCCAGGATACGCGTCGCGAGCTGGTCGGCCGACATTTCGAGCGAAAAGAACGCGATGACGTGGCGCTCCGCGTCGGGATCATCTAGCGATCTCGTCGCGGCGTGGAAGGCGATGTTGGTGGCCAGCGCGCTCTTGCCCATGGCGGGGCGCGCGGCGAGCACGATCAGGTCAGACTTGTGCAGGCCGCCCAGCAACTTGTCGAGGTCGATCAGCCCGCTCGGGATGCCCGACATCTGGCCTTCGCGCTTGAAGGCATAGTTGGCCATCTCGATGGCGCTCTTGAGCGCCGTGCTGAAATCCTGCAGGCCATTTTCGCTGTGGCCCGATTCCGCCAGTTCGAACAGCTTCGCTTCCGCTCCTTCGATCTGGTCGGCCGCCTCCTGCTCCAGATCCTGGCGGAAGGCGTCGTTGACCATGTCCTCGCCGATGGCGATGAGCTGGCGGCGAAGATAGAGATCGAAGATCGTGCGCCCGTAGTCCTGCACATTGACGACCGTGACGACGGCAGCGGCCAGGCGCACCAGGTATTGGGCCCCGCCGATCTCCGTCAACGCGCCGTCCTGGTCGAACAAGGCCTTGAGCGTCACGGGATTGGCGAGCTGACCCTTTTCGATCAAGCGTCCGCAGGCCTCGTAGATGCGGCCATGGACCGGATCGGCGAAGTGCTCCGGCTGCAGGAAGTCGGAGACTTTCTCGAACGCGTGGTTGTTGGTCAGGATCGCGCCCAGCAGCCCTTGCTCGGCCTCGAAATTTTGCGGCGGCTGGCGTAGCGGCGTCGGCTCGGGCTCGCGGCTCCCCGTGTGCAGCGGTACAGGCGTGAACGGGGAGACGAGCTTGGGTTCCATAGACAAGGCCACTAGGCGATCAAAGCGGCATTCAGGGTATCAAATGCGGCAGGTTCTTTTCATGCCGAAAGCGCTGAGCGTGTTTGATCAAGCCTGTGGTACCTGTGAATGGAATGAGTCCACATGGGGATCATAGCGTTA
>VGDO01000119.1 GCA_016869645.1 Alphaproteobacteria bacterium
GCGCGACTTCGAGCGCTACGAGCGAACCGTCGCCGCCTTCTTCCGCCTCGCCATGATCCGCCTCATGCTCCGCCGCTTGACCCGAACAACAGCTTGCTCCTGAATCTCAACTTCCTGGATCGGCTCTTAGACACGCCGTAGTCCAGCGCGCAGTTGACTGACTTGACGCAGCCCTTTACTTAATTTAGGTCAGAACTTCACCGGCGTCAGCAATTCCTTGCCCGCGAAGTGCGCCGCCAGATTGGCGAGCGTGATGTCGAACGCCTCGCGCCAGGTCTCCTGCGTGCTGCCAGCGATGTGGGGGGTCAGCACGACATTGTCGAGGCCGACGAGCCCTGCCGGATAGCCTGGTTCGACATCGAACACGTCGAGCGCAGCGCCGCCGAGCTTGCCGGACCGCAAGGCGGAGGCGAGCGCTGCCTCGTCGACGATGGTGCCGCGCGCGATGTTGATCACCGCGCCCTTGGTCCCGAGCGCTTCGAGGACCGCCCGATCGACCATGTGTCGCGTTTCCGCGCCGCCTGGACACGCAATAACAAGATGGTCCGCCCAGGCGGCAAGTTCGATCAGAGAGGGGAAATAGCGATGCTCAGTGTCGCCGCGCTTCCGGCGGTTGTGATAGCCGATCGCCATGTCGAAGCCGCTCGCGCGCTTGGCGATCTCCGCGCCGATGGCACCCATGCCGAGAATTCCCAGCTTGCTACCGCTGACCCGCCTGGTCAGGCCGATCGGGCTCTTGTCCCAGACGCCGGCGTGTCCGAGGCGCGCTGCGAGCGCGATCTTGCGCGTCAGCGCAATCATCAGACCGATCGCGTGATCGGCGACGCAGCGTTCGACCACACCCGGCGTGTTGGTCAGCGTGGCGCCGCGGCGCTTGAGCGCCGGCAGGTCGACCTTGTCGTAGCCGATGCCGAAATTGGAGACGAGCTTGAGCTTGGGCAGACGCTCGATTGTCGCGCCATCGATGCCCGTACCGCCATTGGTAACGACCGCCGTGACGCCGGCAGCGGCCGCCAGCATCGCCGCACGGTCGGGCGCGGTGCTCAGATCATGGACCGTATAGGCCTCGACCAGCTCCTTCGACATCCAGTCGGCAAAGCCGCCCATGGAGACGATCTCGTGCCTGGTGCTCATGCCGTGGCACCGGGGTACTCGCGCTTGAATCGCGCGGCCGCGTCGTCGACCACCTCGCGCGCGAGCGTGAAGCCGAGGCCCGGCTTGGCCGGCAGCGCGAGCTTGCCTTGCTTCGGCGTCAGCCCCGGTTCCTTGACGATGTTGTCGCGCAGAAGCTGCCACATGATCTGGTTGCCGTGGTCGAGATTGGGCAGGAAGCGGCCGATGTGGTGCTCGGCGCAGGTCGTGATGCCCGAGGTCATCGAGCTGTGGATGCAGATCTTCATGCCCGCCGCCTCGGCGATCGCCGCCGCCTTGACCATGGGCTGGATGCCGCCGATCTCGCGCGGACCGATGACGATCATGTCGGCCGCCTGCTGCCGGCACACCTCGTAGACGTCGTTGAGAGTAAAAACCGACTGGTCGGCGCCGATCGGCACGCCGACCGAAGCGCGCACCTGCGCCATGGCGGGGATGCTCCAGCTCGGCGTCGGCTGCTCGACCAGGTCGGGATCGAAGCGCTCGAGCTTGCGGATCATGCGGATTGCCGTTGCGACGTCCCAGGCCTCGTTGGCATCGAGACGGAGCGAGGCGTTGCCGATCGCGGCGCGCACCTTGGCGGTCACCTCCATGTCATAGGCTTCGCCGAGCCCGACCTTGAGATAGAAGACCGGCTCGCCGAGCTCCTTGCCACGCTCGGCATCGGCGACCAGCTCGTCGACCGAGCTGCCCTGCAGGAAGTAGAAATAGCCGACGGATTCGCGATAGGCGCCGCCGAACAGGTCATAGACCGGCCGCCCCGTGATCTTGCCGAGCAAATCCCAGATCGCCATGTCGATGCCCGACATGAGCTGGTTGGCGAAGCGCGGATTGTTGGCGCCGAAGGCGAGATACTCGGCCTTGAAGGCCTGGCTGCGCAGCAGGTTGACGTCGTAGGGTGACTGTCCGATAAAGCGCTTGCCGATGCGGCGCAGCACATGGGCGAGCGCCGTCGCGTCGGGCGCCGTCGTGCACTCGCCGATGCCGACCTTGCCGTCGTCGCTCTCGATCTCGACGAGGTTGACCGCGAAATGCTCGGTCACGCCCTGCGCCCAGATATAGGGCGTCTTCAAGGGCAGCAGCAGGGGCGTAACACGGACGTCACGAATCTTCACGGCGTTCCTCAATTCCTCTGCCACACCGCTGTGCGCCATTCAGCGTGCTCCGGCACCTCGCCGCGCACGATCTTGAAGTAGTGCTGCTGCACGCGGCGCGTCAGCGGGCCCGGCTTGCCCGATCCGACCGGCAGCCGATCGACGGCGACGACCGGCACGACCTCCTGGCCGGAGCCGCACCAGAACACCTCATCGGCGGCATGGAGCTCCGAGCGGTCGACGCGGCGCTCGTCGACGGCGACGCCGAGCTCGCGCCGCGCGGTCTCGATCACCGTGTCGCGCGTGATGCTCTCGAGAATATCGCTGCCGACATCGGGCGTGATCAGGCGGCCGTTGCGCACCAGGAAGATGCAGGCGCCCGACGCCTCGGACAGCTTGCCGTCGGCGGTCAGCATCAGCACGCCGTCATAGCCGTTGAGCTTGGCCTCGAGCTCGGCCGCGCGGTTGTTGACGTAGTTGGCCGTGCATTTGACGCGCGGCGGCAGCGCGTTGTCGGCGATGCGCTGCCACGCGCTGACCGTGACCTTGACACCGGTCTCCAGGGACCTGCGCGGCGGCAGCTTCATGACGCCGATCACCAGCCCGACCGGCCCGGTCACGATCAGCTCGTCGTCGCCGTCGACATAGGCGATCATGCGGATATGCGCGTTCTCGCGGATCTCGTTGGCCCGGAGCATGCGGATCAGGCAGTCCTCGAGATAGTCGGCATCGTAGATCTTGTCGTAGCGCATCATCTTCATGCCGAAGCGCAGCCGCTCGATGTGCTCGGCGAGCCGAAAGACATAGAGCTCGCCGCGCCCGGCATTCCAGTAAGCGCGCAGGCCTTCGAACACCCCCAATCCGTATTTGACGACGGCCGAGAAGGCGTGAATCTTGGCATCCCGATACGGCACGATCTCGCCGTTCAGGCACATGAATTCGCAAGTGGGCATGGGGCCTCGGAGGCTTTGGCGCGAGTCTCGGGGCGACGTTAGCCGAGAGGATGATCGCAGGCAATGTTGCGGACAAGTTGGCGCTGATTGGACCGCGCCACAATGAGCGCCTCATGACATGACTGTTCTCGGTCGAGCGGCGAACGTCGCAGGGCGCTCGTTTAGATCCGGCCAGGGTGGATCGTTGCGCGGATTTCGATTTCCTGTTCGGCTCGCGGACCGTGTCGCATCGCCGATTGCGCCGCCGCCTCGTCGGCGACACGCAATGGGAAGAGCTTTCCGGCGTGACCGAGTCCCGGCTGATCGTTGGCGGGCTCGGTAATGGCGACGACTCCGTCATCGAGTTGCCCGCCGGCACCTACCGCGCGGAAGCAATCAGGGCGTTCGATTCGGCGCAGCGCCTGTGGTCGATCTGGTGGATCGATAGCCGTTTTCCCGGGCTCGGACCACCGGGCCGGGGCGGGTTCGAACAGGGCATCGACATCTTCTTCGGCGACGACGAGCTCGACGGCCACCCGATCCGCGTCCGCTTCACCTGGTCGGAGATCACCTCCCGATCCGCCCGCTGGGAGCAAGCCTTCTCGGCCGATGGCGAGGCGAGCTGGGAGATCAATGGGATCATGAATTTCACACGCGTTCGCTGAAGACATGGCGGAGCCGCTCATTGCCACCGCTGCCGGCCGCCCTTAACTTTGCCGACAATATCGAGCCAACCGGGGGACAGTGATGAGTCAGATCAATTTCCGCAGCGACAATGTCGCGCCGGTTTCGGAGGCCGTCGTGCGCGCGATTCTCGCCGTCAACGAAGGTCCCGCCTCCTCCTATGGCGCCGACGCCGTCACCCAGCGGCTGCAGGACAATTTCAGCCGCCTGTTCGAGACCAAGGTGCGCGTGTTCCCGGTTTCGACGGGGACGGCGGCGAATGCCTTGTCGCTCTCCGCGCTTGCCCCGCCCTATGGCGCCATCTATTGCTCCGACGTCGGTCACATCAATGACAGCGAGTGCGGTGCCGCCGAATTCTTCACCGGCGGCGCCAAGATCGTGCCGCTGCCGGCGACCAACGGCAGGCTCGCGGCGGCGACGCTCGAGTCGGCAATCGCCAAAGCCGGCATCGGCAACACCGGCAAGGTCCAGCCTGCCGCCATCAGTCTGACCGAGGCGACCGAGCGCGGCACGCTCTACAAGGTCGACGAGGTCAAGGCGCTTGCCGCCATCGCCAAGCGATACCGCCTCAAGGTCCACATGGACGGCGCGCGCTTCGCCAATGCAGTCGCCGCACTCGGCGTGACCCCGGCCGAACTCACCTGGAAAGCCGGGGTCGATGTGCTGTCTTTCGGCGCCACCAAAAACGGCGCCATGTCGGCCGAAGGCATCGTGGTGTTCGACCTGTCGCTCGCCGACGACCTCGCCTATCGCTGCCGTCGCGCCGGACAGGTGCATTCCAAGATGCGCTTCATCTCGGCCCAGCTCGACGCCTTCGTCGCAGACGGCCTGTGGCTCGGCCTCGCGCGCCAGGCCAATGCCATGGCGGCGCGGCTTTCCGCCGGGCTTGTCGCGCTGCCGGGCGTCGAGCTGCTCTACCCGACCGAAATCAACGAGGTCTTCGTCCGCCTGCCGCAGAAGATGATCAAGGGTCTCGACGACCAGGGCTTTGGCATCCTCGACCGCGGCGAGGGTATGGTCCGGCTGGTCACGGCATTTAATGTCACTGCCGCGGACGTCGACACGTTCCTGGTGGCGGCGCGTGGGCTCGCCTAGGCAGACCGAAGCTCTGCCCGGGCCTTTCAGTGCAGCTGCGCTCCACCTTGCGGCGGCGCACCCGGCGGAACCTTGTTCCGCCTGGCCCTTGTCCGGGCTCGGCAAAAGAGGCTAGGCTCGATACCAGAGAATTGCGCAAAGACGGGCGCTTTCGGCCCGCAGGAAACGGCAGATAGGGGAGCCTCTCATGTCTCACGCTCGGAAAACCTGGAAATTCACCTTGCTGGCCGCGGTCTCCGCGGCGGCGTTCGGCGTCACGGCCGCCTCAGCCCAGCAGTTCAGCTGCCCGCGCAAGGGCGGCACGCTGGTCTTCGCCCAAGAGGCGAAGGTCAACAGTCTCGACCAGTACACCTCGTCGACCATCTCGACGCGCAATGTCGCGATGAACATGTACGAAGCGCTGATGACGCGCGACGAGAACATGAACCCGATTCCCGAGCTCGCCGAGAAGGTGACCGCGAGCGAAGACGGAATGACCTACACGTTCAATCTGCGCCGGGGGGTCAAGTTCCACAACGGCAAGACCATGACGACCGAGGACGTGGTTGCGAGCTTCGACCGGTACAAGAAGGTCGGCATCGATCGCGGCATCCTCGACGTCGTCGACAAGTGGGAAGCCCCCGATGCACATACCTTCATCATCCGCATGAAGGTGGCGCAGCCGACCTTCCTGGAGAACTTCAGCTCGTTCAGCGTGCCGATCGTCATCACGCCGAAGGAGAACACAGACGCGCCGCCGATGCAGATGAAACCGATCGGCACCGGTCCGTTCGAGTTCGTCGAGTTCGTCGCCGACAGCCACGTCCGCATCAAGCGGTTCGACGGCTACGTGCCGAACCCGGCCTACAAGGACATCGACGGCTTCGGCGGCTACAAGGTGGCGTGCCTCGATCAGGTCGTGTTCCGCATCGTGACCGAGCCCGGCGCGCGCGTCGCCGGCCTGGAGACCGGTGAGTTCCACGGCGCCGAGGACGTGCCGGCCAAATCGCAGGCGGCCCTCAAGGCCAACCCGAACATCGTGCTCAAGCCGCTGCAGAATTTCTGGGTGCAGATCGCGACGCCCAACCTGTCCTTTCCGCCGACCGACAACCTCAAGGTCCGGCAGGCGATCCAGGCGGCACTCGACATGGAAGAGATCATGGAGGCCGCGACCGACGGCGCCTATCGCCTGAACATCGGCTTCCAGTATCCGGGCCAGGCCTTCTACACCGAGGCCGGCAAGGAAACCTATAACCAGAAGAACATCGCCAAGGCGAAGAAGCTGCTGCAGGACGGCGGCTACAAGGGTGAGAAGCTGATCCTTCTCACCAACAAGGACTACACCAACATGTACACGGCCGCTCTCGTCATGTCCGAGCAGCTCAAGGCGATCGGCATGAACGTCGAGCTGCTGGTGATGGATTGGCCGGCCTCCGTGCAGAAGCAGCAGAACACGACCGACGGCTGGAACTTCTTCTTCACCGGCTACGGCACCAACACCTCGCTCGGCGGCATCGCGGCGCTGCGCTTCCACGCCCCGCCGTTCAATACCTACAAGCCGAAGAAGGAAGACGGACCGGACAAGGAGTTCGTCGAGCACTTCAACGCGATTGCCAACGGCAAGACGCTCGACGAGCGCAAGGCCGCCTTCGCCAAGGCGCAGGCCCGCGTGCTCGACCAGGTGCTGGCTCTGCCCTTCGGCTCGCTGACCAAGGTGCAGGTCGTACGGTCCAATGTGGAGAACTTCCGGCCCTTCCGGATTCCCCGCATGTCGAACGTGTGGATCAAGGGCTGATCCGGCGTCTCAGACTACTTTCTCATTAAGGAACCTCGCCGACCTCCTCCCTCGCGCGCAGCGCGGGGGAGGACCGAGGAGGGTGCCCGAAGCGGGTCTGCGATATACAACCGCAAGGGCCCCCACCCCTACCCTCCCCCGCGCTGCACGCAGGGGAGGGAGTAACCTCGCGGGCGACAGCGTAGTCTAGGAGCGCGGATGGGCCGATACGTCGTTGCCCGGCTGATCCAATCTATCCCCGTCCTGATCCTGGTCAGCGTCATCTCGTTCGGCATCATGAAGCTGGTCCCGGGCGATCCTGCGGTGCTCATCGGCGGACCGACGGCGACTCCGGCCGAACTCGACAACATCCGCCAGAACCTTGGCCTCGATCAGCCTTTCCACGTCCAGATGGGCCGGTTCTACGCCGGCCTCGCGCGCGGCGACCTCGGCCGGTCGTTGCTGCTCGGCAAGCCGGTGCTCGAAGCGACCATCGAGCGGATTCCCGTCTCGCTGTCGATCGCGCTCTACTCCATGGTGCTGACGCTGTTCCTCGGGATCTCGTGCGGCGTGATCGCCGCGCTCAAGCGCAACTCCTGGGCCGACCAGGCGGCCATGGCCTTCGCGCTGATCGGCGTGTCGCTGCCGAATTTCTGGCTCGGTCTCATGCTGATCATCCTGTTCTCGGTCCATCTCGGCTGGCTGCCGACCGGCGGCTACGTGCCGTGGCAGAATGACCCCGTCGGCTGGTTCCGCACCGCGACCATGCCGGCTGTCACCCTGGCGTTGCTGCAGGTCGGGCTGCTCGCCCGCATCACACGCTCGACCATGCTCGAGGTGCTGCGCCAGGACTACATCCGCACCGCGCGCGCCAAGGGGCTGCCCGAATTCCTGGTGATCGCCAAGCACGCCTTCAAGAACGTGATGATCCCGGTCATCACGGTCATCGGCGTCATCTTCAGCGTGCTGCTGTCCGGTTCGGTCGTCGTCGAATCCGTGTTCTCCGTCCCCGGAATCGGCTCGCTGCTGGGCTCTGCCGTGCTCCGGCGCGACTATCCGATGATTCAGGGCGGATTGCTCTTCGTGGCGACCGCGCTTCTGATGCTCAATCTCCTGGTCGACGTGCTCTACGCCTATTTCGATCCTCGGGTGCGCTATGACAGCCGCAGTTGACGCGCCGGGCCTGCCGGCCGTTGCCAAGACCGGCCTGTTCAAGCGCTGGCCGATCCTGCGCCGCTTGCTGCGTCACAAGGCCTTCGTGATCGGTGCCGTGCTGTTCGGCTTCATCCTGCTGGTCGCGCTGTTCGCCGACTGGATCGCGCCGATCGATCCCAACCGCATATCGATCCGCAATCGTTTCAAGCCGCCCGACCTCACCCACTGGCTCGGCACCGACAATCTCGGCCGCAGCCAGCTGTCGCGCGTCGCCTACGGCGCGCGCCTGTCGCTCGCGATTGGCTTCGCCGTCGTCGTCCTCAATGCCGTGTTCGGCGTCATTCTCGGCGCGGCGGCCGGCTATTTCCGGCGCCTCGACAACATCCTCATGCGCATCACCGACGCGCTGATGGCATTTCCCGCCGTTCTGCTCGCCATCGGCATCGCGGCCGCCCTGGGTCCATCGAGCATGACCGCGGCGATCGCACTGTCGGCCGTCTACATACCCCGGACTGCGCGCATCGTGCGCGCCTCGGTGCTCGTCGTGCGCGAGATGGAGTTCGTTCAAGCGGCGATCGCCATGGGCGCCAGCCACCTGCGCATTCTCGGCAAGCATGTGCTGCCCAACTGCCTGGCGCCGCTAATCGTTCAGCTTACCTTCATCTTCGCCTATGCCGTGCTGTCCGAGGCGGTCTTGAGCTTCCTCGGTCTCGGCGCCGCGCCGCCGACGCCGACCTGGGGCAACATCATCGCCGAGGGGCGCCAGTACATCCGCGAGGCGGCGTGGATCACCGTTATCCCCGGCATGGCGCTGGCGGCCACCGTGCTCGGTCTCAACCTGCTCGGTGACGGCTTGCGCGACGTGCTCGACCCGCGCCTGAAGATCTCACAGGCCTGAACCGTGGGTACGCCAAACTCGGCGCAGTTGCTTTCGGTGCGCGACCTGCGCGTCGAATTCGAATATGAAAGCGGCGCGGCACCTGCCGTCGACGGCGTCAGCTTCGACCTCGCTCCCGGCGAAGTGCTCGGCATCGTCGGCGAGTCAGGCTCCGGCAAGAGCGTCACCGCACTGTCGATCATGGGGTTGCTGCCGACCCCGCCCGGACGGGTAGCGGGCGGCACCATCCTGTTCGAAGGCGAGGATCTCTTGCCCAAGTCGCCGGCCGCGATGCGCCACATCCGCGGCAAGCGCATCTCCATGATCTTCCAGGAGCCGATGACCTCGCTCAATCCGGTGTTCACCATCGGCGACCAGGTCATGGAGACCGTGATCTATCACGAGCGCGTCGGCCGCCGCGCGGCGCGCGACCGCGCGCTCGAGATGCTGGAGAAGGTCGGCATCCCCTCACCGCGCGCGCGGCTGGAGGAATATCCGCATCAGCTCTCGGGCGGCATGCGCCAGCGCATCATGATCGCCATCGCACTTGCCTGCACGCCGGCGCTGCTGCTGGCGGACGAGCCGACGACGGCACTCGACGTCACCATCCAGGCGCAGATCCTCGAGCTGCTGCGCTCGCTGCAGGATGAATTCAAGATGGCGGTCGTGCTGATCACGCACGATCTGGGCGTGGTCGCCGAGTTCGTCGACCGCGTCGCCGTCATGTATGCCGGGCGCATCGTCGAGACCGCCGATGTCGCTGGCGTGTTCGAGCGGCCGCAGCATCCCTACACCGAGGGGCTGCTGGCGAGCATTCCGTCGCTCGACACCGAGCAGACGCGGCTGACCGCCATCCCCGGCGTCGTGCCGAGCCCCTTCGAGCTGCCCGCGGGCTGCCGCTTCGCGCCGCGCTGCCGCCACGCCCGCCCGCCCTGCACCACCATCATTCCGCCGCTGCTCCCGCGCGGCGCCGGACATGGCGCGGCCTGCATCCGCCATGTCGACTACCGCACGGAAGGCCTGAAGTCGTGAGCGACGCTCAGCCGCTGGTCCGGGTCGAGGGCCTGACCAAGCATTTCCCGATCATCAAGGGCCTGATGTTCTCGCGGCTTGCCGGTGCGGTGAAGGCCGTCGACGGCGTCAGCTTCACGATTGGCCGCGGCGAGACGCTCGGCTTCGTCGGCGAGAGCGGCTGCGGCAAGACCACGACCGGCCGCATGCTGATCCGCTTGATCGAACCGACCGCCGGCAAGGTGATGTTCGACGGCCAGGACGTGCTGTCGCTTCAGGGCGAGGCGCTGCGTCGCGTGCGGCGGCGGATGCAGATCATCTTCCAGGACCCGTTCGGATCGCTCAACCCGCGCATGACCGTGCAGGAGATCATCGCCGAGCCGCTGGTCATCCACGGCGAGTCCGATACGGCCGGGCGGGCGCAACGCGTGCGCGAGCTGCTCGACGTGGTCGGCCTCGCGAGCTACGCAGCCGGTCGTTACCCGCACGAATTCTCCGGCGGCCAGCGCCAGCGCATCGGCATCGCGCGCGCGCTGGCGCTCCGGCCCCAACTCATGATCTGCGACGAGCCGGTCTCGGCCCTCGACGTGTCGATCCGCGCCCAGGTGATCAACCTGCTGCAGGATCTGCAGCGCGACTTCGCGCTGACCTTTCTGTTCATTTCCCACGATCTGGGCGTGGTCAAGCACATCGCCGACCGTGTCGCCGTCATGTATCTCGGCAAGATCGTCGAGATCGCCGACAAGCGCACGCTCTACGCCAGGCCCGGCCATCCCTATACCCAGGCGCTGCTCTCGGCGATCCCGGTGCCGAAACCGGGCCGGCGGCGCCAGCGCACCGTGCTCAAGGGCGACGTGCCGAGCCCGATCGACCCGCCGTCCGGCTGCCGCTTCCATACGCGCTGCCCCCATGTCATGGATATCTGCCGCCGCGTCGAGCCGGCTCTGCAGGCCGACGCCAGCGGCCAGCACGTCGCCTGCCATCTCGTCCACCCGCCCGCGCAGCCATCGACATGACACAGCCGATCCCCAACCAGCGCCACCTGTTCGACATCCCGGACGGCGTGACCTACATCAACTGCGCCTATCTCTCGCCGCTGCTCAACACGGTGCGCGACGCCGGGGTCGACGGGATCGGGCGCAAGGTGCATCCCTGGAAGATCGTGCGCCGCGACTTCTATGCCGAGCTCGACCAGGCACGTGCCGGTTTCGCCCATCTGATCGGTGCCGCCGCCGATGACATCGCGATCATTCCGGCCAGCAGCTACGGTGCGGCCACGGCGGCTGCCAATCTCGACATTGCCCGGGGACAGTCAGTCGTCCTGATCGAGGGCGAGCATGGTTCGAACGTGCGCATCTGGATGGTGCGTGCGCGCGACGCCGGCGCCCGCACCGTGACGGTTGCGCGCCCGAAGGATGACGACTGGACACCGGCCATCCTCGACGCGATCGACGGCTCGACCGCCGTGGTGGCGGTCCCGAACCTCCATTGGACGGACGGCAGCCTGATCAACCTCGTCGCAGTCGGCGAGCGCGCCCGCGCCGTTGGCGCCGCGCTCGTGGTCGACGGCACACAGTCGATCGGCGCCATGCCGATCGACGTGACCAAGGTGCGGCCCGACTTCCTCGTCTGCTCGGCCTACAAGTGGCTGCTCTGCCCCTACACGCTGGGCTTCCTCTATGCCGCGCCGCACCGGCAATCCGGCCAGCCGCTCGAGCAGCACGGCTTCAACCGCGCCGGTGTCGAGGCGGCCGAGGGGGCGACCGACTATCCCGAGCCCTTCGAGCCGGGCGCGCGCCGCTACGACATGGGCGAGCGCAGCAACTTCGTCAGCCTGCCCATGGCGATTGCCGCACTCGATCAGCTTCGCGCCTGGGATCCTGCCAATGTCGCGGCAACGCTCAAGCCGCTGACCGAGGCCGCAGCCGAAGGTGGCGCCCGCCTCGGGCTCTCGGCACCTTCCCAGGGTCTCCGCGCGCCGCACATGATCGGCCTGCGCAGCGCCGCGAAGCAGCTTCCGCCGGGCATCCAGCAAACACTGGCGCAGCAAGGCATCTACATCAGCCACCGCGGCAACGCGCTCCGCATCAGCCCGCATCTTTACAATTCAGCCGCCGATGTCGACCGTCTGCTCGCGGCACTCAAGCAAATCCTGTAGTCACGACGAGGCCCCAGAACCATGTCGACCCGGCTCACGACCGATCTCGATTTCGACAAGGACGGCAAGCAGGTGACTTACCTGCGCCTGCCCTATTCGAGCAATGTTTCCGCCTATGGCTGGGTCGGCGTGCCGATCGCGCAGATCAAGAACGGCAAGGGTCCGACCGTGCTGTTTATGGCAGGCAATCACGGCGACGAGTTCGAGGGGCAGATCACGCTCGCCAAGCTGATCCGCCGGCTCGACCCCAAGCAGGTCCAGGGCCGGCTCATCGTTGTGCCGATGGCGAACTTCCCGGCGGCGATGGCAGGCTACCGCACCTCGCCGATCGACGCCGGCAATCTCAACCGCACGTTCCCGGGCGATCCCAACGGCACACTGACGCAGATGATCGCCCACTACATCGAGGAGGTCCTGATGCCGATGTGCTCGGGCCTGCTCGACATGCATTCGGGCGGGCGCACGCTGCATTACATACCGAGCGCGCTCGCCGCCATCGAATCGATCGACAAGCCCGATCCGAAGCACCTTGCAGCCGTCAAGGCGTTCGGTGCCCCGATCGCCTATCTCGTCAACTTCGGCGAGAACCGCACCTCGTCGGCCGGCGGGCGCCGGAAGGGCCTGGTCTCGGTCGGCACCGAACT
This sequence comes from Alphaproteobacteria bacterium, assembly GCA_016869645.1. Taxonomy (GTDB): domain Bacteria; phylum Pseudomonadota; class Alphaproteobacteria; order SHVW01; family SHVW01; genus SHVW01. The sequence continues at coordinate 12,556 of VGDO01000119.1, forward strand.
CGGCGGCACGGGCCAGGTCTCGCCCGAGACCCTCAAGATCGCCGAGGAAGGCGCCCAGAACATGCTCGAACATTTCGGCCTGGTCGAGGCCAAGCCGGGCCGCAACAAGCGCCAGTCGCGCGTGATGTACGTCGGAGGCTACCCCTACTACGTGCACGCGCCGACGCGTGGCTGGTTCGAGCCCCTGTTCGACCTGGGTGACACGGTCAAGGCGGGCCAGACCGCGGGCCTCATCCAGTTCATCGACGAGCCGATGCGCGAGCCGGTGCCCGTCACCTTCGGTCATGACGGCGTCGTCATCTGCCGGCGGCCTCCGGTTCAGGTCGAGCGCGGCGACTGCATTGCGCATCTCGCGACCGATGTGAACCTCTGACGGCCCGATGGTCGCGCTCACCCTTGCCATCAGCGACTACGACCACGCACGCGACCTGATCGACGGCAGGGTGCGCGCAGACGGCATCGAGCTGACCGCGCTGACGCTTTCGATCGAGGAGATCTTCTACCGCTTCACGCGCTACCGCGAATGGGACGTCTCGGAGATGTCCATGGGCAAATACGTGGCCCTGCTGTCCCAGGACGACCGGTCGCTCACGGCCATTCCGGTCTTTCCCAGCCGCGTATTCCGCCATTCCTCGATCTATGTCCGCCGCGACGGACCAGTGCGCCGCCCCGAGGATCTCAAGGGTCGCCGCGTCGGCCTGCCGGAATGGGCGCAGACCGCCGCGGTCTACAGCCGCGGCCTGCTGATGCACGAGCATGGGTTGCGGCTGCAGGACATCGAATGGATCCAGGCGGGCGTCAACCAGGCGGGCCGCATCGAGAAGGTGGCCCTCAAGCTGCCGGCGGGCGTCACGCTCACGCCCAATCCCGGCAAGACGCTCAATGACATGCTTCTCGCAGGCGAGCTCGACGCCGTGCTGACCGCCCATCCGCCCCAGGCGGTCAAGTCGGGCGATCCGCGCATGGTGCGGCTTTTCGAGGACTACCGAGTCGTCGAAGAGGCGTATTACCGGCGCACCGGCATCTTCCCGATCATGCACTGCATCGCCATCAAGTCGGACGTGCTGGCGCGCCACCCCTGGATCGCGCTCAATCTCTTCAAGGCCTTCGAGGAGGCCAAGCGGCTGAGCCAGGCGCGCGCCAGCGAGGTGACGGCGACCCGCTTCCCGATCGCCTGGATCTACGACACGGCGCGGCAGGCGGCCGACCTGTTCGGCGCCGATTTCTTTCCCTACGGCATCGAGCCCAACCGGACAACGCTCGAGGCCTTCCTCGCCTATGCCCACGAGCAAGGCGTGTGCCATCGGCCCGTCAAGCTCGACGAGCTGTTCCCGGCCACCGTCGCCAGCAGCTTCAAGGTCTGAATCCTCCCTCCCTCACGCACAAGGCGGGGGAGGAGGTAGGAACCGGTCAGTTCATCAGCTTCGCTTCTTTGTACGCCTTGATCGCGCCGGGGTGGTAGGGGATGACGCGTTCGCCGGCCAGCGCTGGTGCGGTCAGCTCCTGCATCGCCTTGTGCACCTCGCGCACCTTGTCGAGGTGCTCGATCAGCGCGCGCGCGAGGTCGTAGGCGACCTTGTCCTCGGTCTGGGCATGCGTGACCAGCGCCACCGACATGGAGAGCGTCGGCAGATCCTGCTTGAGCCACGGATAGGCGCCCGCCTTGATCACGTAATCCTCGACGCCGAGCTCGGCCTTGACCTTGTCGCGCACCGGCTTGGACATGCCGACCAGGACGACGTCGTGGGTCTGCGCGATCTCGATCACCGTGTTGTTGCCGACGAAGACGACATTGGTCGTCATGTCGAGCCGTCGGTCCTTGATCAGGTCGACCTGCTCGGCCGAGGCGGCATAGACCACCTGCCCGCCCCATTTCGGGATGTCGTCGAGCGAGATCCCGGCCGCCTCGAAGATCTTCTGCACCATGTTGTAGGCGGCGTTGCCGCGCTTGTTGATGCCCATGCGGATCGGCGGCTTCTTCGTCGCGATGTCCTCGACCGTGGCGATGCCGTACTTGTCGGCGAAGGCCTTGGTCAGCACCATCTGGGTCGCCGTGAAATTGTAGAGCTGGGCGATCGCGCGCAGCTCAGTGATCGGCGCCTTGAACGGTTCCTTGCCCTCGACCGCGAGCTTGAGCTCGACGTTCTGCACGAGGCCGAGCGGGGCCTTCTTCTGCTGCACGAGCACGGCATTGGCGAAGCCGCCGCCCGAGGTCTGATAGGTGACCGAGGAGCCGGGGTAGGCTGTCCGGACGGCACGGTCGACCGCGGTGCCGAGCAGCGTCCACAGTCCGCCCGGGCTGGCGCCGGCCATCACGTAGTTGGTGCCCTGGGCCCCAGCTTGCGGCGCCAGGGACACGAACGCTAACAGGACAATCGCGGCAATGCGAGGGGGCATGGCAATATCCTCCTGACCAGCAATCCTGCCATAGCAATCCTGCCATAGTCGCCCCAGGACACGAAGCGCGCTAGTCTGATCCTCTGATGACCGCCAAATCAATCGATCCTATCCGCCTCAAGGCGGCCCTCCGCGACGGCGGCGAGCTCGCCATCCTCGACGTGCGCGAGGACGGCCAGTTTCCGCTTGGCCATCTGCTCTATGCCGTGCCGGCACCCTACAGCCGCTTCGAAGCGGTCGTCGGCCGGCTGATACCGCGTCGGTCGACGCGGGTCGTGCTCGTCGACGCCGGCGACGGCGTCGCCGACAAGGCCGCGCGCAGTCTCGGGCGCCTCGGCTATGACGACGTCGCGGTGCTGACCGGCGGCACGCCGGCCTGGGCTGCCGCGGGCTTCGTGCTGTTCGAAGGCGTCAACGTGCCGAGCAAGGCGTTCGGCGAGCTGGTCGAGCACGAATGCGGCACGCCGTCGATCGCAGCGGAGGAACTCAAGGAGTGGCTTGATCGCGGCGACGAATTGATCGTACTGGACAGCCGCACCTTCGAGGAGTTCCAGGCGCACAGCCTGCCGACCGGCATGAGCTGCCCCGGAGCCGAGCTGGTCTACCGCGTGCACGACCTCGTGCGCTCGCCCGACACGACGGTGGTCGTCAACTGCGCGGGCCGCACACGCAGCATCATCGGCGCCCAGTCGCTGATCAACGCCGGCCTGCCCAATCGCGTGGTTGCATTCCGCAATGGCACAATGGGCTGGCGCCTCGCTGGCCACGCGCCCGAGCAGGGCAAGAGCGCGCGTGCACCGGCGCCGTCGCCTGCGGGCCTTGCCAAGGCGAAGCTCGCCGCCAATGGGGTAGCAAGACGCTTCGCGGTACCGCGCGTCGACCAGGTGACGCTCGCGGCGTGGCAAAGCGATGGTGTGCGCACAACCTATCTGTTCGACGTGCGCGATCCCGAGGAATTCATAACCGGACATCTGCCGGAATCCGTGTCCGCGCCAGGCGGCCAGCTCGTCCAGGCGACCGACAAGTGGATCGCCACTCTGGGCGCCCGCGTCGTGCTGGTCGACGACACCGAGGTGCGCGCAACCATGACCGCCCACTGGCTGATGCAGATGGGCTGGGACGCCCATGTGCTTGCCGGCGGCCTAGCCGATCAGAGGCTGGTGACGGGCAAGGACGTGGCACCGCTCGCAATCGAGGACGCCGTCGAGGTGATGGCGCCCGGCGATTTGCGGCGCGCGTTGCATGCCGGAAGGACTTGCGTGGTCGATGTCGGCAGCAGCCACGCCTTTCGCGCGGGCCACATCGCGGGTGCGATCTGGGCGCCGCGCGCGCAACTGGAAGGAGCCATCGCCAAGCTGCCGCGCGGCCACGCGATCGTGGTCACGGCCGACGACGATACGCTGTCCGAGTTGGCCGCCCGTGATATCGAGGGGCTGACGGCCTCGCCCGTCGCCATGCTGGCCGGCGGCACGTCAGGCTGGAAGCGCGCCGGCCTGCCGGTCGAGACGACGCCCCATGTTCCGGCCGAAGCCGACTGCATCGATCACTGGTTCTGGGAGCACGAGCGACGGCGTTTCGTGCCGCAGCGGATGCAGGAATATCTCGACTGGGAGATCGCGCTGCCGGCCCAGATCACCGCCGACGGCGACGCGCGTTTTCGCGTCGTCGTGCCGCGCTGAGCCCAGCCATGCCCGACGACGCGCGAGACCACCCCGAGGTCGTCCCGCTCGCGGCGCCTCTGGGCGCCGAGATCCGCGGCGTCAACCTCGCCAGGAGGCTGCTGCCGGCCACCATCGAGACATTGCAACGCGCCTGGCGCGACCGGCTCGTGCTGGTCATCCGAGACCAGCGGCTCAGCGATCCGGCGCTGCTCGACTTCAGCCGCACCTGGGGCGAGCTCGACCCGCCCGGCCCCAATCCCTATGGCCAGCCCTTCCTGCCCGAGCATCCCGAGATCAACGTCATTTCCAACGTGGTCGAGGGCGGGCGGCCGATCGGAAATCTCGGCGCCGGCGAGGCGGTCTGGCACGCCGACATGACTTATGTCGAGCGGCCGCCCAAGGCCGCGATCCTGCATGCCCTCGAGATCCCGCCCGAGGGCGGCAACACTTATTTCGCCAGCATGTTCGCGGCCTATGACGCGCTGTCGGCGGAGCTCAAGCAACAGATTGCCGGCAAGATCGCGATCCACGACGCCTCGCGCAACAGTGCGGGGCTCCTGCGCAAGGGCTACGCCGACGTGGCCGATGTGCGCGAGACCAAGGGTGCGCGTCACCCGCTGGTGCGCACCGATGCCGCGACCGGCCGCAAGGCCCTCTTCCTCGGCCGCCGGCGCAACGCCTACATCCTCGGCATGGACGTGGCCGATAGCGAGGCGCTGCTCGATGCACTCTGGGCCCACGCCGGCAGCATGCGCTTTGCGATGACGCACGCCTGGCGGGTCGGTGACGTGCTGATCTGGAACAACCTCGCCGTCCTGCACCGACGCGATCCGTTCGATCCGGCAAGCCGCCGTGTCATGCACCGCACGCAGATCAAGGGCGAGGAAGCGATTGAGTGAGGCCCCCTGTCCTGACCCTCGGGCGAAGCCCGGTTCGCCCCGGACGAAGGACGAGGGCGCGGATCCAAGAACGAGCACTACCCTTTGCCGCCTGCCCCGCCGGCAGCGTCCTCGCCCTTCGACAGGGTGCGGAAAATGAGGGGGGCGGCAAGCGCAGGCAATATGTGAACTGTTCGGCGGGTCAATCGTTTCCCCAGGAGCAACAAAGGAGACGAAGATGGCCTGGAAAAAGCCGAAAATCCGCGAGATCTCGCTCGGCGCGGAAATCAACTCCTACGCCTGCGCCGAACTGCCCACGTAGAACGACGTGAGGATCGTTGTGCTGGGGGCGGCCGCCGGAGGCGGCTTCCCCCAGTGGAACTCCCACGCCGATCCCTGTCGGCGCGCACGCCGCGGCGACCCAGCAGCCGAGCCCCGCACCCAGGCAAGCATCGCCATCAGCCCCGAGGGGAACCGGTGGATCCTGCTCAATGCGTCTCCGGACCTCCGCCAGCAGATCGAACGCACCGCCGTGCTGCATCCACGCGAAGGCCTCCGTCACTCGCCCATCTGCGGCGTGATCCTTACGGGTGGAGACGTCGATGTCATCGCCGGGCTGTTGACGATGCGCGAACGCCAGGCTTTTCGGCTCTACGCCACAATGCGCATCCATGCCGTGCTGGCCGCCAATCCCATCTTCGAGGTGCTGGCG
>VGDO01000120.1 GCA_016869645.1 Alphaproteobacteria bacterium
AGCTGCTGTTCGAGGTCTTCAGCCAGCGCTACGAGCGCGGCTCGACCATTGTCACCTCCAATCTGCCGTTCGACGAGTGGACCGGCGTGTTCGCCTCCGAGCGGCTGACCGGTGCGCTGCTCGACCGCCTGACCCACCACGTCCATATCCTGGAGATGAACGGCGACAGCTACCGCCTCAAGCAAAGCAAGCGACGCCAGCGTGGTGGCCGCACCACCACCATCCCCGACAGCCCACCCGAGAAATAAACGAGGTCGCAGGAAGGCCCCCCGCGGGGGGCCTTCCTGCAATCAGCCGTGATGCATTTTTACTCCGGCCAGACGATGCATTTTTACTCCGGCGTTGACACAGCGGGGCTACGATCCCGACCGCGCCAAGTTCCACTATGCCAAGACGGGCCACAGCGGCCCGATCGTCCTGAACACGTCCGAAACCGTCTATGCCGGCGCGATCGATGCCGCACTGATCTTCCAGGCGAGTGCCGCCAAAGCCGGCATCACGATCAACGTCAATCGCGTGCCGGCCGACGGCTACTACATCAACGTCTGGCAGAAGGTGCCGTTCTGCATGGTCTTCTATGGCGGCCGGCCGACCGCCGACCTGATGTTCGCCACGTCCTACGCCTCGAACGCCGCGTGGAACGACACGCACTGGCGCCGGCCCAAGTTCGACGAGCTGCTGCTCGCCGCGCGGTCTGAGCTCGACCGCGCCAAGCGCAAGCAGATGTACGGCGACATGCAGCGCATGATCCACGAGGATGGCGGGGCCATCATTCCGATCTTCAATAACTTCATCGATGCGGGGGTCGCGACCTTGCGCGGCTTCGTGCCGACGCCGACGCGCCAGATGAGCGGCTTCCGCGCCGCGGAGAAGGTCTGGTTCGCGGCCTAGTCGCCGTCCTGGGCGGCAGTGGGGCGCTCACCCGCACGTGAGTTGCCTCCCCGGCCGCGTTGGAGTGGAATAGCCGATCGCACACACCCGAGTTCGTCGCGCGCAAGGACCGCCATGAACACGCCGCCAAAGGCTGCAACCAAGGTGCTCGACCGCCGGATCTTTCCGCCGGGCCGCGTCGTCTTCCACGCGGGCGATCTCGGCGACAGCGCCTTCCTCATCCGCAGCGGCACGGTCGATATCTACCGCCAGGACGGCGACAGCGAGGTGGTGATCGCGCAGCTCGGTCCGGGCGAAATCTTTGGCGAGATGGCACTGCTCAGCACCGGTCGCCGCTCGACCAATGCGCGCGCCGCAACCATGTGCGAGTGCGTGGCGATTTCCGGCGGCAATCTCGAAAAGCTGCTGGAGGGTGCGGATCCCGGTGTCGTGGCGCTGCTGCGCACCCTGGTGCGTCGACTGAGGGAGCTCGGCGACAAGGTTACGGTTTGCCCGGAAACCGGCAAGCTTCGACTCGCGTCGGAGGTTCCCACAACCGAAACCCAGGCAGGCGCCGCCTCACACTAGGTCGCTCGCCGCTTCCCCCTCGATTCCGTCCGGTACCTGCTCTAACCTCCGTTCGCATAAGGCCAAATCAGGCCGCTTTCCTCGGAGCGGAGGCACCATGGGCACGACCATCGCGTTCAAGCGTCCCGACGGCAGGGAGGGAACGGGATACCTGGCGCAGCCCGGCCGCGCCAACGCACCCGGCGTCGTCGTCATCCAGGAATGGTGGGGCGTCCAGGACCAGATCAAGGGCATCTGCGACCGCTACGCCGCGGCAGGCTTCGAGGCGCTGGCGCCCGATCTCTATGCCGGCACCGTCGTGCCCTATCACGACACGGACAAGGCCAATCGCGAGATGAGCTCGCTCAACTTCGTCGAGGCGACCGACCAGCTCGTGCGCGGTGCTGCGCAATTCCTCAAGCGGACCGGCGCCAAGGTTGGCCTGACCGGCTATTGCCTGGGCGGCGCCGTCACCGTCATTGGCGCCGTGCGCGTGCCGGAATTCGCGGCCGGGGTGTGCTACTACGGTCTGCCGCCGGCCGAAGTCGCCAAGGCGGCGGACGTCAAGGTTCCGCTGCAGGGGCATTTCGCCAACCAGGACGACTGGTGCACCCCCCGGGCCGTCAACGACTTCGAAGCCGCGCTCAAGGCCGCGGGCAAGTCGGCCGAGTTCTTCCGCTACGATGCCGCTCACGGCTTCTCCAACGAGCAGCGCCCTTCTGCGCACGAGCGTAAATCGGCTGAGCTTGCCTGGGATCGAACGATTCAGTTCTGGAAGAAGCATCTCTAGGCGTTCGGCCGCGCCAAAGCGCCGGCTGCGAGCGGACGGCCGCCCGTGCTGACTGTGCGCAACATTCTCAGTGCTGACGAGCTTGCCGAGCTGCTTCGCGGCTTCGAATCCGGCGTGTTCGACGACGGCGCGCGCACGGCCGTCGACGCCGGGCGTCAGGTGAAGAACAACCTGCAGATGGCGCCGAGCCCCGAGCGCTATCGTCTCGGCCGGATCGTCAGCGATGCGCTGGCGCGCCATCGCCTGTTCATGCAGTACGCCATCCCCCGCCGCATCCGGCCGCCCAGCTTCAGCCGCTACGAGGTCGGCATGGAGTATGGCGACCATATCGATGCGCCGATCATGGGTCAGCTCAAGGACAACAGCCTGCGCACCGACTTGTCGGTCACGCTGTTCCTCTCGGAGCCGGCGAGCTATGACGGCGGCGAGTTGTCGATCCAGTCGCCCTATGGCACGCGCGTGGTCAAGCTGCCGCCGGGCCAGGCCGTGATCTATCCGAGCCAGAGCGTCCATAGCGTGTCGCCCGTTACGCGCGGCCAGCGCCTGGCAGCGATCACCAGGGTCGAGAGCCACGTCAAACGCGAGGACCAGCGTCAACTCCTGTTCGACCTCGGTCGCCTCATCTCCGAGACGCCGGCGCTGCGCGACGATCAATCGGTTTACACGCGGGCGACCAACGTCCACGCCCGGCTCGTCCAGATGTGGGCCGAAAATTGACAAGCCAGCCCGTCCGGATGTCGCGCAATGTCCGGTGACGAATTCCATACCCATGCGCGTGCCATCGCGCAGATCGTCATGCACGGCCATGGTCACGGAAGGTCGCTCTCCGAGCAGCAGAGTGTCGATGCCGATGGGCGCCCGTTGCCGATGTTCAGCTACCCGGCGATCGAATATTTGGGCCAGCTCGACCTGCGCGGACGGGCCGTGTTCGAGTATGGCTCCGGCGACTCGACCCTCTACTGGTATGCTCGCGCCGGTCGCGTCGTCACGGTCGAGCACGATCAGGCCTGGTTCGACCGTCTGGCGTCACGCAAGCCGCCGGCCCTCGAACTCCTCTTCGTGCCCGACGAGACCTACGCCCGCACCATCGCCAAGATCGGCGGCACTTTCGACATCGTCGTGATCGACGGTATCGACCGATACGATTGCGCCGGACTGGCGCCTGACCATTTGGCGCCGGGCGGCATGATCATCCTCGACAATGCGGAATGGCACCCGGCAACGGCCGAGCGCCTGCGCAAGGCCGACTTGATCGAGATCGACATGAACGGATTCTCGCCGCGCCGGCCCTATTGCCAGACGACCTCGCTGTTCCTGCGCCGCGACTTCAATTTCAAGCCGGCCGACCTGGTTCAGCCCGCGCTCGGCATCGGCAACCGCCAACGCGTTTCGAGCTACGATCGGCCGCGCCAACGCTAACGATCACGGAGTGGACCAAGTCATGCCACCTGCCTATGACCTCGTCATCCGGAACGGCAAGATCGTCACGGCCGCCGACACCTTCGATGCCGATGTGTGCGTCCGCGACGGGCGCGTGGTGGCGCTCGAGGGACACGCCGGCCCGGGCGCGCGGGAGATCGACGCGACCGGTCGCCTCGTCATGCCCGGCGGCATCGACAGCCACTGCCACATCGAGCAGATGTCCTCGGCGGGCGTGGTGTGCGCTGACGATTTCTACAGCGGCACGGTGTCGGCCGCCTTCGGCGGCACGACGACCGTGATCCCCTTCGCCGCCCAGCATCGCGGCCAGTCGTTGCGCCAGGTCGTGCGCGACTATCATGCCGCGGCCGAGCCCAAGGCGGTCGTCGACTACGCCTTCCATCTCATCATCTCCGATCCGACCGAGCAGGTGCTGGGGCAGGAGCTGCCGGCGCTGATCGGCGACGGTTACACCTCGTTCAAGATCTACATGACCTATGAGCGGCTTAGGATTGCTGATGGACCGCTGCTTGACATTCTGGCGCTGGCGCGGCGCACCGGCGCGCTGGTGATGGTGCATGCCGAAAACCACGACATGATCCAGTGGATGACCGAGCGCCTGCTGGAGCAGGGTCTGGTCCGGCCGCTCTTTCACGCGGTTTCCCATCCGCGGCTCGCCGAGAGCGAGGCGACCAATCGCGCGATCAGCCTGGCCGAGCTGGTCGACGTGCCGGTGCTGCTGGTCCACGTTTCGGCGCCTGAGGCGGCGCGCGTCATCCGCGAGGCCCAGACGCGCGGCTTGCGCATCTACGCCGAGACGTGTCCGCAGTACGTCATGCTCGGCGCCGACGACCTCGACAAGTCTGGCATGGACGGCGCCATGTTCTGCTGCAGCCCGCCGCCGCGCGATGCGGCCGGGCAGGCGGCGATCTGGCAGGGCCTCGTGAACGGCACGTTCCAGGTCTTCTCCTCCGACCACGCGCCCTACCGCTTCGACCGCACGGGCAAGCTGCCGCGCGGCGACAACACCACATTCAAGGAAATCGCCAACGGCCTGCCCGGTCTGGAGACGCGGCTGCCGATCCTGTTCTCCGAGGGTGTCTGGCGCGGCCGGATTACCGTCAATCAGTTCGTGGCGCTGGGTGCCACCAACCACGCCAGGCTCTATGGCCTTTATCCGCGCAAGGGCACGATTGCGGTCGGCTCGGATGCCGACATGGCGATCTGGGACCCGGACCGCCGCGTCAAATTGACGGCCTCGTTGCTGCACGATCAGGTCGGCTACACACCCTATGAGGGCGTCGAGCTCACGGGCTGGCCCGTCACGGTGATCAGCCGCGGGCGCATCGTGGTCGATCAAGGCAAGCTGCACGCGACGCGCGGCAGCGGCCAGTTCCTCAAATGCGCGCAGGCCGAAGCGGCCAAGCCGCTCGGTCGCGTCGTGCCTGAGCTCGCGACGGTGCGGCGCTTCTCGGACCGCCCGCTGTTCTGATCGTCAGGGTCGCGCCCAGCCGAGCCGCACGCGCCCGATCGCCATGGCGACGGCCGCCTGGGTCGGCTCGACCACGGGTATGCCGGCTGTGTCCTGCAGGCGCGCCCGGTAGCCCGCCATGCCGGCACAGCCCATGACGATCACATCGGCGCCGTGCCGATCGCGCAGCTCGCCGCCGACCTCGGCCAGGCGATGGAAGGTGCGCGCTTCGTCAGCCAGCTCGACCACGCCGAGGCCGACAGGCAGCGAGCCGGCATAGCGCGATTGCAGTCCCATCGCGCCGACATAGCGCTGATGACGCGGCAGCGAGCGCTTGAGGATGGCGATCACGCCGAAGCGCTGGCCCAGCGTCAGCGCAGTCAGCACGCCGCATTCGGCAATGCCGAGCACGGGCTTTGCCGTCGTGTCGCGCGCGGCATGTAGGCCAGGATCGCTGAAGCAGGCAATCACGAAGGCCGCCGCGTCGTTGTCGCGCGCCTTGACCAATCGGCAGATCGGCTCGATCACGCCATCGGCCTGCGCCTGGCTCTCGATGCCGGGCGGGCCTTCCCTGAGCGTGACGCATTCGATGGCGGGGCCGTCCGCCATGCGCAGCGGCACCATCGCCGCGTCGATCGCGCGGGTGACGGCTTCGGTCGAATTCGGGTTGATGACGAGGATGCGCTCCGCCATGTCCCCGCCTCCGCGGTCAATCGGCGTCGGAATCGACGGTGGGCGCCACCGCTGCCGTGCGCTCGGCGATCAGCCCATAGTGCTCGATGCGCCGGTGGCGTGCGAAGTCGAAAGTGCCGCGCTTGATGTAGGCGCCGAGCTCGAGATCGGCATCGACGACGATCACCTCATCGTCCTCGCCTTGCGCCTGAGCCACGATCTCGCCGGTCGGCGCGACGATGCATGAGCCGCCGAACATGGCGAAGCCGTCCTCGCGGCCGCATTTGGCGGCGGCCAGCACCCAGGTCGCGTTCTGGTAGGCATTGGCCTGCAGCGTGATCAGATGGTGATGCATGCGCAGATGAGCCGGTTCGGGATGATGGATGTTCTCGGTCGGCGTGTTGTAGCCGACCGCCACCACCTCGACCGCTTGCAGCCCGAGCACGCGGAACGTCTCGGGCCAGCGCCGGTCGTTGCAGATGCACATGCCGACATTGGCGCCCATGGTGCGCCAGACCTTGAAGCCGAGATTGCCGACCTCGAAATAGCGCTTCTCCAGGTGCTGGAATGGCGCCTTGGGCAGGTGATCGGAATGGCCGGGCAGGTGGATCTTGCGATACTTGCCGACGATCTTGCCCTTGCGATTGACCAGGATCGAGGTGTTGAAACGCCTCGTGCGCCCGTTCTCCTCGGTCTTTTCGGCATAGCCGAGATAGAAGCCGACGGCCAGCTCGCGCGCCCGCTGGAAAAGCGGTTCGGTCTCGTTGCTCGGCATTGAGGTTTCGAAGAAGGCGTCGATCTCGGACTGGTCAGTCATCCAGTAACGCGGGAAGAAGGTCGTCAGCGCGAGTTCGGTGAACACGACGAATTCGGCGCCCATCGAATGGGCGCGCTCGAGCATCGCGATCAGTCGCTTGACCACGCTGGCGCGATTGTCCTTGAGGTGGACCGGCCCCTGCTGGGCCACGGCAAGGGTCATGCGTCGTGCCATCTCCTCCTCCTGCCGTGTCGCCTATTCGGCGGCGGCGAAGCGGCGTTCGAGCTCGGCCGCCACCTTGTCGCGGCCGAGCTGCAGGTCGGCCAGCACCTGGTGACTGCCATTGTGGCCGGGCAAGCCCGAGACCGTGCCGCCCGGCCAGGTACCCGAGCCGCAATGATAGAGGCCATTGATCGGCGTGCGGTAGTCGGCGAGCTCGGGCGACGGGCGGAAACCGAACATCTTGCCCGGCACCATGTCGCCATGCATGACGTTGCCTTCGAGCAGGCCGAACTCGCTCTCCAGATCGCGCGGGCTCCAGAACCGCTTCTGCAGGATCAGGCTCTTCAGGTTCGGCATGAACTGCGACAGGATGTCGATGCAGCGTTCGCCGAACACGTCGCGCTGTGTCGACCAGTCGCCGTCCCTGAGGTGGTATGGTGCGTGGAAGATGTTCACGCTCATCACGTGTTTGCCCGGCGGTGCCATGGTCGGATCGGCGACCGACGGAATCAGGCCCCACATCATCGGGTAGTGATGCAACTCCCCATAGCGCGCCGCGTCGACGCCGCGATCCATGTACTCCATGGTCGGCGCGATGCGGAACTGGCAGCCGCCGATGGTGCGCGCCTCCTCGTCGGTCTTGGCCGCCGCATAGCGCGGCAGCCCGTCGAGCGCCAGCACGACCTTGAAGCCGCCGTTGCGCATGACGTAGCGGCCGAGGCGTTCGGTGACCTTGGACGGCAGGAATTCGCGCGGTGTGAGACCGAGCAATGTCGTCTTTGGATGCAAATTCGACAGCACGAGATCGGCGTGGAATTCGTCGCCATTCTCGAGGGCCACGCCGGTGACTCGGCCATTGCGTGCGAGGATGCGCGCGACGGCTGAATGGGTTCTGACCTCGCCACCCTTCTCCTTGAGCGCCGATTCCATGGCGCGCGCGATGGAGCCCATGCCGCCGAGCGGCAATCCGGTCGAGCCACGCAGCGGCTGCTGGCGCGGATCGTGGGAGGCGGCGACTGTGTTCGAAGCCAGGGACATCGGCCGCTGCAGGAGCTGGCAGGGCGTGCCCGGCGTCGACGGGCCGACGAAGTTCGACATGACAGCTAGGAGCGCGATCAGCGCCTTGATCTCCTCGGTCTCAAGCCGCGCATCGAGGAAATCTTTGACGCTGCCGAACATGATGTCGGAGAAATTCGCCTCGTCCTCGCGCGTCTCCATGCGCGCGACGAGCTCGTGCAGCGAGGGCGGCGGCTTGAACAGCGACACGCCTAGCTTGGCGCCGAACGCGTTGAGGAAATCGAAGATCTGGTAATAGGCAACCGCGTCCTTCTTGGAGAAGCTGGCGAGCACTTCGTCGGTGCGTTCGCGGTCGCGCCAGCCGATGAAGGCGCGGTCGCCGTAGAAGGGATGCACGACAGTCGGATTGGCGACGACGAATTTGAGCCCGTGCCTCTCGAGCTCCATATCGCGCACGATCTTGGGCTCGAGCGAGCCAGGCGAATTGGTGAAGGCGCCGCGGTAGCCGGGGAAATACTCGACCGGCCCGCATGGGCCGCCGGTCACGTGTCGGCGCTCCAGCACGATCGGTTTGAGCCCGGCCCGCGCCAGGTAGAATGCGGCGACGAGCCCGTTATGGCCGCCGCCGACGACAATTGCATCGTACCGGTTGACCGACCCCATGAACGTCCCTCGCTTGGTCTCCGATTTAGCTGTAGTGGCGCCTGAACGGACCGTCAACGTCAGGGCCCGCGACATTCAGCCGCCGCCGAGGAAATCCCGGCTCCAGCGCGCATAATCCTCGCGCCTGACAACCCGGTTCATCAAGTCGGCCGATGCGGTATTGCCAATTGCTCCGGGCGCCATGCCATCACGCAGCGCCTTGAGCGTATCGTGGACGGCGCGCACCGAAGCCAGGAAGGGCTGATGCCCCAAGAGCCAGATGCGGACGCGGCGGCTGGCGAGATAGTCGAGGTCGATCAGCTCGGCCTCGGTGCCGCCGGTGATGATGGGAATGCGTATCCCTTGCGATACCGCATCGAGCTGTGCGCGCGACTTGACGTTGGACAGGAACATGGCGTCGACACCAGCCTGCTCATAGGCCTTGGCACGCGCGACCGTGTCCTCGACGCTCGTCACGCCGAGCGCGCTGGTGCGCCCGCACACGACCAGGCTGGGATCCTGGCGGCCGGCGAGTGCGGCGCGCATCTTGCCGACACCCTCCTCGATCGGAATGAGCTCGGTCTTGTCGGCCTTGCCGAAGCGGGCCGGCAGTGCCGTATCTTCGATGGTCAGCCCGGCAACGCCGGCAGTCTCCAGCTCCTCGACCGTGCGCTTGACGCTGAGCGCGTTGCCGTAGCCGTGGTCGGCATCGACCAGCAGCGGCAGACTGCCGGCGCGGTTGATGCGATAGGCCTGCTCGGCAAACTCGGTCAGCGACAGCACGACCAGATCGGGCGCGCCCAATACGGTCATGGACGCGACCGAGCCGGCGAACATGCCGATCTCGAAGCCCAGATCCTCGGCGATCCGCGCCGAGATCGCGTCGAACACGGAGGCGGGGTGCACGCAGCGCGTGCCGGATAGGATGGCACGGAAGCGCGTGCGCCGGTCGGTCCAATTCATCTCTCACATCCCTCCACAGCGTCGACGAGCGCCCAGGATATAGCAGCAGGACGCCAAAGACGGAAACGATCGCTCAAGGCTCATCGCTTTGTTTGAAATCGCTTAATTCTGGAAATTGTGAAATATGGTATATCGCACTTGGCCGGCGCAGGCCGGTGTCACGCTTGTGGGGAAATGGAGATGCCGGATTCACGCGGCGCGGCCGCGCCGCACATGCTGGTTGGTGTCGATGTCGGTGGCACCTTCACCGATCTGATCTCGCTTGATCCTGCGACCGGTGGGCTGCGCGTCGCCAAGGTGCCGACGACCAGCCGGGACCAGTCGGTCGGCTTCATGAGCGGGCTGGAGGCGCTCGAGTTGCCGATCCCGGCAATCGATGCGCTGGTCCACGGCACGACCGCGGGCACCAATGCCATTCTCGAACGCAAGGGTGCGGTGTGCGGCCTGATCACCACGCGTGGCTTCCGCGACTCTCTCGAACTCGGCCGCCGGACCCGCCCGCAGCTCTACGGCATGGTCGGCGTGTTCGAGCCTCTGGTCGCGCGGGAGTTCCGCCTCGAGGTGACCGAGCGTGTCGACGCGCAGGGCCGCGTCGTCGAGAAGCTGAACGAGAACGAGGTTGCCGAGGCCATCCGCAAGCTGGTCGAGATGGGCGCGGAGACTCTCCTGATCCATTTCATCCATTCCTACGCCAACCCCGTGCACGAGGAGCGCTGCTTCGAGATCGCGCAGGCGCTCTGGCCCAATCGCTACATCACGCTCGGCAGCCGCATCCTGCGCGAGATCCGCGAGTTCGAGCGCGGCACGGCGGCGGCCCTCAACGGCTACATCCAGCCTGTCGTCGGGCGCTACATCGAGCGCCTGTCGACCGGCCTGAAATCGCATGGCCTGCACAATGATCTCATGGTCATGCAGGGCAATGGCGGCATGATGTCGGCGCGCGTGGTCGAGGACCACGCCGTGCACACCGTGATGTCCGAACCGGCGGCCGGCGCCATCGCCGCGGCGGCCACCGGCCGGCAGGCCGGCCTGCCCGACCTGATCGGCTGCGACATGGGCGGCACCAGCTTCGACGTCACGCTGATCCGCGGCGGCCAGCCCGCGATCTCGGCGGAAAAGGACCTCGACTACGCGATCCCCGTGCGCGTGCCGATGATCGACATCCACTCGATCGGCGCCGGCGGCGGCAGCATCGCGCGCGTCGATCGCGCGGGCATGCTGCGCGTCGGCCCGCAGAGCGCCGGCGCCTATCCCGGCTCGATCTGCTACGGCCGCGGCGGCGAGGAGCCAACGGTGACCGATGCCAATCTCGCGCTCGGCCGGGTCAACGCCGCGGCGATTACCGGCGTCTCGGGCCCGGCCGACGTCGCGCGCGTGCGCGCCGCGATCGAGGCCAAGATTGGCAAGCCGCTTGGCCTCGGCGCCGAGGACGCGGCCGAGGCGATCGTCACGGTCGCCAACCACCAGATGGCCGCCGCGGTGCGTCTGGTGTCGATCGAGCGCGGCTACGACCCGCGCGATTTCGCCGTCTTCGCATTCGGCGGCGCGGGCCCGCTGCACGCGGTTGCCATCGCGCGCGAGCTGAGCATCCCAAAAGTCCTCGTGCCGCGTTTTCCCGGCATCACATCGGCGCTCGGCTGCGTCATCGCCGATGTGCGCCACGACTTCGTGCGCTACGTCAACCGCGCGCTCGACGACATGAATGCCGTCGAGACCGACGCCATGTTCGCCGAGCAGCGCCGCCAGGGCGAAGCCCTGCTGAAATCGGAGGCGGTCGCGACGACCGCCGTCGACTTCGTGCACGAGGTCGACGTGCTGTTCCAGGGGCAGGTCCACCTGTTCCGCATCCCCGTTGCATCACCCGGCTTCGATGCCACGGCCGTCCATGCCGATTTCGTGCAGCGCTACGACCGCCGCTTCAACATTCGCCTCGACGGCATGCGCGCGAGCGTCGCCAGCCTGCGCACGACCGTGCTCGGTCGCCGTCGGCCACTCGATCTGGCCATGCTGACCGGCGCGCAGTCCTCGGCGCGTGCCGATGCAGGCGAAGCTGGTGCGCGCCGGCGGGTGCGCTTCGGCGCGGCCTGGCTCGACACGCCGGTCTTGCGCCGCGAGGCGCTGAAACCCGATCAATCCATCCCCGGTCCCGCCATCGTCGAGCAGCTCGACACGACTGTGTTGATCGATCCGCAATCGACAGGCAAGGTCGACCGGCTGGGCAACATCATCATCACCGTGTCATGAGTGCCGCCATGAACCTCGATCCGGTCACACTTGCCGTGGTCCACAATGGACTGAGGGCAATCGCCTCGGAGATGGACCTGGCGCACGAGAAGGCGTCGTTCTCGCCGATCATTGCCGAGTCCTTCGATCGGGCGAATGGCATCTACCATCGCGACAATGGCGAGGTGATCGCCCAGGGCGACCGCGGCCTGCCGACCTTCGTCGGCGTCATGCAGTTCACCACCGAGGCGGTGATCGAGCGCCGCCGCGACATCCAGCCGGGCGACGTCGTCATCGTCAACGATCCCTATGTCGGCGGGACCCATCTGATGGACGTCAAGATGGTCATGCCGTTCTACTACCACGACCGGCTGTGGTGCTACCTGACCAATTCCGGCCATTGGCCCGACACCGGCGGCATGGTGCCTGGTGGTTTCGCCACCAACGCGACCGAGATCGAGCAGGAGGGGCTGCGCCTGCCGCCGGTCAAGCTCTACCGGCAGGACCAGCTCGACCGGGACGTGCTCGACATCATCCTCAGCAACATCCACGTGCCCGGTGAGCGTATCGGCGACATCGAGGCGCAGGTCGGTGCCTTGCGCGTCGGCGCGCGCCAGTTGACCCAGATGCTCGATCGTTACGGCGCCGAACTGGTCGATGCCGCGGTCGACGAGCTGCGCGACCGCTCGGAGCGGCTAATGCGCAGCCACATCGAGGCGATCCCGGACGGCACCTACAGCTTCGAGAGCCTGATGGACAATGACGGCGTCGACGACAAGCCGCTCCGGGTCCATCTCGACCTGACGGTGCGCGGCTCGGACCTGATCTTCGATCTGTCCAAGAGCAGCCCGCCGTGCCGCGGTCCGCTCAACTCGGTATGGGCGATCACCCGCTCGGCGATCTACATTGCCATGAAGCACGTGTTCCCGGAGGTACCGATCAATTCCGGCTGCTTTCGTCCGCTGCACATCCCCAAGCCGACCGGCACCTTCCTCTATGCCGAGTATCCGCGCGCCGTATCCGGCTGTGCGGCCGAGGTGTCGCAGCGCCTGATCGAGGTGGTGTTCGGAGCGCTCGGTCAGGCGATTCCCGATCAGATTGTGGCGGCGCCGTTCAGCTGCTCGGGCAATTTCAGCCTGGGAGGCTACGATCCCGAGCTCGAGCGCCACTACGTCATGATCAATTTCAGCGGCGGCGGCTATGGCGCTTCGATCGACACCGACGGGCTGTCGAACGCGGCTGCCAGCATCGGCGTGTCCAAGAGCATGCCGGTCGAGATGATCGAGGAGCGCTATCCGCTGCTCTTCGAGGAATATGCGTTACGCGCTGACTCGGGCGGACCCGGCAAGCGGCGCGGCGGCTTCGGCGTCAGCTACCGCGCGCGCCTGCTGCGGGGCGAGGGCGTCGCCTCGTTCCTGATGGAGCACGGCAAGTACCAGCCGCACGGGCTGGCGGGTGCTGGCGGCGGCGTGCTCAACGAAGTCCTGATCCAGCGCAACGGCAAGACGGAGCAGCTCGAGCTCATTTCGAAAGGTTCCGGCATACGCCTGGCGCCGGGCGACCGGGTCACGGTGCGCACGCCGGGTGGTGGCGGGTTCGGCGATCCGCGCCGGCGCGAGCGGGAACTGGTCGCGCGCGATCTTCGCCGCGGCTACATTTCGCTCGACTCCGCGCGTCGTCACTACGGCTGGACGGATTGACCGCATGGCCGAAGCCTTGAAGTCGCCGAGGCGGCCGCGCCGCGCCGGACGCCAGCCGCGCAGCCGGCAGAGTGTGCTCGGCAAAGCCGGGGACTCCGGGCTCGCAGCGCTGGGCCGCGCTTCGCGCCAGACACTGCAGGCGCAGGTCTACGACCGCCTCAAGAGCGCGGTCATGACCGGCGTGCTGGCGCCAGGCCAGCCCGTGTCGATCCGCGGCTTGGCTTCGGCGCTCGGCACCAGCCCGATTCCCGTGCGCGAGGCGCTGCGCCATTTGGCCGCCGAACGCGCCGTCGAGGTCCAGCCGAACGGCTCGGTCGCCGTGCCGGAGATGACCCGGGCGCGCTTCGAGGATCTGCGGCGGACGCGGCTCGTGATCGAAGGTTTCGCCACCGAGCTCGCGGCCGCCAGCATGACTCCCGCGACCATCCGCAGGGTCGAGGGGTTGTTCGCCCAAGTCGATGCGTTGCACCGCAGCGGCGACGTCAAGAAGTTCCTGGCGCAAAACCAGCGCATGCGCTTCGTCATCTACCAGGCAATCGACAGCCCCACCCTCATGCCGATCATCGAGAGCCTGTGGCTGCAGGTCGGGCCGTTCTTCAATCTGTCCATGGCCGAACCGCATCTGCGTCGCAGCCTGTCCTACGACCTCGCGGCGATCAACGCCCTCAAGCGTGGCGACGGACCGGAAGCGCGCAAATGGATCGAGCGCGACATCAGCGAGACCGGCGATTACATCCTCTCGCTGCTGAAAGGCTAGTTTCCTGCCGGCCTGCCGTCGCGGCCGGCAACGATCTGGGTGGCGGCGACCACGATCACCGTGATCCCTATCAATCCCGTCGAAATCGCGGCAATCGTCGGGTCGATCGCGTCGCGTAGCGCGAGAAACATGCGTCGCGTCAGCGTCGAGGTCTCACCCGTTGCCACGAACAGGGCGACGATGCCTTCGTCAAATGAGGTGATGAAGGCGAACAGTGCCGCCGACAGGACCGATAGCCGGATCTGCGGCAGGGTCACACGCATGAAAGCGCCGAGCGGCGAAGCGCCGAGGCTCTGGGCGGCACGCTCCTGGTTGCGATCGAAGCTGCTGAGTCCCGCGGTCACCACGGCGACCACGAGTGGCAAGGCCAGCAGCGTGTGCGCCGCGACGAGGCCGGGGATCGTATTGGCAAGACCGAGCTGCACGTAGGCGAAGAACAACCCGACGGCAATCAGGATGTGCGGCACGAAGAGCGGCAGCATGAGCACGCCGATCAGTCCGCGCCGGATGCGCAGGCCAAGAGCATGGAGCCCATAGGCGGCCGCCGTCCCGATCGGCGTCGCCAGCGCCACGGTCCATAGCGCTGTCACGACCGAGACATAGGTCGCGTCTGTCCAAGCCGGCGAGTCGAGATAGGCGCGATACCAGCGCAGCGAATAGGCACGCGGGGGGAATTCCAGGAAGGTCGAAGCGGTGAACGACATGATCACGACCAGCACGCTGGGTGCCACGAGTAGGATCGCGATCACGACGGCGAGAGCATAAAGCCAGATGCGCTGGCGATGCTCGACATGGGAGATCGTGACGTCGCTCACGGCCGCGTCCCGGCAAGGGATGTCGGCCCGCGTTCGGCCAGACGGACTGCCAGCCAGATCGTCGCCATCGAGAGCACGAGGAGCACGATGCCGAGCGCACTGGCGGCGCCGAAATGAGCGTAAAGCGTCAGGCTCTTCTCTATCTGCTGGGCGACCATCGCGACGCGTCCGCCGCCCAGGATCGCCGGCGTGATGTAGAAGCCGAGGCAGATGACGAAGATCAGAAAAGTTCCGGATGCCACACCCGGTAGCGACAGCGGCACGAAGACCGTCCAGAACACTCTGACCGGACTCGCACCGAGGCTGGCCGCGGCGCGAATGTAAGAACGGTCGATTGCCCGCATGGCCGCATAGAGCGGCAGAATCAGGAACGGCAGCATGATGTGCGTCATGCCGATGATCGTGCCGATCTCGTTGTGCACGAGGCGCAGCGGCTCGTCGACGATGCCTGAGGTCTGGAGCGCCTGATTGACCAAGCCGCGCCGCTGCAACAGGACGAGCCAGGCATAGGTGCGCACGAGAATGGAGGTCCAATAGGGCAGGATGACCGCGACCATCAAGAGGTTCGACCAGCGACGCGGCATCTCGGCCAGCGCATAGGCGAAGGGATAGCCGAGCAGCAGGCAGATCAGCGTCACCGTGGCGCTGATGCGGAAGGTGGTCAGGATCGAATCGAGGTTGACCGTCTCAAGCGCCAGGTCGCGGTAGTTCGCCAGGCCGAAGCTGCCGTCCTGAGCCAACAGGGAAAGCCACGCCATCCAGCCCACGGGCAAAGCCAAGAGGACACTGACGATCAGCAACGCCGGTGCCGCCAATCCCAGGTAGCGGACCTGCTCGCCCGCCGCGTCGGCGCGCAGCGCCTGGGCATTGGCTGCAGTGGCTAAACCTGTCCTCATGACTGCACAGCCACCACGAGGGCATCCTTGGCGTGCAAACCCAGGTTGATCTCGGCTCCGGCAGCAAGACCTGGCGCGCGCGCCGCGGCCCGGCGCAGCATCAGCTCGCTGCCATCGCCGAGCGCGACATTGATGAGCAGACTGTCGCCTTGGAAGACGACGCGGCGCACGGTTGCGCGGAAGAGGTTGTAGTCCGTCTGCGGCGCGGCGGATTCCAGGATCTCGAGTTGTTCGGGCCGCACGACCAGAACGAGCCGGTGTGTGCCCGGCAGCGGACGCAATGTGCGGAGCGTGACGCCGGCAACTCGCAGCGTCCCGCTGCTCTGCTCGACCGGCAGCAGGCTCGATTCCCCGACGAAGCCGGCAACGAAAGAGTCGGCCGGTTCGCGATAAACGCGCTCGGGCCTGTCGAGCTGAGCGAGCCGGCCGCGATTGATCACACCGATACGGTCGGACATGGTCAGCGCCTCGCGCTGGTCATGGGTCACGTAGACCGTGGTCATGCCGAGCTTCTCGTGGAGGGCGCGCAGCTCGATCTGCATGTGCTCGCGGAGCTGCCGGTCGAGCGCGGAGAGCGGCTCGTCCATCAGCAGCAGTCGCGGCTCGAAAACGATGGCGCGCGCGAGCGCCACGCGCTGAGCTTGGCCGCCGGACAGCTGCGTCACCCGTCGGTCGCCGAAGCCCGCGAGCTGCACGAGATCGAGCGTGCCGGCGACGCGGTCGGCGATCTCGGCTTTGGCCAGGCCGCGCAACCGAAGCGGGAAGGCGATGTTGTCGAAAACGTTGAGGTGGGGAAAAAGGGCATGGTTCTGAAAGACCAGGCCGATATCGCGCTTGTGCGGCGGCAAGCGAACCACCGAGCGGTCGCCGAAGTGCACGTCGCCGGCATCGGGCCGGACGAAGCCCGCCAGCACCATCAGCAAGGTCGTCTTGCCCGAGCCCGACGGGCCCAGCAAGGTCAGGAACTCGCCCGAGGCGATGTCGAGGTAGACATCTTCGAGCGCAGCCATCGTTCCATAGCGCTTGGTGATGGCGCGGACCTTGACGGGCAGGCCGCGCGCGCCGTTCGCTCCAGCCACCGGCGAAACGTCCATGTGCGGGATGCTGCGCTCCGAAAGGAACCGGCCCGGCGGTGACCGCCGGGCCGGATCAGTATCGCTCAGACGCGCGTGGCGATCACTTCACAATCGTGGCGTCCCAGCGCGGCTGAACCTTGGCCTCGTTCTCCGCCCACCATTCCGAGCCCAGCACCATCTGCTTCTTCAGATTGTCCGGCGACGAGTTGAGCGAGGCGGCCAGCGCCGGCGAGATCTTGCCGGTCGCGTAGGCCTTCGGATTGATCGGGCCGTAGAAAAAGGTGTTGGGAATGTTCGCCTGGAAGTCGGCGGAGATGAACTCGTTGAGCACGCGCATGGCCGCCTGCTTGTTCGGCGCGCCCTTGACGATGCCGAAGCAGCCCGCGTCGATGATGCCGCCATTGTAGGTGATGGCGAGGTCGGCGCCGTCCTTGATCGCCGCGTCGGCGCGGCCGTCGAGGATGGCAATGATGTCGACCTCCTTGTCCTTGACCATCTGCACGGCCTGACCATGGCTGGTATAGAAGGCGGTGACGTTGCGCTTGAAGTCGGCGATCTTCTTGAGCGCGCGGTCGACGTCGATCGGATAGATCTTGTCCGGGGCCACACCGTCGCCCAGCAGCGCCACTTCGAGCATGAAGCGCGACTGGCCGTAAAGCGCGCGCGTGCCCGGGAATTTCGTCGTGTCGAAGAAGTCGCGGAACGATTGCGGCGGGTTGTCCTTGTACTTCGTCTTGTTCCAACCCAGCACCATCGAGTAGTAGACCGGACCGCCGAGCCAGTTCTTGCCTTGGAGGCCTGCCGGCAGATCCTTGGCGTTGGGAATCAGGCTGTAGTCGAGCGGCTCGAAGAGCTCAGCCGCCTCCGCCGACATGCAGTACTGGCGGCCGACATCGACGATGTCCCAAGTGGTCTTGCCGGACTTCGCCTGGAGCCGGACGTCGGCGATGCCGCGCAGCGAATCTTCCTTGATCGTTTAGCCGAGCTTCTGCGCCGTCGGTGTGTACAGCGCTTTGCGCAGCGAATCCTGGTAGCTGCCGCCGAACGACACGACGGTCACGGTTTGCTGTGCGGCCACAGCGACCGGCAGGACCAGAGCGGCTACCGCCGCCATCGCACCCAACACGCGCGCCCTTATACCAACTCGCGCTGATCAGAACCCATGAGCCCAATCGCGCATTCCGAGGGACATGATGCGCCAGGGCTGAGCGACGAGCTTATTCCAGGCGTCGCAGCAGTGATTGACGATGTCCTCTGCCGATG
>VGDO01000121.1 GCA_016869645.1 Alphaproteobacteria bacterium
TGTCGAGCCCCTCAAACAAATTACATGACTACCGTCAAAGCCAAAATCCCCGCACTTTCAATTGCTTAGCTCGAAAATGGGGCAAAGTTCAGTTTAGAGTGCGATCGTTTCGCATTGAAGCAAGGCTTCAATGTGAAGGGTGAATCGTCCTCTACTTTGCTTCCGCCCGCGCTGCGCGCGGCTGGGCGAGCTTGCGCACGAAACAAGATGGGGCGCCCCGTTGCCGGGGCGCCCCAGGGTCCGGACGAGCGAGGAGGCTCGTCCGGGGAGGCAGCTCTCAGCTACACCCGCTGGTCGCTCCGCAGGTGGCGCATTTCATGCAGGTCCCGTTGCGTACGAGAGTGAAGTTGCCGCATTCGCCGCAGGCGTCGCCTTCGTAGCCCTTGAGGCGGGCCTCGCGGATCTTCTCGAGCTTGAGATCGACGGCCGCCACGACGTCAGCGGAGACGCTGATGGCGGCGGCGGCGACGCTCGTGCTTGCTGTCTGCAGCGCACCGCCATTCGGCCCGGCAAGCGCCGTGGTCGTGCTCAGGACCGCGGTCGCATGGCCGCTGCCATTGCCGTTGCCGACAGCGGTCGCCGCCTGGATGCCATGGGTGCCGGTTGCGGCGTGGCCATTGCCGCCTTTGAAGACCACGAGGTTGGTGCGCACATAGCCGCGGCTCGCGATCCTGTCGACGGAGGGGGTGACCGGCGGCGTCTCCGGCGCGGATCCCAGCGTGCCTTCCTTCTCGCCGGTGCCCAGGCTGTCGGGCAGCAGATCGGCCGGTGTGGCATGCGCCAGGTCGGTCCGGTCGAGATAGGACACGGCGAGCTCACGGAAGATATAGTCGAGCACCGACGTCGCCATCTTGATCGAATCGTTGCCCTCGACCATGCCGGACGGCTCGAAACGAGTGAAGGTGAAGGCTTCCACCAGCTCCTCGAGCGGCACGCCATACTGCAGACCCATCGAGATGGCGATCGCGAAGCTGTCCATCAGCGCGCGGAAGGCGGAGCCCTCCTTGTGCATGTCGATGAAGATCTCGCCCAACCTGCCGTCGTCGTACTCGCCCGTGCGCAAGTAGACCTTGTGGCCGCCGACGATGGCTTTCTGGGTATAGCCCTTGCGGCGCTGCGGCAGCCTCTGGCGTTCGGCCGGGCGCTGCACCACCCGCTCGATCACGCGTTCGACGACGCGTTCGGCCACCAATGCCGCCTGCTCGGCTCGCGGCGCCGCGGCGATCTGATCGATCACGTCCGCGGCATCCTCGTCCTCGTCGACGAGGGCGGCCGAGAGGGGCTGCGACAGCTTGGAGCCGTCGCGGTAGAGCGCATTGGCCTTGAGGCCGAGGCGCCAGGACAGCATGTAGGCGTCCTTGCATTCCTCCACGGTCGCGTTGTTGGGCATGTTGATCGTCTTGGAGATCGCGCCCGAGATGAAGGACTGCGCCGCTGCCATCATGCGGATGTGGCTGTCGACCGACAGGAAGCGCTTGCCGATGCGGCCGCACGGGCTGGCGCAGTCGAACACCGGCAGGTGCTCGTCCTTGAGCCCCGGGGCTCCCTCCAGCGTCATCGCGCCGCACACATGGGTGTTCGCCGCATCGATCTCGGCCTTGGCGAAACCGAGATGCGCCAGCATGTCGAAGCCGGCGTCGTCGAGTCTGGCCGCATCGATGCCGAGTTTCCCGGTGCAGAATTCGGCGCCGAGCGTCCACTTGTTGAAGGCGAACTTGATGTCGAAGGCGCTGGCGAGCGCCGCCTCGAGCCCGGCGATCGCCTTGTCCGTGAAGCCCTTGGCCTTGAGCGAGTCATGGTTGATGACCGGCCCGCCCTTGAGCGTGCCGTGGCCGACCGCGTAGCGCACGATCGTCTCGATCGCATCGGCGCTGTAGCCGAGCGTGCGCAACGCGTCGGGCACCATGCGGTTGATGATCTTGAAGTAACCGCCGCCCGCCAGCTTCTTGAACTTGACCAGCGCGAAATCGGGCTCGATGCCGGTCGTGTCGCAGTCCATGACCAGGCCGATCGTGCCGGTCGGCGCGATCACGGTTGCCTGCGCGTTGCGGAAGCCGTGCTGCTCGCCGAGCGCCAGCGCTTCGTCCCACGCGCGGGTCGCCGCCGCGATCAGATCGCGATCCGGACAATTGGCATGATCGAGCGCCACCGGCGGGATCGACAGGCCTTCGTAGCCTTTGGTCTCGCCATGCGCCGCGCGCCGGTGGTTGCGGATGACGCGCAGCATCGCGTCGCGATTCTTGGCATAGCCCGGGAAGGCGCCGAGCTCGCCCGCCATTTCGGCCGAGGTCGCGTAGGAGACGCCGGTCATGATCGCGGTGAGCGCGCCGCACAGCGCGCGCCCCTCGTCGCTGTCATAGGCGATGCCCATCGCCATCAGCAGGCCGCCGATGTTGGCGTAGCCGAGGCCGAGCGTGCGAAAGACGTAGCTGAGCTCGGCGATCTCCTTGGAGGGGAACTGCGCCATCAGCACGGAGATCTCGAGCGTCACCGTCCACAGCCGCGTCGCATGCTCGTAGGCCGCGATGTCGAAGCGGCCGTCCCCGGCGCGGAACGCCATCAGGTTGAGCGAAGCGAGATTGCACGCGGTGTCGTCGAGGAACATGTATTCCGAGCACGGGTTCGACGCATTGATGCGTCCCGATGCCGGGCAGGTGTGCCACTCGTTGATCGTCGTGTCGTATTGCAGGCCGGGATCGGCGCAGGCCCAGGCGGCATGGGCGATGTGCTCCCAAAGGTCGCGCGCCTTGACCGTCTTGTGGATCTTGCCGTCGGTGCGGCGAATCAGATTCCACTCGCCGCCCTTGAGCACCTGCTCGAGGAAGTCGTTGCTGAGGCGCACCGAGTTGTTCGAGTTCTGGCCCGACACGGTCAGGTATGCGTCGGAATCCCAATCCGTGTCGTAGACGCGGAAATCGATCTCGGCGTAGCCCTGGCGCGCGAACTGGATGACGCGCTGGACGTAGTTTTCCGGGATCATCGCTTTGCGCGCGTCGAGGATCGCGCGCTTCAGGGCCACGTTCTTCCTCGGATCGAAGCGGTCGTCGCCCTGTCCGAGCTGACAGGTCGCCATCACGGCGTTGAGGTGCTTGTTGGCGAGGCGCGAACCGGCGACCAGTGCCGCCACCTTCTGCTCCTCGACCACTTTCCAGTCGATATAGGTTTCGATGTCGGGGTGGTCGATGTCGACCGTCACCATCTTGGCCGCGCGCCGAGTCGTGCCGCCCGACTTGATGGCACCCGCCGCGCGGTCACCGATCTTGAGGAAGCTCATCAGGCCCGATGACCGCCCGCCGCCCGAGAGCCGCTCGCCGTCGCCGCGCAGCTTGGAGAAGTTCGTGCCGGTGCCGGAGCCGTACTTGAAAAGACGCGCCTCGCGCACCCACAGATCCATGATGCCGCCCTCGTTCACGAGGTCGTCGGCGACCGACTGGATGAAGCAGGCGTGCGGCTGCGGATGCTCGTAGGCGGAATCGGACGTCACGAGCTTGCCGGTCTTGAAGTCGACGTAGTGATGGCCCTGGGCGGGGCCGTCGATGCCGTAGGCCCAGTGCAGCCCGGTGTTGAACCATTGCGGGCTGTTCGGCGCCGCCATCTGGCGGCACAGCATGTAGCGCATCTCGTCGAAATAGGCGCGCGCGTCGGCCTCGCCGTCGAAATAGCCGCCCTTCCAGCCCCAATAGGTCCAGGTCCCGGCGAGCCGGTCGAACACCTGGCGCGCACGCGTCTCGCGGCCGGCCTTGGCCGTCGGGTCGGCCGCGGTGCGGCGCCACAGCCAGGCCGGGACGTCGCTTTCCTCGACCGGCTTCAAATTGTCGTCGGCCGGCACGCCGGCGCGCCGGAAATACTTCTGAGCCAGCACGTCGCAGGCGACCTGGCTCCAGTCGGCCGGCACTTCGATGTCGGATTGGTGAAACACCACCGACCCGTCGGGATTTCGGATCTCACTGACCGCGGTGCGGAACGCGATGCTGGAGTATGGATCCTTGCCCTCAACGGTGAAACGACGCGCAATACGCATGAAACCCAGCTCCCTCCGCTCGAATCCCCAAACCAACCCAGGCGGTGATGACCCGGGCCCCGCTCGATCGCTTGTCTGACCTCCTGGTCATCCTCGCCGCTACTGCCCAGCGACGGGATTCCTAGATATTGTGGTCAGGTGCCATCGTTCATACCAAGATTAGGGCAAGTTCGCCTAATTTGGCAAGATCTTGTTAGAACCCTCTGAAAAAAGACAGAAAATGTCCCCTCGCCGAAGCCGTCTGCTTAGACGAATCCCACTTCGGCAAGCCCACTGGGCAGGCACGTGAGAGAGGTTGTGGGACGGGCCCGGAGGCCCGGACCTGGCGGCAGAGAGGTCAGGGAACCGACCGCGCCGTTCAGGGAGAGTTAGCCTAGATCAGGTCGCCTGGCCTTTGCAACGAGATTTTGTAGCTGATCTGTCATGATTGTTACTAGATCTGGGGAAGCGTGGCCGACTCCCTGGAACTCTGCGGCTCTCGCGTGGGGACAGCCTCGGCGAGGTGCCACAGAGCGAGGCTTTCGCTGATCAGGACGCGGCCAAGCCTTGGTTTTGCTGGGGTTGCGCGGCCTGCCGGCCCTACGGCAGATGGCGCGCAAAACCGCTCGGCACGGGGAGTCCGGCGGGTGAGCCGACCCGCTCTGGTCGACTCATCGTCGGCACCAAGCAACGCCGGTCGTCAGGTGAGCTGCTTCAGCCAGTAGACCATCGGCTTCTCCGTTTCAGCGTCGTCGCCGAGGTCGCGCCAGGAAAAGTGCGAGACGAGCTCGGGATGACGCACGAAACCGCGCTTTTGCCAAAAGCGGTCGAGCGGCACGTAGTCGGCAGGGCGCAGCGGATGGTCGGGCGGCCGGTCGACGCCGCAGAATGCGGCCCACCGATAGGTTCCGAAAGACCGCGCGTGCGCTTCGCGATGCTCGAAAAAGCGCACCCCGATGCCGGTGCCGCGATAGGGCCGCAGCAGGACGGACTCGCCGAAATAGAAGATGGTGCCGATGTCATAGCTTCGGGCGCGGAACGGCGCCGTGATGTAGTCGGGCTCATCGGCCATGGGTAGCGCGGTGGCTGCGCCCACGACGCGATCGCCGTCGAAGGCGACCGCGATGACGCTGCCATCCGAGCGCGAAAAATTGTCGAGATAGCGCCGCTCGTAGTCGAGCGAGCCGTCGTAGAGGTAAGGAAAATCGCGGAACACCTCGATCCGCAACCGCGCCAGATCGTCGAGATGCGGCTGGGCCTTGGCGCCCGTCAGCGACGAGACCCGGACCGGTGACGTCATCGGCTCCGGCCGGGTTTGGCGCGACGCGCTGGCTTGGACTTTTGCGCGCCGGATTTCTTCACTCCGACGCCGACCTTTGCCTTCTTGGCCTTGCGCGCGGCGCGGGGCGGGCCGCCAGCGCCAACCTGGGCCAACCAGTCCTTGAAATTGTAATGGTTGCTGATGCGCGCGACCTTGCCGTTCCGCAATTCGAAGAACGCGCCGGCCGGCAGCCGGTAGCGCTGACCGCGCGCCGGAGGCAGGCCCGTGTCGGTCGCCAGATAGGTGCCGAGCACGGTGAATTCCGCCGCGGCGCGGCGCCCGGTCGGCTCGGTCATGACCGTAAGGTCGACGATCTTCTCGCCATAGCAGCGGTTCATGTGCTCGAGGAAGCGGCGGAAGGCCGCCCGGCCGATCTCGCGTCCGCCCTGGCTGATGTCGTGGACGACGTCATCGGTCAGCTGGGCGAGGAACCCGTCGACATCCCCGGCATTGAAGGCCCGGTAATAGGCGCGGACGGTCCCTTCGGCGCGCGACGCGGCATCGGACATGGGTGAACTCCCTGTTGCTCGGAACGACTTCCTAACCCGGCCAGGGCCGGGGAGACAACGGGTTGCTGGGCAGCCCACGAGCGGAGGTGCGACGCGCTGCCGCGTGCGCTACCGGCAGCGGCGGCGCGACGAAACGCAGGATTTGCCATAGACTTGCGTAATAGGGAGGCGAGGAAACCTCTATGTGGCAAAGCCTCTTGAATAGGGTCCCCCGGCGCTGGCTGGTGGCTGGCGGCGCGATCGGCGCGGCGATCGTCGCCGGCGGTTTCTACATGAACGGCCGCGACACCGGCGCGCATTCGGCCTATCGCCTGGCGCGCATCGAGCGCGGACCCATCGCCGCCGCCGTGTCCGCCTCCGGCACGGTCAATGCCGTGGTCACGGTCCAGGTCGGCTCGCAGCTCTCGGGTCAAATCCAGGCGATCTATGCCGACTTCAATTCGGAGGTGAAGAAGGATCAGCCCGTTGCCGTGCTCGATCCGCAGACGTTCCAGGCGAGGGTGAACCAGGCCCAAGCCGAGCTCGAAGTCGCCAAGGCGAGCGTGCTGACCCAGGAGGCTTCGGTCGAGCGCTGGCGCGCCGAGGTGCGCAACGCGCATGCCGCCATGACCGTCGCCAAGGCGCAGACCGCCAAATCCAAGGCCGCCAAGGACGAAACCGAGCGGGATTTCACGCGCAAGAACGCGCTGGTCCAGCGCGGCTTCATCTCGTCGAGCGATATCGACAAGGCGCGCTCGGCAGCCGACTCCGCGGCCGCGCAGTTGAACGCATCGGTCGCCCAGGAACGCGCCCAGGAGGCGTCGATCGGCTCATCGGAGGCGCAGCTGCGCATGGCCGAGGCCGGCGTCGCCAATGCGATGGCCGCCGTCAAGCAGAAGGAGGCGGCACTCCAGCAGTCCCAGATCGATCTCGACCGCACGATCATCCGCGCGCCGCTCGACGGTGTCGTCGTGCTGCGCAACGTCGACGTCGGTCAGACCGTGGCGGCGAGCCTGCAGGCGCCCACGCTCTTCACCATCGCGCAGGATCTGCGCGTCATGGAGGTCTACACCACGGTCGACCAGGCCGACATCGGCCGCATCCGCGTCGGTCAGAATTCGAGCTTCACGGTCGATTCCTACCCGGGCCGGACCTTCTCGGGTCAGGTATCGCAGATCCGCATTGCGCCGCAGACCGTGCAGAACGTCGTCACGTACATTGTCGTGATCAGCGCGGCCAACCCCGATCAGCGCCTCCTGCCCGGCATGACGGCGAATGTGCGCATCGAGACGGCGGAGCGCGCCGACGTGCTCAAGGTGCCGAACAGCGCGCTGCGCTACCGGCCGCCCGGTGTGGGCGCCGTGGTCGCCGGTGACGGCGAGCGCGGTTCAGGCGCCCAGGACGGCGAGCGCGGCGGCGGTGAACGGGGTGGCGCCGGGGGCGAGGCGGGCTCGCCCGAGCAGCGCGCCGAGCGTCTGGCCAAGGAGCTCAATCTCACGCCGGAGCAGAAGGATCAGGTGACCCAGATCTTCACGGAGGCGCGCCAGCAGTTCCAGGCGGCGCGCCGACAGGCAGGTCAGCAACGCGGCGGGCAGCAGGGCGGCCAGGAAGGCGGCGAGGCCGCGCAAGGCGGGTCAGCCTCAGCGGGAAATGGCGCGGTCGACCGCCAGCGCATGTTCGCCGCGGTGCGCGAGCGCGTGGCCGCCGTGCTGACGCCCGCACAGCGCCAGCGCTATCGCGAGATGACCGCGCGCATGGCGAACACCGACCGCCCGACCCCCGGCCGCGTGTGGATCGTCGGCCCCGACGGCAAGCCGCTTGCCGTCTCCATCCAGATCGGCATTGGCGACG
This sequence comes from Alphaproteobacteria bacterium, assembly GCA_016869645.1. Classification (GTDB taxonomy): domain Bacteria; phylum Pseudomonadota; class Alphaproteobacteria; order SHVW01; family SHVW01; genus SHVW01. Next base: position 7,661 of record VGDO01000121.1, read on the forward strand.
GCAATGTCAGCGAGCTGGTCTCGGGCGATCTCAAGGAGGGCCAACAGGTCATCATCGGTGGCGGCGCCGCATTGGCCGGGACGTCGACCCAGAACCAAGGCCTGCCCAGGCCGCCGGGCCGGCTCTAGTCATGGCGCCGCTCGATTCAGGCGCGGCCGCGCCGCCGGTGGTCGAGACGGTCGAACTCGCAAAGACCTACCATCTCGGCGGCCACGACGTGCACGCCTTGCGCGGCGTGTCGATGTCGATCGCGGCCGGCCAGTTCGTCGCGGTCATGGGCCCGTCGGGCTCGGGCAAGTCGACCTTCATGAACCTGGTCGGCTGCCTGGACTCGCCGACCAGCGGCCGCTATGTGCTCGACGGGCGCGACATCGGCGCGACCGACGCGGTCGAGCGTGCCGCCATCCGCAACGGCAAGATCGGCTTCGTATTCCAGAACTTCAATTTGCTGCCGCGCACCTCGGCCGTGGAGAACGTCGAGCTGCCGCTCATCTACGGCGGTAAGCCGCAGCGCGAGCGACGCGAGCGCGCCATGGCGAAGCTGGCCTCGGTCGGGTTGAGCGACCGCTGGCATCATCATCCGGCGCAGCTTTCCGGCGGCCAGCAGCAGCGCGTCGCGATTGCGCGCGCGCTCATCAATGAACCCGTCCTGCTGCTGGCCGACGAGCCGACTGGCGCACTCGACAGCCACACCAGCCTCGAGATCATGGCGCTGTTCCAGAGGCTGAACCACGCCGGCAGCACGATCGTGCTGGTCACCCACGAACCGGATGTCGCGCGCTTCGCCAGTCGCATCCTGATCTTCCGCGACGGCAAGCTGGTCGGCGACCACTTGAACGAAGCCCGTGCCGATGCGGGTGCCATGCTGGCGGCCACTCCGGCGCTGGTTGCATGAGCCGCGCGCCATGAGCTTCTGGGCCAGCATCCGCGTCGCGCTCCGCGCGCTGCGCGTCAACGCGCTGCGTTCGGCGCTCACCATGCTCGGCATCATCATCGGCGTCGGCGCCGTCATCACCATGGTGGCAGTCGGCTCCGGCGCGCAGCAGCGCGTCGCCGAGCAGATCAAAAGCCTCGGCTCCAACCTGATCGTCGCGCTGCCGGGCAACATTACGGCCGGCGGCGTGCGAATGGGCCTCGGCAGCCGCGTCACGATCACGGACGACGATGCCGTCGCCATCCAGCGCGAGGTCCCGAGCGTGCAGGTCGCGGCACCCTCGGTGCGCGGCAGCGCGCAGCTCGTCTACGGCAATCAGAACTGGGCATCCCTGGTGCAGGGCATCACGCCCGAATACATGGAAGCGCGCGAATGGGAGGTGATCGAGGGCCGCAGCATCACGGGCGAGGACGTGCAATCGACCGCGCGGGTCGTGCTGGTCGGCCAGACCGTGGTGCGCAACCTGTTCAACGAGGAGGACCCGATCGACCGCACGATCCGCGTGCGCGACGTGCCGTTCCGGGTGATTGGCGTGCTCGGCTACAAGGGCCAGAACACCCAGGGGCAGGACCAGGACGACATCGTGATCGTGCCGCTGTCGACCGCGCGCAAGCGCGTGCTCGGCTTCTCCCAGGTGCGCGCCCGATCGGTCGGCTCGATCCTGATCAAGGTGCAGCACGCCTCGCAGATGAACGAGGCCATGGCCGATGTGCGCGATCTGCTGCGCCAGCGCCACCGGCTGCAGCCCAATGACGAGGACGATTTCTCGCTGCGCAACCTGTCCGAGGTCATGGCGACCCAGGAGGCGTCGAGTCGCATCCTCACCTTGCTGCTGGCCGCGGTCGCCTCCGTGTCGCTGGTGGTCGGCGGCATCGGCATCATGAACATCATGCTGGTGTCGGTGACCGAGCGCACCCGCGAGATCGGCCTGCGCATGGCGGTCGGCGCGCGCGGCACGGACATCATGGCGCAGTTCCTCATCGAGGCCGTGACGCTGTCGCTGATCGGTGGCGCCATCGGCATTCTCGCCGGCGTCGCGTCGTCGCATGCGATTGCCAGCTTCGCCGGTTGGCCGACGCTCATCCGCGTCGAGTTCGTGCTGATCGCCTTCCTGTTCTCCGGCGCCGTCGGCGTGTTCTTCGGATTCTATCCGGCCCGCAAGGCGGCGCGTCTCGACCCGATCGAAGCGCTGCGCTTCGAATAGCCGGCGATGGCTTGGGCGACGCGGCGGCCTTGTTTTCCGTGAGCCGCGCCGGCGAAGCCGACACGTTCGAGGAGATTTCGGTGGCAAATTTCGGTGACAGTGCACTAAATTTCCCAATTTCAATTTCGGTGACACAATTTCGGTGACAGTGCATTAAATTTCCCAATTTCGGTGACAGTGCACTTAATAGCTTTCCTGAACCGCGAAAAATTAAATGCACCGTGACCGTATTCCAAAATTAAATGCACTGTCACCGTATTCCGCGAAAAATTAAATGCACCGTGACCGTATTCCAAAATTAAATGCACTGTCACCGTATTCCTGATGGAAGCTGCGCTCAGCGGGCAGGTCGAGCTGGTTCGGCTGCTGCTGACCAAGGAGCCGATCGCGGGTTGCGCGACGAGAAGGGCCTCTGCGCGGCCGATCATGCCGCCCAGGCGGGCCACGGCGACGTGGCAGCCCTCTGTCGTTGACGGCGCCTAGACCTTCAGCTTCGGATCGAACCAGTCGCGCAGGCTGTCGCCGAACAGGTTGAAGGCGAACACGGCGAGGCTGATCGCGACGCCCGGGAAGACGATCATCCACGGCGCCTCGCGATAGAAATCGGCGGCGCTGCCCGACAGCATCAGGCCCCAGGCGGGCGTCGGCTCGGTGACGCCGAGGCCGAGGAAGCTGAGCGACGCCTCGAGCAGGATGGCCTGCGCGACGAACGCCGTCAGCATGATCAGGAAGGGCGCCACGACGTTGGGCGCGATATGCCGGAAGATGATGCGCACGTGCGAATAGCCGGCCGCGCGCGCCGCGTCGATGAACGGCATCTCGCGGATGGCGAGCGCGGAGGAGCGCACGACGCGCGCGACATTGGGCGTGATCGGTATGGCGATGGCGACGATCAGGTTGAGATTGAGGCCGAGGATCTTCTGGTTGCCGAGCACGGCGACGACCACGAGCGCCAGCACGATGATCGGGAACGATAGCAGGATATCGACGAAGCGCTGGACGATCAGGTCGATACGCCCGCCGAAATAGGCCGACACCACGCCGATCGTGGCGCCCAGGCTCGAGCCCAGGAACGAGGCGAGGAAGCCGACGGAGAGCGCGGTGCGCGCGCCGTAGATGATGCGGCTCAGCACGTCACGCCCGAAGGAGTCCGTGCCGAGCCAATGGTCGATCGAGGGCGGCGCGAGCATGGCCCCGAAATCGACCGCGACCGGATCGTAGGGCGCCACATATCCGGCGAAGGCGGCCGCCAGGATCATGGCGATGATCACGACGAGGCCGGCCGAGCCGAGCGGCTGCTGCACCACGAACTGCAGCACGGGATGGCGCCGCTTGGGCACGACATAGGTCGGCTCGGAAGCGACGGCGGTCATCGCGACGCGTAGCGGATGCGCGGGTCGAACACTGCGTAGAGCAGGTCGACCAGCAGGTTCATGACCACGGCGATGGTCGCGACCAGCATGACGAGGCCCTGGATCAGCGTGTAGTCGCCGCGCGTCACGGCCTGGACGAACAGCTTGCCGACGCCGTTGAGGTTGAACACCTGCTCGGTCACGACGAGGCCGCCGATCAGGAAGGCAAATTCCAGGCCGACCACGGTGATCACGGGCAGGATGGCGTTGCGCATGGCGTGGCGCGCCACCACCAGGCGCTCGAACACGCCCTTGGCGCGCGCCGTTCGGATGTAGTCCTCGCGCAGCACCTCGAGCAGCGCCGAGCGCGTCATCCGCGTGGCGACCGCCGAGTATCTGTAGCCGACCGCGAGCGCCGGCCAGATCAGTTGGGACAGGTTGGCGAGCGGGTCCTTGTAGAGCGGCGTGAAGGTGATCGGCGGCAACCAGGTGAACACGACCAGCAGCGTCAGGATCAGCATCATGCCGAGCCAGAAGGACGGCACGGCGAGACCGGCGATCGCCAGCACGCGCACGATGTAGTCGACCCAGGTGTCCTTGAAGAGCGCCGCCGTCGTGCCCAGGGGCACGGCGATGCACACCGCAATCAGCGTCGCCATGAGGGCGACCTGGAGCGACAGTTCCAGCCGGATCGCGATCTCGTAGCTGACGGATTGGCCGGTCCACATGGAGGTGCCCATGTCGCCGACCATCATGCCGCCCAGCCAGGTGACGAGCTGGACGTACAGCGGCTTGTCGAGGCCGAGCTTCGCGCGCTCGGCTTCGAGCACATCCTGGGTGACCGCAGCGCCGTCGGCCTTGAGTTTCAGCTCGACGATGTCGCCCGGCATGACCCGGAGCATGAAGAAGACGAGCAGCGCCACGCCCAGCAAGGTCGGGACCATCAATAGGACACGCTGGGCGACGTAGCGGAGCAAATCAGATCTCGTCCGTGCGCTCGAAGCAGCCTCTCACCCTCCCAGCGCTTCGCGCCGGGGCCCTCTCTCTCCCCCGTCGGGGGCGAGTGCAAGGTGCGGACTCCCTCACCCCCGACGGGGGAGAGGGACGGTGTGAGGGGTTATCGATGCCGCGCACATCGGCTCCGGAGGGCTGGCGTCATTGCGCCAGCCACACCCCCGCCAGCTCCTGGTGGATGTAGTGGCTTGGCGTCACGTACCAGCCCTTGACCTGGGTCGAATGCGCGATGATCCGGTGATACCAGATCGTCGGCACGGTGTAGCTCTGGTCGAGCACATGGCGCTCGAACTCGCGCACCAGGGCGTAGCGCGCCTTCGGATCGGTGGCGCGCTTCTGCTTCTCGTAGAGGTCGTCGAGCTTGGCGTCGTTGTAGCGGCCGTAGTTGATCGGCGACTTGGCGGCCGACAGGTACTTGAGCAGCTGCAGGTTCGGCTCGTCCATGAAGTCGCAGTTGAAGTCCATGCCGGCCTCGTAGTTGCCGCTCGACAGCGCGTTGAGATAGAGCCGGCTTTCGAGCTGCTGGTGCTCGACCTCGATGCCGATCTGGCGCCACTGGTCGATCGCCCACACGCCGACCGGGCTATAGGGCATGGGGATGTTGCGGTTGGTCAGCTTGAACTTGAGCTTGTCCTGGCCGGCCTCCTTCAAGAGGCGCTGCGCTTCGGCCCGCGAAGCGCGCGCATCCTTGGAGAAGCCCGGCATCTTGACCAGCTCCTCCTCGCTCGCGGCGAGCGAATAACCGGGCCGCAGCAGGCCGCCGACATCGCGCACGATGGCGATCTTGGACAGGCCGGGCGCGCCGCCCCAGCGGTCGAGCGCCATGTTGAGGGCGCGGCGCACGCGCGCGTCGTCGAACGGCTTCTTCTCCGTGTTGAAGCCGATCACCAGATTGCAGGTCCACGAGCCCTCTTGGACGCGCAGCTTGTCGCCCATGGCGGCCGCGAGGCGGTCCCTCTCGGCCGGCGTCTGGCCGCGGAACTCGATCGCGACCTGGCCGCCCTGGATCGCGTTGATGATGGCGGCACCGGAGATGAACACCGCCTTGTAGCCGTCGAGATAGGGCTGATCCTTGATGTAATAGCTGTCGAACCGCTTGCCGACCCAGTGCGAGCCGCGCACATGCTCGACGAAGGTGAAGGGCCCGCTGCCGAAGATCGTGGTCTCGGGATATTTCGGGTTCTCCGCGAGCTTCTTGGCGCTGTAGATGCAATCCCATGGCGAGGCGAAGGTCTGCAGCATCGAGGCGTTGGCGGCCTTGAGCCTGAAGATGACAGTGGTCGCGTCGGGCGTGTCGATCGTGCCGATGTCCTCGTAGAGCGCCTTGCGGATCGACACAACTCCCGGCGCCGGATTGCGCAGGCGGTCATAGGTCGCCTTGACGTCCGCCGAGGTGACCGGCGAGCCGTCGTGGAACTTGGCATTCGCCCGCAGCTTGAAGCTGTAAGTCAGCCCGTCCGGCGATACGTTCCAGCTCTCGGCCAGATCGCCGGTCACGGCGGGGTACTTCGGTGCGTCGAACTTCAGCAGCGTCGAGTAGTGCGGCGCAATCGGATGAACCAGCGCGAAGGTCGTGCTGGCATGGCAGTCGTAGTTCGGCGGCTCCGCATTGACGGCGAAGCTCAGCGTGCCGCCGCGCTTCGGCGTTTCCTGAGCGGCGAGCGGCAACGCGGCGGCGCCGAGCGCGGCAATCGCGCCAAATGCGACGGCGAGTCGAAGGCAATATGTGGTCACGGTCTGGTTCCTCCCCAAATTGCGCAATGGTCGCGCGGTAATCGAGCCCCGGTGGAATCCTAGAGCTTGATGCATGCGGCGTGATGTCCTGATCTGATCTCGCGCAGCGCCGGCACGGTTTCGCGGCATTCCGCGCTCGCCAGCGGGCATCGCGTATGAAAGACGCACCCCATCGGCGGCGTCAAGGGACTGGGCAGCTCGCCGCCGAGCAGGCGCGGCGCACGCGCGCGCTCGACGGCGGGGTCGGGCACCGGTGCGGCGTCGAGCAGCGCTTTCGTATAGGGATGCAACGGATCGGCGTAGAGCGTGTCGCGGTCGGCGATCTCCATCACGCGGCCGAGATACATGACGACGACGCGGCTCGAGATGTGGCGCACGACGGCGAGATCGTGCGCGATGAACAGATAGGTCAGGCCGTGGCGCCGCTGCAGGTCCTCGAGCAGGTTGATGATCTGGCCCTGGATCGACACGTCGAGCGCCGACACGGCCTCGTCGCACACGATGAAGCTCGGCTTCATGGCGAGCGCGCGCGCGATGCCGACGCGCTGACGCTGTCCGCCCGACAACTCGTGCGGGTAGCGCTCAGCCATGTAGTCGAACAATCCGACCTGGGCGAGTAGATCGGCGACACGCGCGGCGATCGACGCCGCATCCGGCTCCAGCCGGTAGACCCGGATCGGCTCGGCGATGATCTCGCCGACCGTCATGCGCGGATTGAGCGAGCTGTAGGGGTCCTGGAAGATCACCTGGATCTTCTGGCGCAGCCGCTTCATCTCCTCGGCCTCTGCGCGAACGAGGTCCGATCCTTCGAAGACCACCTCGCCGGCGGTCGCCTGCTCCAGGCGCAGCAGAGTGCGGCCGACGGTGGTCTTGCCGCAGCCGGATTCGCCGACCAGGCCCAGCGTCTCGCCGCGCGCGATGGCGAATGACACGTCGTCGACGGCGCGCACGGTGGCATGGCCGCCGCCCAGCAGACCCAGCCCCTTGGCGATCGAGAAATATTTCTTGAGATTGCGCACCGTGAGAATCGGCGGCTGCTCGCGGTCGGCGCGCACGGCGCCGGTGGCGGCGCCGGTCGTCAGCAGGCCGAGGCGACGATATCCGGCGTCGCCGTTCAGCTCGTCGGCGCGCAGACAGGCCGAGTTGTGCCCCGGTTCGACCTCGACCAGCGGCGGATCGCTGGCACAGCGCGCCTGGCGCGCCGGGCAGCGCGGCGCGAACCGGCAGCCCTCCGGCGGCTCGAGCAAATTGGGCGGCAGCCCTTCGATGGTCTCGAGCTTGTTGCCGCGCGGCCGGTCAAGGCGCGGTACCGAACGCATGAGTCCGACCGTGTAGGGATGGCGCGGCCGGTTGAAGATGTCGTCGGCAACACCCTGCTCGACCAGGCGCGCGGCATACATGACGTTCACGCGGTCGGCGTAGCGGGCGACAATGCCGAGGTTGTGCGTGATGACGACCAGCGCGATGCCGAGCCGCCGGCACAGATCCTTCATCAGCTCGAGGATCTGCGCCTGGATGGTGACGTCGAGCGCCGTGGTCGGCTCGTCGGCGATGATGAGCTTGGGATTGCACGCCAGCGCGATCGCGATCATGACGCGCTGGCGCATGCCGCCCGAGAACTGGTGGGGATACTGTTCGAGCCGGCGCTCCGCATCGGAGATGCCGACCAGGCCGAGCACCTCGACGGCGCGAGCGCGCGCCCGCGCCTCGTCGTAGCCGAGATGTATCTCCAGCGGCTCCATGATCTGCAGGCCGATCGTCAGCACCGGGTTGAGGCTGGTCATCGGTTCCTGGAAGATCATCGCGATATCGCGACCGCGGATCGCGCGCATCTCCTCGTCGGAGAGCGTCAGCAGGTCGCGGCCGTTGAAGCCAACCGAGCCGCCGACGACGCGACCGGCCGGCTTGGCGAGCAGGCGCATGATGGCGAGCGCCGTCACCGATTTGCCGCAGCCGGACTCGCCGACCACGGCGACGATCTCGCCCGGGCGGACCTGGTAGGACACGCCCTCGACCGCGCGCACCACGCCGCGCGACGTGACGAAGTGAACGCGCAGGCCGCGCACGTCGAGCAGAGGGCCTGCGCCTGCGCTTGCCGCGCCGTATCGTCTTTCCTGAACTGCCAGCATCATCCTCGCCTGGTCCGGCCCGCTTCTGCGTCGGGCGCGGGTTCTCGTCGTGCCAAACTCTATCATGTGTCTCGTCGCCGTGGCGAGATTCGGCAGCCAAGCTGCGGCCGTGCGCGCACGCGAACTCTCGATTGCCCAATCGCCCATTGCCTGAAAGATTGAGCGCGGGCGGGGATAGGCGGGACCGGACGAGGATGGCGCATGCCGATAGAACCAGCGCGCGGATCGGTCTGTGGCTGCCGCTCACTCTGATGACCCTGGTTCAGACCTTCTCGACCATGTCGACGCTGACCATGGCGGCGGTTGCGCCCGAAGCGTCGCGCACGCTCGGCTTGCCGGCGGCGGTGATCGGCTATCAGGTCAGCCTGGTTTATCTCTCGGGCATCGCGACCTCGCTGATCGGCGGCGCGCTGGTCCGTCGCTTCGGCGCCTGCCTGATCAGCCAGGCTGCGCTGGCCCTGACCGTGACGGGCTGCCTGATGCTGGCGAGTGCGAGCGTCGCCGCGGCGATCCTTGGCTCGCTCGTGCTCGGCTTCGGCTACGGCCTGACCAATCCGGCGGCGTCCCATCTCCTCGGACGCGTCGCCGGCGGGCGTCTCAATCTGGTCTTCTCCATCAAGCAGACCGGCGTTCCGCTCGGCGGCGTCCTGGCCGGCGCGCTGATGCCGTTTGTCGCGCTGGCCGCGGGCTGGCCGGCGGCGCTGATCACCGCGGCGGTTCTGGCGGGCGCGCTGGCGCTGGCGCTCGAGCGCGTGCGGGTCGCCTGGGACGACGATCGCGATCCGAACTATCCGCTGCGCCAGAAGCCGTTCGAAACCATCCTTCTGGTCGCCGGCGACCGCGTGCTGTGCTGGCTGGCCGTCGCCTCGTTCGGCTACAGCTTCATTCAGCTCAGTTCCGTCACCTTTCTCGTGACCATGCTTGTCGAGGATGTCGGCTTGTCGCTGGTAACCGCCGGCCTCCTGCTCTCGACCACGCAGATTTCGGGCGCGCTCGGCCGGATCTGGTGGGGCTGGTTTGCCGACACGATCGGGTCCAGCTTGCGGACTCTGGCCATCATCGGCGCGTTGATGATGGCGGCCGGCGTGGCGACCAGCATGATCGGCCCATCCTGGCCGATCTGGAAGATCGCGACGGTGCTGGTCGTATTCGGAGCGACCACGATCGGCTGGAACGGAGTCTTCCTGGCTGCGGTCGCCGGATCCAGCCGGCCGGAGCAGATCGGCGCGGCGACCGGCGGGTCGCTCAGCGTCACCTTCGCCGGCGTGATGGCCGGTCCCGCCAGCTTCGCTGCAATCCACAGCAGCCTCGACATCAGCTTGGTGGCGACCTACGGGCTGCTGTCGCTGGTCGCCTTGGCCAGCCTCGCCTGCCTCTGGCGCGCCATGCATGCGCAACGGAGCGCAGCGTGATGGCCGAGGGCTATCTCTATGTCGCGCTCTTCTCGTTCGCGGCCGCGACCATCGTGCCGTTTCCGAGCGAGCCTGTTGTGATGGCGATTGCGAGCCAGCAAGGCTACCAGCCCTGGCTCGTCTGGCTGGTGGCGACAGCGGCGAATACGGCCGGATCCGCCGTCAACTGGTGGCTCGGCCGGGCCTGCCTCAAATGGCAGGGACGGCGCTGGTTTCCGGTCACCCCGGCCCAACTTTCGCGTGCGTCGCGCTGGTTTCAGAGCTGGGGCCAATGGGCGCTGCTGATGGCGTGGCTGCCGATCCTGGGCGATGCGCTGACCGTCGCGGCCGGCGTGCTGCGCGTCCGCCTGTCGACTTTCGTCATTCTGGTCGCGATCGGCAAGGCCGCGCGCTATGCCGCGGTTCTCGGCGCCCTCGACGGCATGTCCCGCGTGCTGCGGTGATCTGCGGGGGCTGCCCGCCGGTACTCCCATCGTGTAGGCATGACCGAAGGTATGTGCAACTTTTGGGTGGCCCGAAGCGGGTTGTCGCTCGGCCGGCTGGGCGATACAGTATTAACCAACCGGTCGCGAAAAATCCGCGGACGTAGGCGAGGGGACGTGGCCAAGGGGATCGACAAGCGCAAGATCGAGTCCAAGCGCAAGCGCAGGCAAATGCTCGATCC
>VGDO01000122.1 GCA_016869645.1 Alphaproteobacteria bacterium
GCCCGTTTCCAGTTCACCCGTCACCAGCTCCATGCCCGGTCACTCCGATCACCTGCAACGTATTGAATCTTATATCATAATTGGCCGCTTTCGTCACGAATTGGTGCGGCCATCTGGGAAATGCGGGATCAATTCTTTCAAGCCCACGGATATGTGCTCGGCCGGCTCTATCCCCGGGGTGTCGCCTTCCAGGGCTACAACCACATGGACGAAAATTTCGTGGGCGGCAACTATGTGGCATGCCTTGAGGCGCGTGCCGACCTGATCGACCTGTTGAAGGAGGACGCTTAGCGGCGCAACGTTCCAGCCATGCTCGGTCACTGACATGCGCGTGTTCGATGCATTCATGTTCAACAACGAGCTCGACGTGCTCGAGCTTCGTCTGGCGGAGCTGGCTTCGGTGGTCGACAGGTTCGTGCTCGTCGAGGCCGCGGAGACGCACAGCGCGCGCCCCAAGCCGCTTCACTTCGAAGCCAATCGCCATCGATTCCAGCGCTACCTCGACCGGATCGAGCATGTAAAAGTCGAATGCTTCGCGAACTTGACGGATGCGTGGGCACGCGAGAACAGCCAGCGTGAGGCGATTCGGCTCGGACTTCAGGATCTGGCTGACGACGATTTTGTGATCATCTCGGACGTGGACGAGATTCCGCGTCCCTCGGCAATCGCTCGCTTGCGCTCCTTGCCCGGCGCCGCATTCGTCGGCATGCGCCTGGCGCTGTTCTATCTGCGCTTCAACTACCTTCAGCTGCGCGGCGCCGACCCGGTGTTCGTCTGGCCGGTGGCGGTGCGTGGCGACGTGTTGCGCCGTCTCGGACCGCAGCAGGTCCGCAATATGCGCACCGCGCTGCACCGCGCCCATCGCCTTGGCACGTTGGCAGCCGATCAGGTCGTGCTCGATCACGCCGGTTGGCATTTCTCCTATGTCGGCGACGACCAGAGTGTGCGCGACAAGCTTGCCAGCTTCGCCCACCTGGAGCTGGCCAGGTCGGAGGCGCTGGAGCAGCACGGCATCGACGGAATTCTCAGCCAACGGCTCGATCTATTCAATCGACCGCATTTTCAGTGGGTCGCTGTCGCGCTCAACGAGTACTTTCCAGCGACGTTGGTCGGCGCCGCCGATCGCTATCGCGACCTGCTGGTTTCCGCGCCGGAGTATGTCATCGATATCGCCGCGACCATGGCCGGTCGCGTGGTCGTGCTTCAGCGCGCGGTCTAGACTCTGATCGGTTCAGATCGAATCGCCTTCGGCGATACGACCTGAAGCGTGAATCATGGTCAGCTTAACAAAATAGGGGGCGATTCACGTTTCACCTTGCAGCGCTGCTTCAATGTGAAACGATGGCACCCTAGGCGCTGATACTGCGCACTGCTATAAAAAAGCAGAACGAGCTTCCGCGCCGATCCGTGTTTGAACCGCTTCAGCAACCCGCCGCCCGGCCAAGATTGCGCGTCAGCGCCTACATACCCTGCTACAACGCCGAGCGTACCATCGGACAGGCGATTGCCAGCTTGTTTGCGCAATGGCGCAAGCCGGACGAGGTCATGGTGGTCGACGACGGCTCGACCGATCGCTCGCTCAACATTGCGTTGACCTATCCGGTCAAGGTCTGGCGCCACAAGGGCAACCGCGGGCTCGCGGCCGCGCGCAACACCGCCTTGCACGGCGCATCGGGCGATCTGATCGCGTCAATCGACGCCGACTGCTTCGCCGAGCCGCGCTGGCTCGGCCGCCTCGTCAAGCGGATCGAGGCCGATTCCGCCGTGATTGGTGCTGGTGGCGCGACGGTCGAGGAGCATCAGCGAAGCCTTGCCGATCGGTGGCGCGCGCAGCATCTGCGTCAGCATCTGGGCTCGACACCGCTCGATAATGTCGAGTTCCTCTTCGGTGCGAACACGGTGTTTCGGCGCGCGTCGCTGCTTGCGATCGGCGGCTACAACGCGTCGCTGCGCACCAACGGCGAAGATCGCGACTTGTGCCGTCGCCTGCTGGAGCGGCATCGACAATCCCGGCTTCTCTACGATCCCAAGGCCGTCGTCCAGCACCTCCGCGAGGATACGATCGGCAGCGTCATTGAGACCAAATGGCGCTATCTCCACTTTCCTGCCGGCGTTCTGCATCCGTATGACGACCGCGTCGACGCCCTGCGGCGCACGGCGGATCTGATGGGCCAGCTGTGGCGCAAGGACCTGATGAGCGACGTGCAGGCCCGCCGCGTCGACCTTGCGGGAATTACCCTGATGGCTCTGACGGCAATTCCGGTCTTTCAGTTTCGCGCGTATCGCCGCCGCCGGCGCGAATTAAGGCAGGCGCAGGCGCCGGCCGCGACGCCCAAATCCTACTGAGGTCGAGCCGCACCGAGCCGACACCGGGCGAGACAGCGGCGTTACGGTCGTGTAAAACCTACGCGATGGCCGCACCCTGCGGTGCGCGGCGATGGGATTTGATCAGGGAGGCACTCATGTATCGCTGGATGGCGGGCGCCGTGGTGCTCGCGGGCATTGCGCTGGGCGGGCCGGCCGGCGCGCAGGACAAGACGACGATGTCGATCGTCACCGGTGGGACCGGCGGCGTCTATTATCCGCTCGGCGGCGGCCTCGCGAGCCTGCTGACCAAGTACGTGCCGGGCTGGAATGCGACCGTCGAGGTGACCGGCGGATCGGTCGCCAACCTGCAGCTCATCGGGTCGAAGAAGGCCGAGATCGCCTTTACCATGGCCGATGCGGCACTCGACGCGCAGGAAGGCCAGGACAAGTTCAAGGGCAACAAGGTGCCCCAGAAGCTGCTGGCGGTGCTCTATCCCAACATCATGCATGTCGTGAGCGTCGAGGGCACGGGCATCACCAAGATGGCCGATCTCAAGGGCCGCCGCGTGTCGACCGGCTCGCCCGGCAGCGCGACTGAGGTCATGGCATTCCGTGTCATCGAGGCGGCCGGCCTCGATAAGGACAAGGACATGAAGCGCGAGCGCCTCGGCGTGGCGGAGTCGACCAATGCCGTCAAGGACAAGAAGATCGAGGCCTATTTCTGGGTCGGCGGTCTGCCGACCGCCGGCGTGACGGACCTCGCGGCGACGCCCGGCACCAAGCTCGCGCTGATCGACCATGAGGCGACGGTCGACGGCATGAACAAGAAGTACGGGCCGCTCTACGCGGCGGGCGTCATTCCTGCCGGCACTTATCCGGGCCAGACCAAGGAGGCCAAGGTGGCGACTGTGTGGAACCTGCTGGTCGTCCACGAATCCATGCCGGACGATGTCGCCTACAAGATCGTCAAGACGGTCTTCGACCATCGCGACGAGTGGGCGCTCGTCCATGCCGAGGCGAAGAACGTCAAGATGGAGAACCAGAAGCAGGCGAACTCGCCGATCAAGTGGCACCCCGGTGCCGTGAAGTTCTTCAAGGAGAAGAGCGCCAACATCATGTAGCTCCGTTCGCCATCGCCAGGGGGCGGCGGAAGCCCCGTTCCGGTTGACGCTGGAACGGGGCTTCTGATGTCTGGTAGACAGGAGCCAACGATAAGGCGCGGGGGTCCGGCCGCGCCGAGCAGAGAGAGAAGGGCACAGTCCAATGGCGGAGGATGTTCTGGGCACCGTCCATGGCGGCGTCGTCGACGACAAGGCGCTGAAGAAAGCCGACGCATTCGTCGAGCAGGAAGAAGGCGTGATCAGCCGCCATCGTGGCTGGCTCGGCCACGCGGTCATGGCGATCGCCGTGATCATGACGCTGTTCCACCTTTATGCCGCCTACGACATCGTGTCGGCGCAGGTGCTGCGGCCGATCCATGTCGGCTTCGTCCTGACGCTCACCTTCCTGCTGTTCCCGATGAGCCGGCGATTCCGCCATCGGCTCATGCCGTGGGACGTGCTCGCCGCGATCGCCTCGGTCGTGGTCGTCTGGTACCTGATCGACGGCGGCGACGACCTGACCGATCGCTACACCTCGCCGTTCAAGACCGACGTCGTCATGGGCCTGATCTTCATGGCCCTGCTGCTCGAGGCGACGCGCCGCTCGACCGGCTGGATCATGCCGTTCGTCGCCATCCTGTTTCTGCTCTATGCGCTGTTCGGCCAGCAGCTGCCGCCGCCCTGGACGCACCGGGGCTACGATTTCGAGCGCCTGGTCGGCCAGCTCTACATGACGCTGGAAGGCATCTTCGGCATCGCGGTCGACGTGTCGTCGAGCCTGATCATCCTGTTCACGATCTTCGGCGCCGTGCTGCAATTCTCCGGCGCCGGCAAGTTCTTCATCGATTTCTCCTTCGCCGCCATGGGCGGTAAGTCGTCGAGCGCCGGTCGCACGATCGTGCTCGCCTCCTTCCTGCTCGGCGGCCCGTCGGGCTCGGGTGTCGCGACCACCGTCACCCTGGGCTCGGTCGCCTATCCGATGATGTCCAGGGCGGGCTACGAGAAGAATGCGGCGGGCGGGCTGCTGGCCGCCGGCGGGCTCGGCGCGATCCTGTCGCCGCCCGTGCTGGGGGCGGCCGCCTTCCTGATCGCCGAGTTCCTCAGAATCTCCTATCTCGACGTCATCCGCATGGCGGTCATCCCGACTCTGCTCTATTACCTGACGCTGTTCGTGATGGTCGAGCTCGACACGCGGCGCTTCCACATGATCGGGGTGCCGATCGCCGATCATCAGGGCCTGTGGGATCTGACGCGCCAGTACTGGTTCCACTTCATCTCGCTGATCTCGATCATCGCCTTCATGCTGATCGGCTTCTCGCCGATCCTGTCGGTGTTCTGGGCGACCGTGGTCGCGTGGCTGTCGAGCTATCTGCACCGCGACTGCCGGCTGACGCCCAAGAAGCTGTGGCAGGCGCTGGCGGCGGGCTCGATCGGCATGCTCAACGTGGCCGGGACCTGCGCCACCGCCGGCATCATCGTCGGCGTGGTCACGCTGACCGGCCTCGGCCTCAAGTTCAGCGACATCGCCATCTCCTACGCGGCAGGCAGCCTGCTGCTGACCGCGGTCTACACGGCGCTGATCGTCTGGATCGTCGGCCTCGCCGTGCCGGTGACGGCCTCCTACATCATCTGCGCCGTGATCGCAGCGCCGGCGCTGATCAAATTGGGCGTGCCCGACTACGCCGCGCACATGTTCATCTTCTATTATGCGGTGCTCTCCGAGGTGTCGCCGCCGACCGCGCTGTCGCCCTTCGCCGCGGCGGCCATCACCGGCGGCGATCCTTATGCGACGACGCTGCAGAGCTGGAAATACACGCTGCCGGCATTCCTCGTGCCGTTCGTCTTCGTGCTCGACCCGTCGGGCGTCGGGCTGTTGCTGGTGATTCCCAAGGGCGGCAGCTGGCTGACCATCGTCTACATCTTCGTGACGACGGCGATCGGCATCATCGCGCTCGGCGCGGCAACCCAAAGCTGGCTCGTCAAGCGCACGACGGGGCTCGAACGCTGCCTGCTCGCCGTGTCGGGCGTGCTGCTGGTCGTGCCCGGGCTGCTCGAACGCCTGGCGGGAATGACCAACGCGGGTGCCGCCTACTCCGACGCGGTCGGCATCGTTGCGGTTGCCGCCGTCGTCGCTTTGCAGAAGCTGCGCCGGACGTGACCACGCTCCTGGCCTTCATCGGCGCGGCCATTGCGGAGATTGCCGGTTGCTTCGCCTTCTGGGCCTGGGCTCGGCTCGGCAAGCCCGCGTGGTGGCTGGTTCCCGGTCTTGCCTCACTGGTCGTCTTCGCCTGGCTGCTGACGCGGGTCGAGACGCCGGCGGCCGGCCGGGCGTTTGCCGCCTATGGCGGGATCTACATCGCCGCATCGCTCGCCTGGCTGTGGGCGGTCGAGGGCGTGCGGCCCGACCGCTGGGACCTGATCGGCGCCGCGGTCTCAATCGCCGGCGCCGCCATCATCATCGCCGGCCCGCGCGCGGCTTAGGCCGTCAATCGGCGTCTGGCCCCGGTTGATTCTAGAGATAGCGCAGCCAGATGTAGATGTGGCTGATCAAGATGCTCATGAGCATGAGCGGGAAGGCGAGCTTCGTGTAGGTCAGGAAGCTGAAGCGGACGCCGTTGCGCTCGGCCAGGCCCGCGACGGTCAGGTTGGCGCTGGCGCCGATCAGCGTGCCGTTGCCGCCGAGGCAGGCGCCGAGGGAGAGCGACCACCACAGCGGCAGCAGTCCCTCCGGCCCGCCGAAGGTCGGCGCCATGGCCTTGATCAGGGGTATCATCGTGGCGACGAAGGGAATGTTGTCGATGATCGCCGACAGGATGGCCGACGCCCACAGGATGGCATAGGCGGTGACCGCCAGGTCGCCGCCGGTCCACACCAGCAGTTGGTCAGCGGCCAGCTTGAGCACGCCCGCGACTTCGACGCCGTGGACGACCATGAACAATCCGACGAAGAAGAAGATGGTGATCCACTCGACCTCGCTGAATGTGCTGACCACGTTGTCCGTCTGGTGCTCAGCCGAATGCCCCAGGTTGTCGAGCAGCATGAGGATGGCCGCGCCGAACATGGCGATCGAGCCCGGCTGCATGTGAAGCGGCCGCGCCAGCACGAAGGCGACGATGACGATGGCGATGACGGTCATCGACTGCTTGAGCAGGCGCCAATCCGTGATCGTGTCGGCCTCGCGCATCGCCATGACGCGCGCGCGCTTCTCCGGCGCCGCGTGCATGTGCCGGCCCCAGATCAGATGAGTCGCCACCGCTTGAAAGGCCATCACCACGACGACGACCGGCGTCAGGTTGACGACGAAATCGTTGAAGCTGAGATCGACCAGCGAGCCGATCAGGATGTTCGGCGGATCGCCGATCAGCGTGGCCGTGCCGCCGATATTGGAGGAGAAGATCTCGGCGAAGAGGTAGGGGTAGGGCGGGACCTCGAGTTCCCGGGTGACCGCCAGGGTGACCGGCACGATCAAGAGCACCGTGGTCACGTTGTCGAGCAGCGCGGACAGCACCGCCGTCACGATCGACAGCATGAGCAGCAAGCCCCATGGGCTGGCGTTCGACTTCTTCGCCGCCCACACCGCGACATACTGGAACACGCCGCATTTGCGCGTGATCGCCACGATGATCATCATGCCGGTCAGGAGCGCGATGGTGTTGAAGTCGACGCCTTTGATCGCCTCTTCCTGGTTGAGCACACCGATCTGGATCATGATGCCGGCGCCGACCAGCGCGACGATCGCGCGGTTCAGCTTCTCGGTCATGATCGCGATATAGGTGACGATCAGCAGGATCGACGACACCCACATGGCGTTCCAGCCGAACCAGACGTTGGGGACCCAAGTGGCGGCGTCGTGCATCGTCGCGGTTCCTATCGTCAGTTCGTCCGGTAGCGCAGCATGAGGATTCCGGCGCGCTGCGTCGGAGTCGGCTCGGCGGGTGACGTCGTTTCGCGATCTACAACCGGGATCGGTGATGAGGATTACCGTTTTCCATGCAAAGGGCGCAGGCGTCAAGCAAACCCGGACTGTTGCCGGGTGTGAATTGCGCGGCTAGGGTTGCGCCATGCTTCGCCGCGTATTCCTCGCCGCCGCGCTCCTGCTTGTCGGGTTCCTGCCGGTCCAGGCCCAGCGGCGTCCCGCGTTCGACAGATCGTCGCTCACGATCGAGACCGCCGGCGGCCCGCGCAAATTCGACATCGAGCTGGCGGTCACGCCGGAGCAGATGTCGTTCGGGCTGATGTTCCGCCGCCAGATGCCGGCCGATGCCGGCATGCTGTTCGTCTACGAGTCGCCGCGACCGGCCTATATGTGGATGAAGAACACCTATATCCCGCTCGACATGCTGTTCATCGGCGTCGACGGCCGCATCGTCAACATCGCGGAGCGCACCGTGCCGCATTCGGAGGCGACGGTCGCGTCCACGGGGCCGGTGCGCGCGACGCTGGAGCTCAATGGCGGGACGGCACAGCGCCTCGGCATCAAGCCGGGCGATCGCGTGGTCCACCCGTCCTTCAGGTAGGACTGATCAACGCTTCATCGCCAGCGTCAGCCCATCGCCGACCGGCAGCATGCTCAGGCTGACCCGCTCGTCGGCGTGCAGCTTGCGATTGAGTGCGCGCAGCGCCACGGTGTCCTCGTCGGTCTTGGTTTCGTCCAGGACCTTGCCGCCCCACAACACGTTGTCGAAGGCAACGAGCCCGCCCTTGCGCAGCAGCACGAGGGCGCGCTCGTAATAGCCGTCGTAGTTGTTCTTGTCGGCGTCGACGAAGGCGAAGTCGTAGCTGCCGGTCTCCCCGCCCTTGATCATCGCGTCGAGCGTGTCGAGCCCCGGTCCGATGCGAAGATCGATCTTGTCGGCGACCCCCGCTTCCTGCCAGTAGCGCTTGCCGATCGAGGTCCATTCCTCGCTGACGTCGCACGCCACGACTCTGCCGTCGGGCGGGAGTGCGAGCGCCACGACGAGCGCACTGTAGCCGGTGAAGGTGCCGACCTCGAAGGTCCTGCGCGCGCCGAGCAGCTGCACCAGCAGCGCCATGAGCTGGCCCTGCTCGGCCGAGATCTGCATGCCGCCCCAGCGCATCGGCTTGGTCTCGGCGCGCAGCCGCTGGAGCGCATCGTGCTCGCGCAGCGACACGCTGAGCAGATAGCTGCGGACTTGTTCGCTCATGCCCCAGGTTCTGATGGACATCGGCCACTCCTCAATCGCGAGGCGGCATCCTGCCCGAGGGCGGGCCGGTCAGGGAAGGGCGATGTTGCGCGGATTTCCTGGCAGGATCAGGCGAAGACGAGGAAGGCCTGGCTGACCGAAGCCGGCGGCACGCCGAGCAGCCGGATTGACGCGCCATCGTCGAGCGTGAGCTCGGCCCAGCCATCGGGAGCGCGCTGCACGGAGACGGCAGTGCCCGTTCTGACCTCGATGCGGTCGCCGGCGGCGAAACTGAAATCCTGCGCCACGTCGCGACCCGCGCCGGATTGCAGGACGAAGCGATCGGCGCCGGCACCGCCGGACAAGACGTCGTTGCCGAGATTACCAGCGAGGCGGTCGGCGCCGCCGGCGCCGGCGAGCGAGTCGTCGCCCGTCCCGCCGAACAGCCGGTCGTCGCCCTCCTCGCCGAGGAGGGAATCATGGTCCATGTTGCCGTAGATGACGTCGTCGCCCGACGCGCCCATCACCAGGTCGTCGCCGCGACCGCCATAAAGCGTATCGTTACCGGAAGATCCATCGAGCTGGTCGCGGCCGAGATTGCCGTAGATCACGTCGTTGCCCTGAACGCCGCGCAGCGTGTCGTCGCCGTCGAGGCCGCGCATGATGTCGTCCCACACCGTGCCGTCGCCCTGATCGGCCCGCTCCGACCCGCCCCATTCCGGCAGCGTGGGCGGCGCCTCGCTCTGCGCGGCGCGCGCGCCATAGAAGGAGATCGCCTCGTTGATGTCGGCGGCGCTGAAGCCCGGCGCCAGGCCGGAAGCATCCCAGGAGAAATTGCCGAGGAAGTGCGGCGCGCCGGGCAACACCGCGCTGACGAATTCGTAAGTGAATGTGCCGTCGGCGAGCGCGAAGCTCTCGATGCGGTTGGCGGGACTGTGCCAGTCGATCACCAATGCGCTTTGTCCTGATTCGAGGTCGAAGAAGAAGAGGTGGCGCCCTTCGATCGTCGCCGCGAAGGAACTCGCGTAGTTGAAGCCGACGCCCGCAGCGACGATGCGGTCGCCGGCGGACTGGCCGGTCTCGAAGACGGTCATGGTCGAATTGGCGGCAGCCACATAGGTGTCGGCGCCGCCGCCGCCCATGAAGGTGGTGAACATGCTGTGCGGCGCGATCGTAAAGCTGTCGTTGCCCTGCAGCCCGAAATAGACCCCGCCGCTGCGCCCGCTGACGGCATCGGCCGCGCTCGTGCCGGCGAATTCGGTGTAGCGAAGCAGCGGCATACCCGCCTCCCTGCAAACGACGAGAACAAATATAGAACATATTCTCGCAAAGATTGCAAGACAGATTCGTCATGATCCTATGGTTGTGGCGGGCGAACAGCCAGCCCGCGCCAGCCGGCATCGACGCCGCCGACGCGGGGTCGCCTGAACGGCCGGCCGGCTTGCCGCCACCGTCAGCTTCGTGTATCCCGTTGATTCAGTGCCGGGAGCGGGGTGTAGCTCAGCCTGGTAGAGCGCCTATTTTGGGTGTAGGAAGCCGGAGGTTCGAATCCTCTCACCCCGACCAGCGGCCGCAGAAACTCGACGTCGAATGTGACAGGGATGTCCGGATGAGCAAGGTGCGGATCTATCAGCCGACCAAGACGGCCATGCAGTCGGGCCGCGCCAAGACCCAGTGCTGGGTCGTCGAGTACGAACCCGCGACGCCCAAGGAGCCGGAGCCGCTGATGGGCTGGACCAGCGCCGGCGATACACTTGGCCAGGTGCGCCTCGAATTCGAATCGCGCGACGACGCGATCGCCTATTGCGACAAGCACGGCCTCGCCTACAGCGTGCAGGCGCCGTCGCAGCGCGTGATCAAGCCCAAGGCCTACGCCGACAACTTCAAGTACGACCGGGTTCGCTGAGCGAGCCTGAAGGCCGCGCCGCGCCACTTGGCCGGGCGAATTGGGCCCGCGTGCTTGATGTGATAGTCTGCACCCGACGGTTCCTTGGGCGCCCTTAGCTCAGCTGGATAGAGCAACAGCCTTCTAAGCTGTGGGTCGTGGGTTCGAATCCCGCAGGGCGCGCCAGCTTTCCACTCCAGGCGAAGACCAGGCACGGGGCTTAGCTCCTGATTCAATGCCGAGCTGGCCCCGATCGAATCGCCGCTCCAACCGGTCCCAGGAGTGAAGGCCGGATCGCACCATAGGTTTTCAGAATTTGCGGCGGAACGTCAGTTGGCTCAGCGGCATTCTATCTTCGCGAGGCATCCCAGAGGCTGATTGCGAACCGACCTCGCGTGCAAGGCAAACCGGCGGCTGGATGGAAAAGCAAGAGGACGGACGATGGCGCTTGCCAAGAACACGATCTGCCTGTGGTACGACAAGGACGCCGAGGCCGCGGCCCGGTTCTACGCCGCAACTTTTCCCAACAGCTCGGTGGGGGCCGTCTTCCGCGCTCCCAGCGACTACCCATCCGGCAAGGCGGGTGACGTGCTGACGGTCGAATTCATGGTCGCCGGCATCCCCTGTCTCGGCCTCAATGGCGGGCCGGCGTTCAAACACACCGAGGCCTTCTCGTTCCAGATCGCGACCGACGATCAGCACGAGACCGACCGCTACTGGAACGCCATCGTCGGCAATGGCGGCCAGGAAAGCGCGTGCGGGTGGTGCAAGGACAGGTGGGGCATTTCCTGGCAAATCACGCCGCGTGTGCTGACCGAGGCGCTGGCGGCCGGCGGCGACGAAGCCAAGCGCGCGTTCGAGGCGATGATGCAGATGAAGAAGATCGACGTCGCTGCGATCACAGCGGCCCGGCGCGGCTGACGCTGCTCAGCCCTCCAGCATGTGATCCGCCAGGCTGTAGCAGTGGCTCGCCTGGTAGGCGTTCCGGCCCCGGTTCATGTGCGTGAGGTTGAAGGCGCGGATGGCACGCAGCACGCGGCGCGTCGCGAGGAATTTGTTGATCGAGCGGATGCCGCGGACTTTGATGCCGAATATGTCTTCGCCGCGCGGGAAGAAAGTGCCGACGTCTTCGGGTGTCATCACGCAGCGCTCGAGAAAATTTTCATCGACCGCACCCTGGTCGGGCGAATGGTCCGTGGTGAAATCCGACAGATGCACCAGGAATTTGGCACGGATGCCGTCGCCGTCGGCATAGAGCGCAAAAAGCTCCATCCAGCTCGCATTGACGCGCACGAGCGCCTTGCCCGGGGTCGACGGCAGGCAGGAGACCGACCAGTAGTGCCGCTCGGTCTGGCGCGGAATCGGGATGCAGGTGCGGCCGTATCGCCGGAGCATCTCCAGAACCTCATCCGCCTGCGGACGGCGCAGAAGCTTCGCAAATCGCGCGACATACCTGAGACGCTGTTCCGGAGAGTCTTCGCGCTCGCCCGTGTCGGGCAAGCTGTTCGTGCCCTGCAGCCAACTGCGCTGCCGCTCGAGATCCAGGAAACGGCGGAGGCCGGTCGCGCTCCGGCGACGGGTCGCGTTCACGTCAGGTGTCGATCGCAACAGATGTCTGGCTCACAATCCTTGTCATGCACGAAACCGGTCCGCGGGTCGAGCGGTTGCGCATGATCTTGCTTCAAGCCACTCTACCCAGCCTTGTCATGCACAGAGGACCAGCCATGGCCGTGCCGAAATTCGCCAGGATCGAGGCGCTCGCCGAGACGCATCACGGCAAGGCGGGCGTGAAGGCGCGTCTCGCCAGCCACATGGGCGCCAGCGCCGCCGAACTCGACCGCCCGGACGACCGGTTCCTCGCCGGGATGACCAAGGCGGTGTTCTCCGCCGGCTTCTCCTGGGAGGTCATCGAGAACAAGTGGCCTGGCTTCGAAGCCGCGTTCAAGAAATTCGATCCGCACCGTGTCGCCTTCTTCAGCGACGACGATGTCGCGCGCCTGCTCAAGGACACGCGCATCGTCCGCAATGGCGCCAAGATCAAGGCGACGATCGCCAACGTCCGGTTCGTGGTCGACACCGCGAAGCAGCACGGCTCCTTCGGCGCGTTCCTGAAGGGCTGGCCGACCAGCGATCAGATCGGCTTGATGGCGCACCTCAAGAAGCACGCGGCGCACCTCGGCGGCACGGCTGCGATGTATTTCCTCAGGTTCAACGGCTGGGATTCCTTCATCCTCAGCGGCGACGTCGTCAAGGCGCTGATCCGCGAGGGCGTGGTCGACAAGGCGCCGACATCGAAGGCCGAGCTCAAGGCCGTGCAGGCGGCATTCAACGCCTGGACCAAGGAAAGCAAGCGACCGCAGCGCGAGGTGAGCCGGATCCTCGCGCTCAGCGTCGGCCCGTCCTGATCGGCCCCGGGCTCAGAGGAGAGCCGCGATCATGCGAGCCGCGCGCTGCTTGGAAGCGTGCTGGTTGTCGAACCATCGGCGATCGAGCTCCAGAGTGGAGTGCAGGCGCTGTATCATCGATTGATACAAGGACCTTGGTAGCCGTATCATTCAATGATACACGTGGCCGGTGATCAGGAGTTTTCGGGACAAGATCACCGAAGCCGTCTTCAACGGCGAAAGGCCGAAGGGCTTTCCGGCTGATCTGGTCAGCGTGGCACGCCGGAAGCTGCGCTACCTCAATGCTGCGTGCGACCTTGGCGATTTGAGGTCGCCTCCAGGCAACCATCTCGAGAAGTTGGCGGGCGATCGTGCGGGGCAACACTCGATCAGGATCAACGACCAATTCCGAGTATGTTTTGTTTGGACATCGGAAGGCCCAGCGCAGGTCGAGATCGTGGACTACCTTTAGAAAAGGACGCGACAATGTCCAAGAAACTTAAACCCATGCATCCCGGTGAGGTTCTGCGGGAAGAGTTCCTGGTTCCGCTGAACATGTCGGCGGCGGCTCTTGCAAGGGCGTGCGGCCTGCCGCGCACGAGAATTGAGCGAATTGCCAGCGAACAGACCGGCATTAGCGCCGATACAGCGCTTCGGCTCGCCAGGGCGCTCGGCACGACGACAGAGCTCTGGCTCAATCTGCAGAACGACTATGACGTCCAGGTCGCGAGGCGAGATCTCGGCAAGATCCTCGATCGCATCGAGCCCGTGAACAAGCCGAAGGCGGCCTGATCGGCGGATATCGCGCTGACAACCGGCTTTCCGCTCAAATCAGCTCCGCGATCATGCGGGCGGCGCGCAGCGCTCCATCCGCCTCCACGGGCTTGACCGCCGTAGGTGTCTTCAGGACCGCGACCATCTGATCGGCGATCATGTCGGGCGTCGAGGTGGCGAACTCCATGCGCCGCCCGGCGCCGTAGCGGTCGAGGCGGTGCGCGACGTGGAAGTTCTGCTCGAAATGGTTCCTGAGCGGGAAGTAGAGGAACGGCGTGCCGGCCGCCGCGAGCTCCATGCAGGTCGTCAGCCCGCCTTGCACCAGCGCCAGGTCGCAGGCCGCCAGATGCCGGTCGAGATTCGGCACGAAGGCGCGCAGCTCCACGCCGGGCGGCGCGTCGAGCGAGGCCGGGTCGATGCGCGGTCCGGCCACCAGGATCATGCGTAGGTCGGGCAGTTTGGCGCGCGCCATCGGGTAGCTCTGCAAGATTCGCCGCATCAGATGTGTGCCCACGCTCGATCCGCCCACCGTGACGATGCACACAAGCTCGTCCGGCCGATAGCCGAGATGCCGGCGCAGCTCTTCACGGCTGCCGAAGCTCTGCGGATGCTCGCCGAGAATGTAGCCTGAAAAATCGAAGTGCCTGGGTACCCAGTCGCGCATGGAAGGCAGGTCCTTGCCGAAGGACAGCGGCACGATGTCGTCCGGCGCCCCGACGAAGATGGCGCGGTCGCGTACGCCGGGATGCCGCTCGACATGCTCGATCATCTCGGCGTTGTAGTCCGCCGCAAGAAACGCTTCGTGCGCGCCGCCCTCCGGCATTGGAACGTAGCCCACGAAATCCGTGAACCAGGCGAGCTTGGCTTTCTTCAACTCGGGGTGCTCATGCCAGTAGTGGTCGATGTCCCAGGCCTCGTCGGCGATCACGAGGTCGTATCCGCCGTCGTCGACCGCATCTTGAAAGGTCATGAAGTTGGCGATCAGCACCTCGTCCATGCGCCTGATGGCCTGAAAGGCGTTCAGATCGTGCTCGCCCGACTCCAGCTCGATATGCCGCGACTCGCTGGCCAACCGCCTGCTGAGCGGATGGATGCGCTCGCCGCTCGCCTCGAGCAGCCGCGTCACCGGATCCTGGGCGAGCCAGTCGATCTGCAGATCGGGATGCAGCTGGCGGAGCTCGCGCGCGATGGCGATGTCGCGGCGGCCATGCCCGAGGCCGATGGGCGAGGAGAGATAGAGGGCCGTCTTGGGCTTCGCCGCCGATGTCACGCGTCGCTTGCCCGGCGCGGGAATGCCGAGCCTGCGGTCGAGAAACGCGTTGATGAGATCATTGCACTTGGCGGGGAAGCGGCCGAGCGGGTTATGGCCGCCACCGCAAATCGTGAATAGTTCGCCGCCGGTGACCTCGGCCACCGCCTGCGCCCGCGCATAGGGCTGAATCTGGTCGTCGTCGCCGTGGATCAGCAGCAGCGGGCAAGTTATCTTGCGATACATCTGCTCGCTGACATCGAAACTGGGGGGGATCGTCCGCGCTTCGACGATCTTGGCCAGCACGGCGCCGGTCGTCTCGCTCGCCCAGGCGATGGCGTCCTCGATCTGCTTGGTCGAGTGCGGATCGGAACAGATGTGGCGCACGAAGTGATCGGCGAAGTCCGGATACTGCGTCAGCCAGTAGTCGCGGTTGTACTTGTCCCAGCCCACATACTGCTCGCGCTTGGCCATGAAATGCTGGGGCGCCAGATAGGGATAGCCCGGCCCGATCGTCGCTGTGGTGCCGGCCAGGATCGCCGCCTTCACGCGCTCGGGGTGGTGTGCGGCGAGCACGCATGCGTGCATGCCGCCGAGCGAAAGGCCGACCAGGATCGCGCGGCCGGCGTCCGTGGCATCCATAACGGCGATGGCGTCGGCGATGTAGTTGTCCAGCGTGTAGTCGACGGCATTGGCGGGGCGGCCGGATTTGCCGTTGCCGCGCGGATCGAAGGTGATGCAGCGGAAGCGCTCGCTGAAATACGGCAGTTGCGCCTTGTAGATGCGGGAGTGAACGATGCTCCAAGGGGGCAGGAAAACCATTGTTTCCGGGCCCTGACCATAGACATCATAGTGAAGCTTCACGCCGTCGCGTTCGACGGATCCGTCCGTGTCGAGCAGCTTCGCGCGCATGGCATCACCTCGTCGATGAAACGCCTTCCGCAATGCGAATGAGATCGCCGACGCGCCGCAGCGCCTGCCGCACCGGCGATCCCTTCTTCTCCAGGCCGAGGAGGTGGAGGCTCTCCGCGCCGATGAACAGGTTGCCGACCAGCGCCGCAGCCTCCTCGGGCGAGAACGGTCCCAGGCCGCCGAGCTCGCGCTCGGATCTGCGCGCGACCTTCACGATCAAATCGACCCAGCCCATGATGCCGGCGCGTATTACCCGGGCGACCTCGGCGTCGACCCAGCTTGCCGCGATCAGTTCCTGCAGCACGCGCACATAGCCCGAGGCGATGTCGTCGTCGAGATACTGGCAGGCCAGGTCCCATTGCTCGGAGACCTTGAGCTGCGGGTTGCCGAACATGGCGGTCTGGCGATCGAGCAGCTGGGCGTTGAGGTATTCGAACAGCGCCAGCATCATTCCCTGCTTGGATCCGAAGTGATAGTGGATCTGGCTCAACGGCACGCCGGCTTCGGCGGCGACGCCGCGCGTCGACAGCCCGGAATAGCCGTTGCGGCGCAATACCTTCTTTGCTGCTTCGAGCAGCGTCGTGCCGGTTTCGGCCTTCTTCGCCATGACGCGTGCCATCCCACTCCCGCCTTTCCCCCTGAGAGCCGCCTCGCTCGACATGCCCGCTACCGTTCCAGCTCATCACCCGCGATCGACGTCGAGCCTTGCGTCTTCCGGGCCGGCAGCGGGATCAGCATCGAGACCTGCTCACGATAGCGGCGGTATCGATCGCCGAACAATGCGATCAGATCGCGCTCCTCCAGATAGATGCCAAGCAGAATGTAGCCGGTGGTCGCGACCGCAAACAGCAGGTGACCGGCGGTCATCGTCGGCGCCGCCCAGAACGCGAGCAGGAAGCCGAAATAGATCGGATGGCGAACGTTCCGGTAGAAGAGCGGCGCCTTGAATACCGGCGGCGGCAGCGTCTCGTTGCGCAGCCGTGCATAGACCTGGCGCAGGCCGAACAGCTCGAGATGATTGATGAGGAACGTGCTGAACAGGACGACACCCCAGCCGGTCCAGAAGACGGCGTGCAGCACGAGCGAGCCCGCCGGATTGGTCACGGACCAGACCGGCTGGGGGATCGGTCGCCACTGCCAAAACAGAAGCAGGAGCACTAGGCTGGCGAGCAGCACGTAGGTCGAGCGCTCGACCGGCGGCGGCACGAGCCGGGTCCACCAGCGCTTGAAGAGCGGGCGCGCCATGACGCTGTGCTGGACGGCAAAAAGCCCGAGGAGCAGCGCGTCGATGAGCAGGGCGTGAACGAGGGGCCCGGCTTGGCCGCTATCGATCGTCTTCGGCACCGGCAGATTGCCGACGAAGGCGACGGCGTAAAGGAACGTGGCGAGGAAGACGAAATAGGCCAACCCACCGTACAGTCCAGATGCGATGCCGCCCATGGTTTCCTCCCTAATTCGGTCGACCGACCGAGTCAAGGGGGTTGCTGGCGTTCGGCCCTGGCAGTCGGCCGATCAAACTCGTGCTGTCATTAGCCTGAACTTTGCCCCATTTTCGAGCTAAGCAATTGAAAGTGCGGGGATTTTGGCTTTGACGGTAGTCATGTAATTTGTTTGAGGGGCTCGACAGGCTGGTTGTGCCGTGATTCAA
>VGDO01000123.1 GCA_016869645.1 Alphaproteobacteria bacterium
TTCGCCGCCAACATTCTGCGCCACAACGGCGTCGACAACGTCACCGACGCCCGCTATCGCCTCGCCATCGGCGGACTCAACGCCATCCGTTCACTGCGCTTCATGTGATGAGCGTTGAACAGCCCTGGCACCCTGTACAGCACTGATCGGCATCAAATACCTTTTGCCGCGTAAAATGCTCAATCACAGTCTCAAAGTCAAGATTGCGGCCTCGTCTGAGAAACATCAAAACAATTACCTACTCATTAATGATATCGACAATCCTTATGCGCGCATTGATATACATCATGCCTGCGGCGGATTTGACGGTCTGCCATGCGCCACCATAGTTCGTGGCATGCTGACATCTCGGTAGGACATATGGTATGGTCCGACGCATTTTCCTCGCGAGAAAATCTAGTTAATTCAAGGCCATGCCGCCGGACACCATCGCGATCGCTGCCGACCATGCCGGGTTCGAGATGAAAAATCTGGTTCGCGACGAGCTCGCCCGACTTGGTCACACCGTGCTCGACCTGGGCACCGACAGCTCGGAATCGGTTGATTATCCCGACTTTGCCGATCGCCTCGCCGTCGCTCTGGCGGACGGCCGGGCCGGGCGCGGCGTTCTGGTCTGCGGCACGGGCATCGGAATTGCGATGGCGGCCAACCGGCACCGCCATGTGCGGGCTGCGGTGTGCCACAACACGTCGGATGCCAAGCTCGCGCGGCTGCACAACGATGCGAACGTGCTGGCGCTTGGCGCGCGTGTCATCGGGCCGGAAGTCGCCAAGGATTGCGTCGCGACGTTCTTTGCGACCGCGTTCGAGGGCGGGCGCCACGCCAAGCGTGTCGCCAAGATGTCATAGACGAACTAAGAGCTTGCCCCCATGTCAGTCGCCACCCGCACTTCGACCTCGAATGTCTCAGGCTTCTTCGCCGATCGGCTGGCCGATCGTGACCCGGCACTGTGGCAAAGCCTGCGCGAGGAACTCGGCCGCCAGCAGGACCAGATCGAGCTCATCGCCTCGGAGAACATCGTCAGCCGTGCGGTTCTCGAGGCGCAGGGTTCGGTCCTGACCAACAAGTATGCCGAGGGCTATCCGGGTCGGCGATACTACGGTGGCTGCGAGTTCGTCGACGTCGCCGAACAACTCGCGATCGAACGTGCATGCAAGCTGTTCGGCTGTGCCTTTGCCAACGTTCAGCCCCACTCGGGCGCGCAGGCGAACCAGGCCGTGTTCTTCGCTCTGCTCCGGCCCGGCGATACCGTGCTTGGCATGTCGCTCGCGGCGGGTGGCCATCTCACGCACGGAGCCGGCCCCAACCTGTCGGGCAAGTGGTTCAAGGCCGTGCAATATGGCGTTCGTCGGGACGATGCGCGCATCGACTTCGATGAGGTCGAGCGATTGGCGCGCGAGCATCGGCCCCGGCTGATCATAGCCGGTGGTTCGGCCTACCCGCGCATCATCGACTTTGCGCGGTTCCGCTCGATTGCCGACGCCGTGGGCGCCTATTTCATGGTCGACATGGCGCATTTCGCCGGGCTGGTTGCAGCCGGTCTTTATCCGAGCCCGCTGCCGCATGCCCATGTGGTGACCACCACGACGCACAAGACGCTGCGTGGACCGCGCGGCGGCATGGTGCTGTCGGCCGACGCCGAACTCGGCAAGAAGATCAATTCGGCGGTCTTTCCCGGGCTGCAGGGCGGCCCGTTGATGCACGTGATCGCGGCCAAGGCGGTCGCCTTCGGCGAAGCGCTTCGTCCCGAGTTCAAGGTCTATGCGCAGGCCGTGATCGACAATGCGCGGGCGCTCGCGGCAGTCCTGGTCGAGCGCGGTCTCGCGATCGTGTCCGGCGGCACGGACAGCCATCTGATGCTGGTCGATCTCCGGCCGAAGAAGCTGACGGGCAAGGCGGCAGAGCTCAGCCTCGAGCATGCCGGCATGACCTGCAACAAGAACGGCGTCCCGTTCGATCCGGAGAAGCCGACGATCACGTCGGGCGTCCGCCTCGGCTCGCCCGCCGCCACCACGCGCGGCTTCGGTGTCGAGGAGTTCCGCCAGGTCGGCCATCTGATCGGCGACGTGCTCGACGGCCTTGCCGGCCTTGCGAATGACAATTCCGCCGCCGAGCGTGCCGCGCGCGCCAAGGTGGCCGAGCTGTGCCGTCGGTTTCCGATCTATATGGATTTCTGAGCGTCAGGGCTGAACGGGGGGAAGGGGATGCGCTGTCCATTCTGTGGGCATGACGATACACAGGTGAAGGACTCGCGGCCGACCGAGGACAACTCGGCGATCCGCCGCCGGCGCTTCTGTCCGTCCTGCGGGTCGCGCTTCACGACTTTCGAGCGAATCCAGCTGCGCGAGCTGACGGTGGTGAAGAAGAACGGCAAGCGCGCGCCGTTCGATCGCGACAAGCTGGCGCGCTCCATTCAGATTGCCCTGCGCAAGCGGCCGGTCGATGCCGAGCGCGTCGAGCGCATCGTCAATTCGATCGTGCGGCGCCTGGAAAGCTCGGGCGAGAGTGAGATCCCCTCCACCCAGGTCGGCGAGATGGTGATGGATGCGCTCGCCAACCTCGATCCCGTGGCCTATGTCCGCTTCGCTTCGGTCTACCGCAACTTCCGCGAGGCGAAGGATTTCGAGGACTTCGTTGGCAAGCTCGGCGGCGACAACGAACGCGACGATTGACCGCGCGCACATGCTGGCCGCGCTGAACCTGGCGCGGCGCGGCCTCGGGCGGGTGTGGCCGAACCCGGCAGTCGGCTGCGTTGTGGTGAAGCAAGGCGCCGTGATCGGCCGCGGCTGGACCCAGCCGGGCGGCCGCCCGCATGCAGAGACCGAGGCGCTCGCGCGCGCCGGGGCCGAGGCGCGTGGCGCCACCGCCTATGTCAGCCTGGAGCCGTGCGCCCACCACGGCAAGACGCCGCCCTGCGCGGACGCTCTGGTCACGGCCGGCGTGGCGCGTGTCGTCGCCGCCATGGAGGATCCCGACCGGCGCGTCTCGGGCCGCGGATTTGAGCGTCTGAGGCGCGGCGGCGTCGACGTCTCAGTCGGCGTTTGCGCAGAGGAGGCGGCCGACATGAACGCCGGCTTCTTCAGCCGCATTCTCGCAGGCCGCCCGCTGATCACGCTCAAGACCGCGACGACGCTCGACGGCATGATCGCGACCCATGATGGCGAGAGCCAATGGATCACCGGTGAGCACGCGCGCCGGACCGCGCACATGCTGCGTGCAACGCACGACGCGGTGATGATTGGCAGCGGCACGGCGCTGGCCGACGATCCCCGGCTCGATTGCCGGCTACCGGGCATGCATGCACGCTCGCCGGTGCGGATCGTGATCGACGGGCGGTTGCGCCTGCCCTTGACCAGCGCCCTGGTGCGCGACGCTCGCGAACTTCCGACCTGGATCGTCACCATCGAGGGCAACGTCAGCGAGCGGATCGATGCCTATCGACTATGCGGCGTCGAGATCATCGAGACGCCGGCCGGCCCGAGCGGCACGCTCGACCTCGCAGCGGCCTTGCAGGCGCTGGCAAAGCGTGGTCTGACCCGCATCCTCGTCGAAGGCGGGGCCACGCTGACGGCGGCATTGATGCAGGCACGGCTGGTCGACCGCGTCGTGTGGTTTCGCGCCTCCTCGATCATTGGCGGCGACGGGATTCCGGTGAGTGCTCCCTTCGGCGTCGCCAAGCTCGATCAGGCGCCGCGCTTTGTGCGCCGCCGGCTGGTCGACCTTGCCGGCGATGCCTTGGAAACCTATGTCAGAGCGCGCTAGGCCATGGTCGATCCGGCGCGAAATCAGGGCTAGTCTGGGACATGTTCACGGGCATCATTTCCGATCTCGGCCGTGTCCGCGCGATCGAACGGCGCGGCGCCGATGCGCGCGTCGTGATCGAGACCGGCTACGACACCGGCACCATCGATATGGGTGCTTCGATCGCCTGTTCCGGCCCCTGCCTGACCGTGGTCGGCAAGGATCGCGGTTGGTTTGCCGTCGACGTGTCGGCAGAGACCTTGCGCCTGACCACGATCGGCGAATGGGCGGTCGGGCGCCGCATCAATCTCGAACGCGCGCTGCGCCTTGGCGACGAGCTGGGCGGCCACCTCGTGTCCGGCCATGTCGACGGCATCGCCGAGCTGGTTGGCGCCGAACCGGAGGGTGAGGGCATGCGGTTGGAGGTGGCGGTGCCCCAGCCCCTGGCCCGCTACGTGGCGACCAAGGGGTCGGTCGCGCTCGACGGCGTGTCGCTGACCGTCAATTGGGTTGACGGAGCCCGCTTCGGCGTGATGATCATCCCGCACACCCAACGCATGACGACCCTGGGCGAAGCCGGCAAGGGCACGCGCATGAACCTTGAGATCGACCTGCTCGCGCGCTATGTCGAGCGCCTGCGGGGAAGCGAATGAACGATTTGACCCAGCGCCATGATGCCCTGTCCTCGATCGAGGAGATCATCGAGGACGCGCGCAATGGGCGCATGTTCATCCTGATCGACGACGAGAGTCGCGAGAACGAGGGCGACCTCGTCATCCCCGCCCAGATGGCCACTCCCGACGCGATCAACTTCATGGCGCGCTATGGCCGCGGCCTGGTCTGCCTGTCGATGACGCGCGACCGGGTCGAGCGCCTGGGGTTGCCGCTCATGGCGCGCCAGAATGCCTCGCGCCATCAGACTGCGTTCACCGTATCGATCGAGGCGCGCGAGGGGGTCACCACCGGCATCTCCGCCTCCGACCGGGCGCGCACCATCGCGGTCGCCATCGACCCGACCAAGGGGCGCGAGGACATTGCGACGCCGGGTCACGTCTTTCCGCTCGTCGCGCGCGACGGCGGCGTGCTCGTGCGCGCAGGGCACACCGAGGCCGCCGTCGACATGGCGCGCCTGGCGGGTCTTCTGCCGGCCGGCGTGATCTGCGAGATCATGAACGACGACGGGACGATGGCCCGGCTGCCCGACCTGATCAAATTCGCGCAGTTCCACGGCCTCAAGGTCGCGACGATCGCCGACTTGATCGCGTACCGCCGGCGCACGGAGACCATCGTTCGCCGCGTGCTGGAGACGACGCTCGACAGCGTGTTCGGCGGCGAGTTCCGCATGATCGTCTACGTCAACAAGGTGCAGTACGCCGAGCATCTTGCCCTCGTGAAGGGCGACCTTTCAGCGCCCGCTCCGGTCCTCGTCCGCATGCATGCGGTCAATGTGCTCGACGACGTGCTGGGCAACCGTGCCCACGCCCGCAGCGGCGAACTGCAGGGGGCAATGAAACTGATCAGCGAGGCCGGCCGCGGCGCGATCGTGCTGATCCGCGATTCCCAGCCGACCAGCCTGTCCGATCGCATCAGAGCCCATATCGGGGAATCACCGCAGGGGTCGGAACTGCGTGACTATGGCGTGGGCGCGCAGATCCTGCTCGACCTCGGGGTCAAGGAGATGGTGCTGCTCACCAACACCAAGCGCACCATCATCGGACTCGACGGCTACGGTCTCACTGTCGTCGATCGCCGGCCAATTCCGGGCGTAGGGAGCGACTGATGCAGCCGGCCGAAGCGCGCCAGTCGGAACTCGCGGTCCCCAGCGGGCCGACCCACGTCATGATCATCGAGGCGCGTTTTTACGAGGCGATCGCCGACGAGCTGGTCAAGGGCGCGATCGCCGCGCTGGAACGGGTCGGAGCCACCTACGAGCGCTTCGCCGTGCCCGGCGCCTTCGAAATACCGGCCGCGATCCGGATTGCCCACGGCGCTAGTCAGAAAGCCGGCGGACAAGCGCGCTTCGACGGCTACGTGGCGCTCGGCTGCGTCATCCGCGGCGAGACGAGCCACTATGACTACGTCTGTGGCGAGAGCGCGCGCGGCCTGCAGGATCTCGCGGTCCGCCATGGCGTCGCCATCGGTTACGGCATCCTGACCGTTGATACCGAGGCACAGGCCTGGGTACGTGCAAAGGTCGACCAGGGCAACAAGGGCGCGGCCGCTGCCGAAGCGTGTCTGGCCTTGGTGGCGCTCCAGCGTGAGCTGGGCCACGATGCTGCGCAATGAATGCGGCGGCAAAATCCGCAGCCGGCACGCCGCGCCGCGGCGGTAGCCGGCCGGACCGTCCGCCCGGCGGCCAGGCCGAGCGAAGCGTCGCGCGTCTGGCTGCCGTCCAGGCGCTCTACCAGATCGAGATGACCGGGCTCACGCCCGAGGCGGCGATCGTGGAATTCGAACGCCATCGTCTAGGAAGAGCCGGGCAGGGCCCCGATGTGGATGGCGACACTCTGGCGCCGCCGGACCGGCTGCTGTTCGCCGACGTGGTCGGCGGGGCCGAAGCGCGCCGCGACGAGATCGACGGGATGATCGGCTCGGTTCTGGTCGAGGGGTGGACCGTTCAGCGGCTGGAGGCGATCCTGCGCGCCTTGCTGCGCGCCGGGATCTATGAGTTGGCAGGGCGCAACGACATACCCGCGCGCGTGATCGTGTCCGAGTATGTCGACATCGCCCATGCCTTCTTCGAGGGGCGCGAGGCTGGTCTGGCCAACGGCGTGCTCAACCGTCTGGCCCGCATGCTCCGTCCACTCGAATTCGGCGACGATGCGGCGCAGCCTTCCGCAGCGCCACTGCCGTCCGATGGATGAATTCGAGCGCATTGCCAAGCTCTATGCGCCGCTAGCCGCTGGATTCGAGGGCGCCCTCGGTCTGAAGGACGACGCAGCGGTCATCTCGATGGCGCCGGGCGAGGACCTGGTCGTGACCGCCGATGCGCTCGTCGCCGAAGTCCATTTTCTGCCCGAGGATGCGCCCGGCCTGATTGCGCGCAAGGCGCTGCGCTGCAACCTGTCCGACCTGGCCGCAAAGGGGGCAACACCTTTCGCCTACCTTCAGACGACGGCGTTGCCGCGCGAGTGGGGCGATGACTGGCTCGGCGAATACGCGGCGGGCCTCGCGCTCGACCAGCGCGAATTCGGCGTGCATCTGATCGGCGGCGACAGCACGGAGACGCCGGGGCCGGCGACCATCTCGATCACGGCTTTCGGGCGCGTGGCGCAGTCGACCGCCATCAGGCGCGCAGGCGCAGGCGTCGGCGACCGCGTCTTCGTGTCCGGCACATTGGGCGATGCGGCGCTCGGCCTGATGGCGATCTATGGCCGCATCGCGGGGCTCATGGCGCCGGATCGTGCGTTCCTCGTGGATCGCTACCGATTGCCGCAGCCGCGCGTGTCGCTCGGACCGCGTCTGGTGGGTATCGCCCGATCTGCGGTTGACGTCTCCGACGGCGCGGTCGCGGACCTCGGCCATGTCTGCGAGGTCTCTGGCGTCGGCGCCGTGCTCGACTTCGGCCGGGTGCCGCTATCGGCCGCCGCTGCGGCGGCACTGGGCCGGTCGGCCGACCTCCTGGCCCCGATCCTGACCGGCGGCGACGATTACGAAATCCTGTTCACGGCGCCCCCTGCCTGCGCCGGCGCGATCGCGGCAATCGCACAGGAAATCGGCATTCCGATCACGGAAATCGGGTACATTATCGAAGGCCACGGCGTTCAGGTGCGCGATGGCGCCGGTCGGATCGTGGAGTTGGCGCGGACCGGCTACCGCCATTTTCGTGGCTAGGGCGGCGGGACGGGCATGAAGGTTGTCATCATTCTGGTGCTGGCGCTGGCGCTGGTTGGCGGCGGCGGCTTCGCCGCCTGGAAGTTTTTTGGCGATCAGATCGGCAGCTTCGTGGGCGATCTTCTCAAGCCCGGCGAGAAGCCGACGGCACTTTTCGACGTCGATCCGATTACGATCCCGCTGATCGAGGATCATCAGGTCAAGCGCTTCCTGATCGTCCATGTCGCCCTCGAGGTCACCAAGGGCGAGGGCGAGACGGTGGTCAAGGAGCGGCTGCCCTACCTGCGCGACGCCTATATCCGCTACCTGCTTGCTCTGGCGTCGCTCGACATCAGTCCGGGCATCAAGGATCTGGACTTCCTGCGCGGCTGCCTGCTCGAGGTTTCGCAGCGTGCCGTCGGCAAGCAATACGTCAAGGGTGTCCTGTTCGCCCATATCTTCGAGCGACCGCTCTAACCTCCACTCAATTTCGAGACCTCGATGCGCCGCGATCCGACCAAGGTGAACGTCATCCTGCTTGCCATCTGCCAGGCTCTCGGCCAGACCGGCATGAACATCATCATGACCACGACGGCGCTGGTCGGCACCATCATCG
Source organism: Alphaproteobacteria bacterium (assembly GCA_016869645.1). Classification (GTDB taxonomy): domain Bacteria; phylum Pseudomonadota; class Alphaproteobacteria; order SHVW01; family SHVW01; genus SHVW01. Next base: position 8,171 of record VGDO01000123.1, read on the forward strand.
CGGAGAACAAGGCGCTCGCGACGCTGCCGCTCGCACTCCAGTTCACGGCGACCATGCTGGTCGTCATTCCGGCCTCGCTCTACATGCGCAGGTTCGGCCGCAAGGCCGGGTTCGCGTTGGGCGCCTGCCTCGGCATCACGGGCGGCGCCGTCTGTACCTTCGGGATCTTCCAGTCGTCGTTGGCGATCTTTTCGCTCGGCAGCATGATGTTCGGCGCCTTCATGGCGTTCCTCGGCTACTACCGGTTCGCCGCCGCCGATACCGCCAGTCCCGAGTTCCGCAGCAAGGCGATATCGCTGGTCCTGGCAGGCGGCGTGGTGGCCGCCCTGTTCGGTCCTGAAACCGCCAAGTGGTCGCGCGACCTGTTCGAGCCAGTGACGTTCGCCGGATGCTTCGCGATCATCTCGGGGTTGCACGTCGTCGCTTTCGTCGTGCTTCAATTTCTGTCGATACCGCGTACCAGCACGGAGGTTGGCGCCGGCACCGGGCGCTCGATCTGGGAAATCGCACGGCAGCCGGTGTTCATCGTCGCGTGCGCGGCGACGACCATTGGTTACGGCACCATGTCTTTCGTCATGACCGCGACGCCGCTCGCGGTGGTTGGCTGCGGGCTCAGGTTCGAGGACGCGGCCTTCGTCATCCAGTGGCACGCGCTCGGCATGTTCGGGCCGTCCTTCTTCACGGGGCACCTGATCAACCGTTTCGGCGTGCTCAACGTCATGCTCGTTGGCGCGGCGCTCTTGGCCGCATGCATCGTGGTGGCGACCAGCGGCCTCGAACTTCACCAGTTCTGGCTCGCGCTGCTGCTGCTCGGCGTGGGCTGGAACTTCATGTATCTCGGCGGCACAACGCTGCTGACCGAGGTCTACCGGCCGGAAGAGAAGGCAAAGGTCCAGGCGTTCAGCGATTTCGTCACGTTTTCGACGACGGCGGTCGCATCCTTCTCGGCCGGTGCGCTGCAGAACCTCTATGGCTGGACCACGATCAATTTCACCGTCGTTCCGCCGATTATCATTGCCGCCTCGCTGATCCTGTGGCTTCGGCGGTTGCGCGCCCCGGTCCCGGCCTAGGTCGGAGAGCTTCCGCGAAGCGGTTGCATGGGCTGATTTTTCTGGTATTTTCGCGCGCGGTTTTCGCGATGCCCTGCGGCCTTCCAGCCTAACGTTTGGAATCGCAGGATGATTTGGCTCTCACCGTACACGCATCAACGAATCGAAGGGGTCATGGCATGGCCGGCATCAAGCTACTCGTGCTCGCCTGCGGCGCGCTTGCGCTGCTCTATGGTTTGGTCGCCAGCAGGCAGGTGCTCGCCGCCGGGGCTGGAACGCCGCGCATGCAGGAGATCGCGGCTGCGATCCAGGAGGGCGCGGCTGCCTACCTCAACCGCCAATATCGGACGGTCGCCATCGTCGGCGTCGTCGTGGCGCTCATTCTCGCCGTCACGCTTGGCATTCACGTGGCGCTCGGCTTCGTCATCGGCGCGGTGTTGTCCGGCGCGGCCGGTTACATCGGCATGAACGTCTCGGTGCGCGCCAATGTGCGCACGGCCGATGCGGCGCGCACCGGCGGCATGGTCGAAGCGCTCGCCATCGCATTCAAATCGGGGGCCGTGACGGGCATGCTCGTCGTCGGTCTCGGTCTGCTCGGCGTGGCCGGCTACTATTTCCTGCTGCTCAAGTGGAAAGGGGCGGGCGACGCACAGCAGCTGCGCTCCGTGCTCGAGGCGCTGGTGGCACTCAGCTTCGGCGCGTCGCTGATTTCGATCTTCGCGCGCCTTGGCGGCGGCATCTTCACCAAGGGGGCCGACGTCGGCGCCGACTTGGTCGGCAAGGTTGAGGCCGGTATCCCCGAGGATGATCCACGCAACCCTGCCGTCATCGCCGACAACGTCGGCGACAACGTCGGCGATTGCGCTGGCATGGCCGCCGATCTTTTCGAGACCTACGCGGTCACGGTCGTGGCGACCATGCTGCTCGCCGCGATCTTCTTCGCCGAGGGGCAGGCACTGATGATGCTCTACCCGCTGGTCATCGCCGCGGTGTGCATCGTCGCTTCGGTCATCGGTACCTATTTCGTGACGCTCGGCCCCGACAAGAAGATCATGAAGGCGCTCTACAAGGGCCTCATCGTCACCGGCATCATTTCCGCCATCCTGATCGTCGGAGTGACGGGTTGGATGTTCGGCTTTGCCGATCCGATCAAGATGACGACCGGAACGATCCAGGGTCGCCACCTGCTCTACTGTGCCTTCACCGGTCTGGCCGTCACCGGCCTGATCGTGTGGATCACCGAGTATTACACCGGCACCGACTATCGGCCGGTGCGCAGCGTAGCTCAGTCATCGACGACCGGCAGCGGCACGAACATCATACAGGGCCTCGCGGTGTCGATGGAATCGACGGCGCTGCCCGTGCTCGTCATCTGCGCCGGCATCATCGTTGCCTACATCAACGCTGGCCTGTTCGGCATTTCGATCGCGGCGACCACGATGCTGGCACTCGCCGGCATGGTCGTGGCGCTCGATGCCTATGGTCCGGTCACGGACAATGCCGGCGGCATTGCCGAGATGGCCGACCTGCCCAAGGAAGTGCGCGTCACAACCGACGCGCTCGACGCGGTCGGCAACACGACCAAGGCCGTCACCAAGGGCTACGCCATCGGTTCGGCTGGCCTGGCGGCGCTCGTGCTGTTCGCCGCCTATACCGAGGATTTGAAGCACTATTTCCCCAATGTGAAGGTCGACTTCCAGCTTCAGGATCCCTACGTGGTCATCGGCTTGTTCATCGGCGGGCTGCTGCCTTACCTGTTCGGCGCCATGGGCATGACCGCCGTCGGCCGCGCCGCGGGATCGGTCGTCGTCGAGGTGCGCCGGCAGTTCAAGGAGATCGCCGGCATCATGGAGAACAAGGCGAAGCCGGACTATAGCCGGGCCGTCGACATGCTGACCCAGGCGGCGATCAAGGAGATGATCATCCCGTCGCTGCTTCCCGTGCTGGCGCCGATCGTGCTCTACGCGGTGATCGCCATCATCGCGGGGCAGGCCAAGGCCTTCGTGGCACTCGGCGCCATGCTGCTTGGCACGATCGTCACCGGCCTGTTCGTCGCAATCTCCATGACCTCGGGCGGTGGCGCGTGGGACAACGCCAAGAAGTACATCGAGGAAGGCAATCACGGCGGCAAGGGTTCGGATGCCCACAAGGCCGCGGTGACCGGCGACACGGTCGGCGATCCCTACAAGGATACGGCCGGTCCGGCGGTCAATCCGATGATCAAGATCATCAACATCGTGGCACTTCTGCTGCTGGCCATCCTGGCGCACGGCCTCGGCAAGTAGCGGCACGCAGCGCGGTCGCGGTCACAAGCGTCCCGAGAGCAAGAAGCCCCGGACCGATCGGTCCGGGGCTTCTTGCTTGGAAACAGATCGAACCGTCAGAGACCGCCGGGTCGGGAGCTGCGGCCGCTGCGGTCGCCCTGGTTGAACCGGCCGAGGTTGCCGACCAGCTGCTCGATCAGAGTCAGGTTATGACCCGCGGTCGGCGTTTCCCGCGCGACACTGGTGATCTCGTTGGAGTCGGACAGGTCGAGCTGCTTGAATTCGGCGAGCCTGCCGGTATCGTTGAAGCGCAGCATGACGACGCGTTGCTCGAGCACCTTCGGCGCGAAGAACGAGGTCTGCTCCGTGCGTTTGCTGATGTAGTACCAGACATTGTCGTCGAAGGTGCCGATCGCGGAGGGGGAGCCGAGCTGTTCGCGCGCCTGATCGCGTGTCGTCACGCCCTCCTTCAACGCCGCCAGCAGCTCGGCGTCGGGCGCGTTGCCGCGCACGTCGACCATGGGCGCGCACGCGCCGAGTGTGATCGGCAACGCAATCGCCAACGCTCCGAGCAGGCGGAATTTCGGCATGTCTAATGTCTCGCTTCCCCAGGCGTCCGATCGTCCGGCGACCGCGGCACCGCCGACAGACATTTGCATCGGTCCAATGCCCATGTCAACGTCACACGCAAATCGGATGGTCCGACATGCTCAGGAAATGGTTCTCGCGCCCCGCCGAGGAGGCCGCTGCCGTGGCGCTTTATCGTGCCGCTGTCGCACAGGCGCGCCAGCCCGGCTTCTACACCTCGCTCGGCGTTCCCGACACGGTCGATGGACGATTCGAGATGGTGGCGCTCCACGCCTTTCTGGTCTTGCATCGCCTGAAAGGCGAGGGGGAGGCCGGCCAGCGTCTTGGCCAGGCCGTTTTCGATGCCATGTTCGCCGACATGGATCACAATCTGCGCGAGATGGGTGCGGGCGATCTCGGCGTCGGCCCACGGGTGAAGACGATGGCCAAGGCGTTCTACGGGCGGATCGCGGCCTACGAAGCCGGGCTTGCCCAGGGTGACGTCGAGTTGCGCGCGGCGCTGAGGCGCAATGTCTTCCGGACGCGGAGCGATATTGACGAGGTTGCGACCGCGGCCGTGGCCGCCTATCTGAAGCGCGAGGCTGAGCAGCTCGCGCGCCAGCCGGTCGAAAAACTGATGGCCGGCGAGTTGCAATTCGGCGCACCCCCGGCGTCCTGATCGGACCGAGACGCTATGAGCGAGGCACCTGAATTCTCCCGTCCCGTCGCCGTCGATCGGATCGCCCGAACCGGCGAGCGCTTGACGCTCGAGGCGAGTCCGGCCGAGCGCCGCCAGCTGGCGGAGCGTTTCGGGCTGGTGTCGATCGACCGCCTGACTGCCGCCGTCGAGCTCCACCCGGTGCCGGCCGGGCGCGGCTTCCGCATGACGTCCGAACTCGACGCCGAGGTGGTGCAGAGCTGCGTTGTCACCCTGGAGCCGGTCGCGGCGCATGTTCGCGACCGGCAGTCGCAGCTATTCGTGCCTTCCACGGGTCTCGGAGCCGATCGAGCCGGCGAGGCGTCGGATGAGGTCGAGGACGAGGCCGAACCGATCACCGACGGCGTCATCGATGTGGGTGAAGCCGTGGCCCAGCAATTGGCCCTGGCGTTACCCCCCTATCCGCGCGCGCCGGGGGCCTCGATCGACGCCATGGCCGGATCGCTGCCCGAGGGTGTAAGCCTTTGTATTGCAGATGAAAAACCAAAGGCTGCCGGAGCTGTCGAAGAGCGCGCCAGTCCGTTTGCCGCGCTGGCCCGGCTGAAGGGGGGGCCGAGACCGCGGTAATGGCCTTGCTGCGGGTCATGAATTTGTTTAATTAAGCGGCCTTCCCGAGGGGTACTGATCGAAAGTTTCAGCCATGGCCGTTCCGAAGAAAAAGGTCACCAAGTCGCGCCGAAATATGCGGCGCGCGCATCACGCGCTGAAGCGCACAGCCCACGTCGAATGCCCCAATTGCGGCGAGCTCAAGCGGCCGCACCATGTCTGCGGGCATTGTGGCCACTATGATGGGCGCGAAATGGCGCCGGTTGCTCCGTCAGCGTGATCCACGGGCGTCGGATGACGCCCCCAAGGATGCCGGCGCTTGTCCGCCCAGCTGACCATCGCACTTGACGCCATGGGCGGCGACCACGCGCCCGCGATCGTGGTCGAGGGTGCGGCGCTGGCATTGGAGCGGTTTCCCGACGCGCGCTTTCAGTTCCATGGCGCCGAATCCCAGGTTAAGCCATTGATCGATCGGGTGCCGGGGCTCGCCCGCGCGGCGACCATCCATCACACCGAAGCGGTCGTGACCAACGAAGACAAGCCGTCGAGCGCGCTCCGCCAGGGTCGCCAGTCCAGCATGCGCCTGGCAATCGACGCGGTGCGCGACGGCCATGCCTCAGCGGTGATCTCCGCGGGCAACACGGGCGCGCTCATGGCGATGGCCAAGTTCGCGCTGCGCACCGTCCCGGGCATCGATCGGCCGGCCATCGCCTCGTACCTGCCCACCTTGCGCGGCGAAAGCGTCATGCTGGACTTGGGCGCCAATGTCGATTGCGACGCCAAGATCCTCGTGCAGTTCGCCGTCATGGGCGAGGTCTTTGCGCGCACGGTGCTCGGTCTCGCCAAGCCGACCATCGGATTGCTCAACATCGGCATCGAGGAGCTCAAGGGCAACGAGCAGGTCAAGCAGGCGGCCCAAATGCTCCGGCACAGCAATTTGCCGATCCAGTTTCACGGCTTCATCGAAGGCGACGACATCGCGGAAGGCACGGTCGACGTCGTCGTGACCGACGGCTTCACGGGTAACATCGCCCTCAAAACCGCGGAGGGCACGGTCAAACTGTTCGCCGGCTTCCTGCGCGAGGCGCTGAAGAACTCCGTGCGCGGCCAGATCGGCTACCTGATCGCCAAGCCTGCCATCGAAAAGATGCGCGAGCGCATCGATCCCCGGCGCTACAATGGCGCCATTCTGGTCGGGTTGAACGGGATCGTCGTCAAGAGCCACGGCGGCACCGACGCGCTCGGCTTCGCCAATGCGATCGGCGTGGGCATCGATATGGCAGTGCACGGCTTCGTCGACCGCATCAAGGACGAGTTGGAACGCCTCAAGCTCGATCCCCAGGCTGACTCGCAGGCGGCAGTGGTCTAGTTGGGGTGATCTGATGGTCGTGCGTTCCCGTGTGGTCGGTTGTGGCGGCTATTTGCCCGCGCGGGTGATGTCCAATGCCGAACTGGCCCAGCGCATAGACACGACGGACGAATGGATCGTCCAGCGCACCGGCATCCGTCAGCGCCACGTCGCCGCCGAAGGCGAGCTCACGTCCGATCTGGCCTACCATGCCTCGCGGCAGGCCCTCGAGCGCGCCGGTGTCAGCGCGAGCGAAATCGACCTGATCGTGCTCGCCACGACCACGCCCGACGAAACCTTTCCGGCCACTGCGACCCGGGTTCAGGCGCGCCTCGGCATGACCGGGGGCGCCGCCTTCGATGTGCAGGCCGTCTGCACCGGCTTCATCTACGGCCTCGCGATCGCCGACAATTTCATCAAGGTCGGCCAGGCCAAGACGGCGCTCGTCATCGGCGCCGAGACCTTCACGCGCATCCTCGATTGGAACGACCGCGGGACGTGTGTGCTGTTCGGCGACGGTGCCGGCACGGTGGTGCTCCGCGCCGAGTCGGGGCAGGGCACGGTCAAGGACCGGGGCGTGCTCTCGACCCACCTGCACAGCGACGGTCGCGAGCATGATTTGCTCTATGTCGATGGCGGTCCGTCATCGACCGGCACCGCCGGTCACGTGAAGATGGTAGGGAAAGAAGTTTTTCGTCATGCTGTCAGTAAGCTATCGTCAGTTATTGACGAGTCACTAGAGAAAAACGCTCTAACAGCCGATGCGGTGGACTGGCTGATTCCGCATCAGGCGAACAAGCGCATCATCGACAGCATGGCCAATCGGCTCAAGCTTCCGCCCGAGAAAGTCGTCAGCACAGTTGAACGCCACGCCAATACTTCCGCGGCTTCCGTGCCCCTGGCGATGTGCGCGGCGATCGAAGATGGCCGCATCAGGCCGGGCCAATTGTTGCTGCTCGAGGCGATCGGTGGCGGCCTGACCTGGGGGGCGGGTTTGGTGCGCTATTGAGCCTATCCGGGCATGCGCGAATCTATCACTTAAACGACGAACCTTATCCCTTTGTATTTGACGGTTTTATCCGGGAGGGGTAGGCTAACTTCCAGAATGGGAGAATAAAGCATGACGGACAACACGGTCACGCGTGCGCAATTGAGCGAGGCTGTCTACCAGGAAGTAGGCCTGTCGCGAAACGAATCGGCCGACCTCGTCGAGACCGTTCTGAACCAAATCGCCGACGCATTGGCGCGCGGCGAGATGGTCAAGATCTCGTCTTTTGGAAGCTTCTCCGTGCGCCAGAAGGGCAAGCGCATCGGTCGCAATCCGAAAACCGGCGAGGAGGTGCCGATCCTGCCGCGGCGCGTCCTCGTGTTCCGTCCTTCCCATGTGCTCAAGGGCCGCATCAATCAAGTGGGCGACGCACAACAGCCGGCGCCGCAGCAAAGCGAACACGCGTAAGCGCCCGATCGAGAAGAGGATGACGAGCCATGGCATATTCCTCTGAGGTCACCCAGCTTGCCCGGCGCGGTGCCAAATCGGCGGCCGCGTTCCGTACCATCAGCGAGGTGGCCGACGAGCTCGACATTCCGCCGCACGTGCTGCGTTTCTGGGAGACGAAGTTCTCCCAGATCAAGCCGCTGAAGCGCGGCGGCGGCCGCCGCTACTACCGGCCCGAGGACGTCGAGCTGCTGCGCCGGATCCGCGAGCTGCTCTATCGCGACGGCTATACGATCAAGGGTGTGCAGCGCCTTCTGCGCGACACAGGCGCTCGCGCGCTGGCAGGCGGCGCGCTGGTTGCCGATCTGCCGCGCGGCGATGGCGCCTCTGCCGAGCCGACGCCGCCCAGCAACGTGACGCCGCTCAATGTCGAAGCGCCGCGGCCGCTCGCCAATGTGGCGCCGCTCAAGCCGCGCCGGCGCCTCGATCCGGAGCTGCGCGCGGAAATCGAAGCAGCGCTCGGTGAGCTCGCGGAGCTGAAAAAGCTCCTCAACGGGTTGAAGCGCTAGACGCGAGCGCCAGCCGACCCTGGCAGGTCGGCCTCATTGCGCGGAAACGTTACGCTGGCTATAGTCCCGCCGACCTGAGCGGTACCCCCAATGTCGAGCAGTCCCGCGCGGTCCCGGTCGGAGCGTAGCGCAGCCTGGTAGCGCATCACACTGGGGGTGTGGAGGTCGCTGGTTCAAATCCAGTCGCTCCGACCATTCTTCGCCGGCATTAGCAACCGTCGCTTTCTTCAATCAGGCGACCCCGCCGGCTTGCAATTGTATTGCCATTCGGTACTCTCGCTTGAGAGTTGCCAAGCTGTCGGCCGACATGCATGCGTTTCCCGCACTGACCATCATCAACTCCAACACCGTACAGGCCGCTGGTTTTAACTTCGGCGTCAACAATCTTGGCTATCTCGCGAACAACCTCGATGTCGCTGCAGCGGTGACGTTCGGACAATTCAGCTCGGGTCTTGAGCACTATCTCCTCTTTGGTTGGCAGGAGTGGCGCTCTCTCATAGCAGGGCTGTTCAACGCTCGATAGTTGAGCATAGGGGTGAGTCGAAAATATCACACGCGGAAGGGAAACGGAGTGTTGCGAGCAGATAGTGGATTCCTTGGGCATGAAATCTCTGACTCCTTGATGGG
>VGDO01000124.1 GCA_016869645.1 Alphaproteobacteria bacterium
GTTCCACTGTTCGTCGTTCAGCCAAAACAGATTGCTTCTCATCATCCCCCCGACTCGATATGAAGGAGAGACTCAAAGAATCACCAACTGATTCCAGCCGCAATGCTTTTATTGAGTTCTAACCCTAGAAACCTTGTCGCGAGTCTTGGGCGAGGCCCGACTCGCCCTGAGGCAGTCCGGAGACCAGCTTTTCTGGAAGCACACGGGCTACTTCGCCTCGTTGAGCGTCCAGTCGTAGGCATCGCCATCAATGCGGCTGCGCTGCGCCAGAGCCTGCGCCAGGTCGGTGGCCGCGTATTTCTTCAGATGGGCGAGCACGCCTGCCGGGCTGCCGCCAAAATCGTCGGCGAACCAATCGTAGATGCTCGACACGGTGAGCCGGGCGCCGTCGATGCGCGCGCCGCGCGGATGGTTGACGAAGGCGCGCGCCGCATCGTCGAGCATCGTCTCCATCGTCTCGGCGCGGTAGGCACGCGGCGCCAGATCAGGGCAGCCGATCGAGGCGCAGTTGACGGCGTAGTGGACGCGCGCGTCCTGCCAGATCGGACGCAAGATGCGGTGCTCGATGTCGTCGAGGCTGAGCTCTTCGCCCTCGATCCGGATCAGCTTCTTGCCCCAGGGGCCGGATGCGAACAGGCCGGGCGAGATGCGGATGTCGCGGATCGACTTGACCGGGTAGTGGTCGAGAATGACCTTCACCGTCAGCGCGTTGTAGAGATTGATCCAGTAGGCTTTCTGCTGGTTGCGGTTGAGCTGGCTGACCTCGCTCGATGCCAGGCGCTCGACGTAGCCGGCGATTGCCTGCTTGTCGGACGCGGAAACCTTGCTGTAGGCGAAGCGGGTCGAGCCATCCGGCGCCTTGGTGACGTAGGCCTGCAACAGGCGGTCCCAGTCGCCATGGTCGACCACCCGCGTCGACGCCGGGTCGCTGCGGGACCAGCGCGGCCATAGCTCGGCCTTGGGCGCCGCGGCAGCCGCGCCGGCGCCCAACAGCAGACACAGACAGAACCCTGCAGCGCGTTTCAGCATGGGCGATCCTTGACAATCAGGCCTTCCGCCCTGCCTTCGGCAAGGGAGGAAGCAAAGCTGTCGTTTTGAATGATAGCCTCGTTCGGCCCGCCGCGAAGCCGGCATCACCGTAACGTGATCACGATTGTTCGTCGGGAGTGGGCGAGCCTCACAGCGTGACGAGCTTACCGTCCTCGGCGTGCTCGCAGTCGACCTCGTCGACATGATCAAGCATGTCCCGGCTCATATGGGTCAGGATCACGCGCTTCGGCCGGATGCGTCCGAGCTGGCCGCGCAGGGTCTTGTAGTCGAGATGGTACTTGACGGCTTTTTCGAAGAAATAGGCTTCGGCGATGAACAGGTCGACGCCCGCGGCGGCGGTGACCAGCGATTCCGTCCATTCCGTGTCGCCCGAATAGCAGATCGTCTTTCCGGCGCAATCGACGCGCAGCGCGAAGGCCGGCGCGCCGCACGGATGCACGACCTCGTACGGCGTCACTCCGGCGAAGCCGACCTCGCGGCGCTGGCCGGGCTGCAGCTCGACGAGCTCGAGGGCAAATTTGCGGCTGACCGAGGACGACCCGGGGAAGAACACCTCCATCGCCTGGATGACCCGCTCGACCAGGCCGGGCGGCCCCGCCACGATCAGCGGGCGCGTGCGCCGGCTGACCAGCTGGGCGTCGAGCACCAGGAACGGCAAGCCGCCGAAATGGTCGCCGTGCAGATGCGTGATCATCACCGCATCGATCGAATTGGGATCGACGCCGGCACGCTTGATGGCGATGAGAGACGAGGCGCCGCAGTCGATCAGGAAGCGCGTGGCAGGCGCCTCGACCATGATGCAGGTCTGCAGCCGGCCGCCGCTGCCGAAGGCGTCGCCCGAGCCGAGAATACGCACGGCGAGCCCGGCCAAGGCCGCTCAGCCCTTGCGCATGATCGTGTGGCTCTGCTCGCGCATGAATTGCTGGACGTAGTAGGGACCCAGTCCACCCTTGCCGCCCGGCCCGCCCGAGCCCTTCCAGCCGGCGAAAGTCTGGATGCCGGGCCAGGCACCCGTCGTGGCGCCGCTCGCGCGGTTGGCGTAGAGCACACCGGCTTCGGCACGCCCGAAGAAGAAATCGAGCTCACGCTCGTCCTCGCTGTAGATGCCGGCGGTCAGCCCATAGGCGATGTCATTGCCGTCGTCGATGGCATCGCCCAGATCGTCGTAGCCGAGCACGGAAAGGAACGGCAGGAACAGCTCGTCGCGGTTGACCGCGTGATCGGGCGCGAGTCCGGTGACGATCGTCGGGGCCACGTACGTGCCCTTGTCGAACAGGCCGCCGGTCAGGCGCGTGCCGCCGAGCAGGATCTCGCCTTCGGCGCGCGCCGCTGCCGCCGCGGCTTCGAAGCGCTCGACGGCGCGACGATCGATCACCGGTCCCATGTAGTTCTCGACGCGCCGCGGATCGCCGACCTTGATCTGGGCGCTGAGCGCCACGAGCTGCTCCAGGAACTCGGCGCGCACATCGTTCGCGACATAGACCTTGGATCCGGCACTGCATTTCTGCCCCTGCAGGCCGAAGGCGGAGCGCATGACGCCGGCGGCCGCGGTGGCGAGATCGGCTTTGGCGGTGACATAGCTCGGGTTCTTGCCGCCCATCTCCAGTATCGCCGGCCGGGCATGACGTCCGCTTGCGAGCTTGCGCAGAATCTCCATGCCCGTGGCATAAGAGCCGGTGAAAGCTATGCCGGCGAGCCCCGGCGCGTCGACGAGCGCACGGCCCACTTCGCCGCCGCCGCACACGAGGTTGACGGCGCCCTCCGGCAATCCCGCTTCGGCCAGCGTGTCGATCAGCAGGCTGCCGGTCAATCCGGCCGCCGGGCTCGGCTTGTACACCACCGTGTTGCCGGCGATCAGCGCGCCGCTCATCATGTTGACCGAAAGCGCCAATGGGAAATTGAACGGCGCGATCACGCCGAACACGCCGAACGGCTTCAGCATGTCGCGCGTCTCTTCCTGCGGGAACGCCCGGCCCATCGGGCGGCGGAAGCCCTCGTTGCGCTCCATCTCGTCGCAGTAGTAGCGCATCAGGTCGACCGCTTCTTCGGCCTCGCCGATCGCTTCGAGGCGCGACTTGCCGACCTCGATCAGGCAGGCGATGCCGAGATCGTACTTGCGCCGGTCGAGCAGCTCGGCGGCCCGGCGCATGATCTTGAGGCGCTCCTGCCAGGACAAGGACGACCAACGTGGCCACGCCGCCGCTGCCGCTTCCACCGCACGACCAACCGCATCGGGCGCCGCCTCGACGAAGCTGCCGAGCGCCAGGCCATGATCGATCGGACTGACGACTGGATAGCGGCGACCCTCGTCATCCGATCGGCCGGCGATACGGTTCGACCAGTCGCGACCAAGCCAGCGCTGCTCGAAGGCCGGAATGCTCCGATCGAGCATGTCGTGCAGCGGTCGAAAATCGGCGCCAATGTTCGAGTAGGTCACCCGCGGCAGATTGGCAGTCATCGCTTCACCCTGACTTGCGCGCGCCGGCATTCATGTCCTGGCCGTGGCCACGATGAACAGCCGGCGGAACGGGAACAGCGTGCGGCCATCGGCACGCTTGGGATATGCCTGGCCTATGCGCATGCTGTAAGCGTCGAGAAAACCCTGGCGCTCTTCGCCGGGAAGCGCATCGAGCAGCGGCTTGAGCGCGCTGCCCTTGGTGAACTCGACCACCGGATTGTCGCCTTCGAGGACCTGCAGGTATTCCATCTCCCAGATGTCGAGCTTGGCCGCGCGCGCCGACAGCACGTCGTAGTAGAATGCGGGCTCCGCCACCGGGGACGGTCGCAGGTGCGGGCGCAAACGCTGATGCCATGGACCCGCCGCAGCGGCTTCGGTAATGCAGGTATGCGACGGCGCGCCATGGTTGCGCGGCATCTGGACCGCCAGCACGCCGGCCGGAGCGAGCGCGCCGAGCAAGCGCGGAAACAGCTCGGCGTGACCGTCGAGCCAGTGCAATGCCGCATTCGAGTAGATCAGGTCGGCCGGACGGTCGGCGTGCCACGACGTCAGATCGGCCCGGCGCCAGGCGATGCGGTCGCCGGTCCCGCCGGCGCGCGCCCGCGCCAGCATCTCATCGGAGCCATCGACGCCGGTGATGGCGGCGCCGGGCCAGCGCTTCGCCAGCAGCCGCGTCACATTGCCGGCGCCGCAGCCGAGATCGTAGACATGGCCTGGCGCCGCGAGATCGACGCGGCTCATCAAGTCGATCGCCGGCCGGAGCCGGTGATCCGCGAACTTGAGATACTGGCCAGGGTCCCAGGCGGGAAGCGCGCCCTGCCCCGCGACCTGACGCATGCCTTGGCCTGTCAGGGCTTCGGCCATGCCGGGCGACCCGGACGGATTGGATTCAGGGCTTCTGGTCAGCCGCGTCGAAGTTGCGCTTCACCATGTTGAATATGAAGCCGATGGCAAACACGAAGATCGCGAGACCGACCCAGTACATCGTCGAATCCTGCGCCTTGGCCGCAACGATGAGCCCGATCAAGGCCAGAACCGCCACGGCGGCCCCGACAATCCATTTGCTGACATCACCCATGACGACCCCCGGCAAGGACAAGCAATGAGCCTCAGGATGACCGAAAATCGGCCCTGATGGCAACGGCTGGCTTGGTCGAACTAGGCGGAGGCGCGCAGGGGCATGTCGGGCACGTGGAGCCGAAACTGGGTCCCGTCCCGCCCGGTCGCCGCCAGCAGGATGTCGCCGCCATGGGCACGCAGCAGGTCGCGCGCAATCGCAAGGCCGAGGCCGGTGCCGCCGGGTCGAACCGTACCCGCGAAAGGCTGGAACAGCCGTTCCTGGGCCTTGGGCGGAATTCCGGGGCCGTCATCGGCAACCGTGACGACGGCGCCCTGCGCCGTGCGCTTGGCCGAGACGCGGACCGTGCGCGCCCCGGCATCGGCCGCGTTGCGCATGAGATTGATGAAGACCCGGTAGATCTGATCCCGATCGGCCTGCAGGTCGAGTGCAGCATCGACCTGGTTGTCGAGTTGGCACGTCGTCGCCGCGTCACCAGGAGCGCCGAGGCCGAGCGCCCCGCCGACCTCGCTCACCAGGGTTGACAACGGGAAACGCGACGGTCGCATCGGCGGCTCGCTGTCGCGGATGAAATCGAGGGTCTGCGAGCAGAGCGCGACTGCGCGGTCGATCGCGTCGACGAGCGTCGGCGCCACCCGCCGGACCTCGGGATGGTCGCTGCCGACCAGCCGGTCCGACACGAGTTGCGCCGTCGCGAGGATGCCGCGCAGATCGTGACTGATCTTGGCGACCGCGGTGCCGAGCGCAGCGAGCCGGGTTTTCTGGCGCAGGAACGAGCGCAGACTCACCTGCATGTCGGCCAGCACACGCATCGCCGTGCCGATCTCATCGCTGCGGCCGGTCGGTCCGATCATGGTGCCGGTATTCTCGGGATCGTTTCGGAATGCGACCATGCTGTCCGTGATCCGCCGCATCGGGTTGACCAGGATCACCTGCAGGCTGATGAACACCAGGCTGGCCGTGATGATCGAGATGACGATCGAAAGCGCCAGGATGCGCTCGGAGTAGTAGAGCATCGCCGAGCGGAGCGGCGCTTCCTCGAGCACGACTTCGACCAGGACGTCCGGATCCTTGGGCGACTGGCCGATGATGCGCAGCACGCGTCCGGCCGGCTGCGCCAGCGTGACGAAGGCATCCGCGATCAGCCCGACGAAGCTCGTCTGGCGCAGATCGTAGGTCGCCTGGACCGGGCGCGGCTGGGTGCGCGCCAGCATGTGCGTATTCTTGCCGCCGCGATATAGATCCACGACATAGGCACCGACATGGTCGAGCAGCATCGCCGCAAGCTCGCGGCTGACCGTTCGATCGGGCGTGGCATCGACCGAGAGACCGGCGAGATGAGCGGCGGCCAGCCGCTCCTCGAACCAGGAGACTCGAAAGCGCGCGACCGACGGCGCGAAGATCAGCACCTCGGCCAGCATGACGAAGAAGATCGTCCAGAGCAGGAGCCGCGCCGACAGGCTGTGCATCAGCGTCCGTCTCATGGCAATGCGAGCGGGCCAGCTCAGCCGAAGCGCGCGAGGAACCGCACGATCTTGCGCGTTCGCTCGCTGAACAAGCTGGGCGTATAGAAACTGCCGGCCGCGCGCTTGCTCACCTCGCCGAGCGTGGGATAGGGCGCGATCATGCCGGCAATCGCGCCGATCTTGAGGCCCTGCTGGATCGCCAGCCCCCAGAGCTGGATCAGCTCGCCGGCATGGGGCCCGACGATGCCGGCGCCGAGGATCAATCCGTTCGGCTTGGTGATGACCTTGATCATTCCGTCGGTCATGCGCTCGGCCTGGGCGCGGTCGTTCTCGTGAAACGACCAGCGCAACACGCGGATCGCGCCGTGCTGCTTCGCCGCGTCGGCCTCGGTCAGGCCGACATTGGCCAGCTCCGGCGCGGTGTAGGTGACCCATGGAACCGCGCGATAGTCGACCCGGGCCGGCAGGCGGAACAGCGCATTGCGGATCACGATGCCGGCGTGATACCCGGCGATGTGCGTGAACTGATAGCCGCCCGCCACGTCGCCGATGGCGAACACGCGACGATTGCTGGTGCGCAAGCGGGCGTCGACCTCGATGCCCTTGGCCGAATGCTTGATGCCGGCCCGGTCGAGGTCGAGGTCGCCGACATTCGCTTTGCGGCCGGTCGCGACGAGCAGGTGCGAACCTTCCAGCCGTTCCTCGGCACCGTCCTTGCCGGCGAGGACCACCGCCACCCCGCCGCCCGCCGGCTCGACGCGCACAACCTTCACCCCTTCGCGCAGCGCGACGCCTTCGGAGATGAGGCGGCGGCGCACGAAATCGGCAAGCTCGGGATCGTCCTTGGCGAGCACGGTCGCCATTTCGAGCACGGTTACGGCGGCGCCCAGATGCCGATGCGCCTGGGCGAGCTCGAGCCCGATCGGGCCGCCGCCGATGACGATCAGATGATCGGGCGGCTCGGTGCGATCAAATACGGACTCATTGGTGAGATAGGAGGTTTCGGCCAGACCGGGGATCGGCGGCACGGCGGGCGCCGAGCCGGTCGCAACGACGAAGCGGCGCGCGCGCACGATCGCGTCGCCCGCCGCCACCTCCTGCGCGCCGGTGAAGCGCGCCTTGGCCCGGATGACACGCACGCCCAGGCCTTCGAAGCGCTCGACCGAATCGTGCGACGCAATCGCTCCGATCACGCCATGGACATGGTCGTGCACGCGCCGGAAATCGACCTGCGGCCGCTGAATGCGGACACCGAAGGCCGCGCCATCCACGCCGGCATCGGTGCCATGGACTGCGAGCTTGCCTGCCGCGAGCAGCGCCTTGGAGGGAACGCAGCCATAGTTGAGGCAGTCGCCGCCCATTTTGTGGCCTTCGATCAGCACGGTCGGCGCGCCCATCTGCGAGGCGCCGGCCGCCACCGACAATCCGGCCGAGCCGGCGCCGATCACACAGATATCGGTGACGATGTGTTCCGCCATGTCGGTGCTCCCGCCGCTGCCCCCGGAATGCCCTAGGCGCGCTTCGACTTGATTGTGCGATAGACGACGGGCACCAGCGCCAATGCGGCGAGGCCCAGGATCGGCCCGATGATCTCCGGTTTGAAGATGATCGCCAGATCGGGTTCGCCGCCGGAGTCGAACACGGCGCCGAGGCCATTGCCGACCAGCGCATAGACGAAAGTCCCGGGGATGATGCCGAAGAACGTGCCGATCAGATAGACGCGAAGCGGGATGCCCAACAGGGCCGGCACGATATTGACGAGCCAGAACGGAAAGAGCGGCACCAAGCGCAGCACGAACATGTAGCTGAGCGCATTCTCCTGAAAGCCCGCCTCGAGCTTCTGCACGAACGGACCGGCTTTGGCCATGAGCACGTCGCGCAACGCGGTGCGCGCCGCCAAAAACAGCGCAACGGCGCCCAGCGTGGCACCCACGACGACGACGACGGTCGCCTGGTAAGCGCCAAACAGGAACCCGGCGGCAATCGTGAGCAGGAGCCCGATCGGCAGCGAGAATGCGACGACGGCCGCGTAGAGCGCCGCATAGCCGAACCGGGCGATCAGTCCCCAGCGCTCCACCAGTTCGCCGAGGGCGGCGCGATTGTCGCGCAGCGTCTCGAAGCTGATTTGCCGGTGCAGGCCCAATCCGAAAAAGAGAGCCAACCCGCCCAGCAGGACCGCCAATGGCCAAGCGCGCCGGATCACGTGTGGCCGCCTGACGTCGCGGCACTCGGGTTGCGATCGGTCAAGACCTGACACCTCGGGGCGGGAACGCGCCCATCGTGGGACTTGCTCCATAACATCCCCCCTCTCTCCGGGCCAGTCACCACGACGTGAGGCTGGCACAGTTCCGGCTCTGACCTCGCAGCCGGAACAGATCGGGTACGTTGCAGCGTCCGACGGGCGGCGCAACGTTGACTTCACAGCGTTATGACCCTATACACCGGGCCGGTTTTCAAAAGCGCCGCCGACGGAGATTGTCCCGTGAAACGTCCCTATCAGCCGAGCAAGCTCGTGCGTAAGCGCCGGCACGGTTTCCGCGCTCGCACCGCGACCGTTGGTGGCCGCAAGGTCTTGGCCGCGCGGCGGGCCAAAGGGCGCAAGCGCCTGTCGGCCTGAACGAAGATCCAGGTCGGGGCAGCCCGGCCTTACCCATGCCCTGATGGGCGAATTGTCGCATCGGCCGGCGGGGTGAAGGATCGCCTCCGACCCGTGCGAGCTCGAGTGCCGGATTCGTCAACCAAGAGCGTCATGCCATCGCCTCGTCCGCTGCAGCGGCTGCGACGACGGCATGAGTTCCTCAAGGTCGCGGCGAGCCGGCGCAAATGCGCCACACCAGGATTGGTGCTGCAGGTGATGCGCCACGAAACGGCAAGAGCGACTGACGAACGTGCGGCCCCGCCGTCGATCCGCGTCGGTTTCACGGCAAGCCGAAAGGTCGGCAACGCGGTCGCGCGCAACCGCGCGCGCCGACGCCTGCGTGCAGCAGTAGCCCAGGTCCTACCGGTGATGGCGGCAACCGGTCACGACTACGTCGTGATCGCGCGTGAGGCGACCGTGGAGCGGCCCTTTGCTCTCCTGATCGACGACCTGACGCAGGCGCTCAAGCGTCTCGACACCTGGACGCCCGGCAGGGAGACGCAGACGTGATCGCGCGCATCGTATCGCTCGCCGTGCGGACGCCTGCATGGCTGTTGGTCGGGCTGATCCGCGCCTATCGCTACGCCATTTCGCCGCTGCTCGGCCACAATTGCCGGTACGAGCCGTCCTGCGCCTGCTACGGCGAGGAGGCAGTGCGGCGGCACGGCGCGTTGTTCGGCGGATGGCTGACCGTGCGTCGCCTGCTGCGCTGTCACCCATGGGGCGGCATGGGCTATGACCCGGTGCCCGAAACCCGAACAATGGCCGCGCCTCGCCACGGCAAGGCTGCGGATCTCTGCCGATGATCGAGCAACGCAATCTCATCCTGGCGATCACGCTGTCGATCGCCATCCTGCTGGGCTTCCAGTTCCTGTACGAGATTCCGCGCCAGGAACAGCAGCAGAAAGTGCAACAAGCCCAGCAGCTGCAGCAGGCCCAGCAAGCCCAGCAAACGCCGTCTGTGCCGAGTACCGCCCAGCCAGGCGCAACCCAGCCCGGCGCTGCAGCACCGGGCGCGCCCGGTGCCGTGGCACCTGCGCCCGCCGCACCCGGCACACTGACGCGCGAGGCTGCCCTCGCCCAGTCGCCGCGCATCAAGCTGCAGTCGCCGCGCCTGAGCGGCTCGATCGCGCTGCAGGGCGCGCGGCTCGACGATGTGGTCCTCAACGACTACCGGGTGACTGTGCAACCGGGCAGCCCCAACATCTTGCTGCTCTCGCCGCTCGGAACGGCGGAGCCTTATTTCGCCGAATATGGCTGGGTTTCAGCCGATACCGGCATCGCGCTGCCCGGGCGGGACACCTTGTGGCGCGCCAGCCGCGACACGCTTACGCCGGAAGCGCCCGTCACGCTCGCCTGGGACAACGGGCAGGGCTTGCGCTTCGAGCGGGTTCTGGCGCTCGACGCCAATTTCATGATTACGGTCACCGACCGTGTGATCAACAACTCCGGCAGGCCGGTGAGCTTGCTGCCCTACGGGCTCATCTCGCGGACCGGCACGCCGCCGACGCTCGGCTTCTACATTCTCCATGAGGGTTTGATCGGCTGGATCGGCGGCGCGCTCAAGGAGTGGACCTACAAGGACACGGCCGAGAAGAAGAAGATCGAGCAGAAGACCAAAGGAGGCTGGCTCGGCATCACCGACAAGTACTGGCTGGTCGCGCTGATTCCCGACCAGGCCAAGGAAGTCCTGACGCGGTTCACGCACTCCCTGCCCGATCGCCTGGACCGCTACCAGGCGGATTTCACCGGCGACCCGGTTGCCGTTCCGGCAGGCAGCTCGACCGAGAGCACGAGCCATCTCTTCGTCGGTGCCAAGGAAGTGAAGCGCATCGAAGCCTACGGCGACAATCTCAAAATCGAGCGCTTCGACCTGGTGGTCGACTGGGGCTGGTTCCCCTTCCTGACCAAGCCGATCTTCTACATGCTCGACCAGTTCGCGCACTGGCTCGGCAATTTCGGCCTCGCCATATTGGCGCTGACCGTGGTCATCAAGCTGGTCCTGTTCCCGCTCGCCAACAAATCCTATCGGGCGATGAGCAAGCTCAAGCTGCTGCAGCCCGAAATGATGAAGCTGCGCGAGCGCTTCGGCGAGGATCGCGTCCGCCTCAACCAGGAAATGATGGCGCTCTACAAGCGCGAGAAGGCCAATCCCGCCGCCGGATGCCTGCCGATTCTCGTGCAGATCCCGGTGTTCTTTGCGCTCTACAAGGTCCTGTTCGTGACCATCGAGATGCGTCATGCGCCGTTCTACGGCTGGATCAAGGACCTGTCGGACCAGGATCCGACCACGATATTCAATCTGTTCGGCCTGATCCCATGGGACCCGACGATCATCCCCGTGATCGGGCCGTTCCTCCATCTCGGCGCCTGGCCGCTCATCATGGGCGTGACCATGTGGTTCCAGCAGAAGATGAACCCGCAACCGCCCGACCCGATCCAGGCGAAGCTGTTCATGCTGATGCCGATCATGTTCACCTTCCTGCTTGCCAATTTCTCGGCCGGGCTGGTGATCTATTGGGCTTGGAACAACGTGCTGTCGATGGCGCAGCAGTGGTGGATCATGCGGCTCGCCGAGAAGGAGAGCGCCAAATCCGCGGCCAAGGCGGGGTCGACGGCCAAGGCCGGTAAGAGCTGACCCCGGTGACGGCCGAGGCCGACGACGCGGCGCTCGAGGCCGGCCGTCTGCTGTTCGCCCGGGAATGCCGCTTCGTCGCCGGCGCGGCGACCTCGTCGGCCATACCGCCGTCGCGGCTGACCGAGATCGCGTTTGCCGGCCGGTCCAATGTCGGCAAGTCCAGCTTGGTCAACGCGCTGACCGGACGCAAGACGCTGGCGCGCACCTCGCACACGCCCGGCCGCACCCGCCAGATCAATTTCTTCGAGCTTGCCGGCGCCATGATGCTGGTCGACCTGCCCGGCTATGGCTATGCCCGGGCCGCCAGGTCCGAGATCAAGGAATGGACGGGCATGGTGCGCGACTACCTCAAAGGGCGCGCCACGCTCCGGCGCGTGCTGGTGCTGATCGACGGCCGGCACGGCGTGAAGCCGAGCGACGAAGCGATCATGACGATGCTCGACGAGGCGGCCGTCTCCTACCAGGGTGTGCTGACCAAGACCGACAAGGTGACGCCATCCGGGCTGGAAGCGGTCACGGCGCGGACGCTCGAGGCTCTCTCGCGCCACGGCGCGGCGCATCCCGAGGTGCTGGCCACCAGTTCGGTGTCCGGTGCCGGCATTCCCGAGCTCAGGGCGATGTTGGCCGCGCTCGCGGGCGCGGCGCCCAACGGCTAGTGCGTGTCCCAGCCAAACGTCCGCCGGGCCGAACATCGATGATGCAATTCCATTTCGCGCGCAAACGCACTAAATTCGCGGGCATCACAGCGGACGGGTCATGACCGACAAGAAGAGCCCGAGCGCCCCAAGCTCGCATTCGCCGGAAGCGCGCGTCCTCTCGGAGGCGCTTCCCTACATGCGCCGGCATGCCGGCAAGACCTTCGTCATCAAGTACGGCGGTCACGCCATGGGCGACGACAGCATCGCCCGGCAGTTCGCCGAGGACGTCGTGCTGCTCAAATATGTCGGCATCAATCCCGTGGTCGTCCATGGCGGCGGCCCGCAGATCGGCCAGATGCTCGAGCGGCTCAAGATCAAGAGCGAGTTCGTCGACGGGCTGCGCGTCACCGACAAGGCGACTGTCGAGATCGTCGAGATGGTGCTCGCCGGCTCGATCAACAAGCAGATCGTTGCCGCGGTCCAGCAGGCCGGCGGCATGGCAGTCGGCCTCAGCGGCAAGGACGGCAACCTGATCCAGGCGCGCCGCATGCAGCACCGCAGCCGCCAGACCGACTCGAACATCGAGAAGGTGCTCGATCTCGGTTTCGTCGGCGAGCCCACCCAGATCAACACGCAGATCTTGGACATGCTGGCGAAGTCGTCGATCATCCCGGTGATCGCGCCGATCGGGTTCGGCGACGACGGCGAGACCTACAACATCAATGCGGACACGGTGGCCGGCGCCGTGGCCGCGGCGCTCAAGGCGGAGCGGCTGCTCCTGCTGACCGACATCAAGGGTGTGCTCGACAAGGACGGCAGGCTGGTCGCGGACATGCCGGCTTCGCATTTCCGCGGCCTGATCAGCGACGGCACGATCAAGGGCGGCATGATCCCCAAGGTCGAAACCTGTCTCGATGCGGTCGATAAGGGCGTCGCGGCCGCGGTGATCCTGGACGGGCGCGTCGAGCACTCCCTGCTGCTCGAGCTGTTCACCGAGAAGGGCGTCGGAACCTTGATTCGGCGCGGTTGACTTGAACCAGTCCCAGGGTCGCGTCCTCTATCATGTCTGGCTGTCGCCGCCATGCCGCAAGGTGCGCGTGGCGCTGGCCGAGAAGGGCCTCGAATTCACGCTCCGCATGGAGAAGGTATGGGAGGCGCGGGCGGAGTTCCTCGCCCTCAATCCGGCCGGCGAAGTGCCGGTCCTGGTCGAGCCCGACGGCTCCGTGGTCGCCGACTCGGCCGCGATCTGCGAATACCTCGACGATGCCTACCCTGATGCGCAGCGCCCGCTGTTCGGCTCGACGCCGGCGCTGCGCGCCGAGGCGCGTCGCCTGATCGCCTGGTTCGATCGCAAATTCGACCGCGAGGTGACGCAGCACCTGGTCGAGCAGAAGATCATGAAGCGGTTCCTCGGCATGGGCGAGCCGGACTCGGGCGCGATCCGCGCCGGCAAGGCCAACATCAAGACCCATCTCGACTACCTCGGCTACCTGACCGACCGGCGCAAATGGCTGGCGGGCGACGAGCTGACCTTGGCCGACATCGCGGCCGCCGCGCACCTGTCGACGATCGACTATCTGGGCGACGTGCCGTGGGAGGATTATCCGGCGGCCAAGGACTGGTATGCGCGGATCAAGTCGCGGCCGAGCTTCCGCGCGATCCTCACGGACTCGATCCCGGGCGCGCCGCCGCCCAAGCACTACGCGGATCTCGACTTCTAGCCGCCCGCGCGCGGCGGTCCGTCTTTGCGCGGTTGGGGGCGCTGCGGTCGTGTCGGGGCCGGCGGTGCCGCGGGCGGCGCCGGCTCGACCTTGACGTCCATCTTCTCGAGATTGGCGCGCGCCACGTCGAGTGCCGCGCCGGCGGCCGCACCCATGCGCACGACCTGCACCCAGTCCTGGCGCGCGCCGGCATCGTCACCGGTCATGCGCCGCAGCATGCCCCGTTCGAGCAGAGCGTCAGGCGAGCCGGGGCTGAGCCGGAGCGCCTCGGCGACATCGTCGAGGGCGAGCTCCGGTGCGTCGACCAGGCGATAGGCCGAGGCGCGGAACACGTAGGCGTCGGCCCGGCGCGGGTTCAGCTCGATGACGCGGTTGAGATCGTCGATCGCCTCCCAGTAGCGTCCGCTGCCGCCATAGCCGATCGACCGGTCGATCAGCAGGTCGGGGTCGTCGGGCTTGAGCTTGAGCGCCGCGGTCTGCGCCGAGATCGCGCGCACGGCGTCGCCCTGCATGATCCAGGCCTGTCCCGCCTGGGCGAGCACGTCGGCGCGCAGCTCTGGCGACATGTCCGCCTGATCACCGGCGATCTGCTCGAGCATCTGGGCGGCCATCGCGAACTTCTGCAGCGCGATGAGCGCCATCGCCGCACAATGGCGCGACGGGATGCCGCCGCCGGAAATCCGCCAATCCCGCGCGCGTTCGAACCCGGCCTCGGCATTCTCGTTCACCTTGGCGAGGCACTGGCGGTAGCGCTCCTCCTCGAGCGCGTTATCGGCGGCCGGCAACTGGGCGACCGCCGGCGGCGGACAGGCGAGCAGCGCGGCGATCACGAGCAAATGCGGCAGGCGGCCAATCATCGGCTTGTTCCAGGGACGGGCGGTCCCTACAGTCCGCAATCATCACCGCGGGCGCAAGCCCGACGATGCCGCAGGATCGCTCCACATGCCGCCGCGTCTGTTCTGCTTCGGCCTCGGCTACTGCGCCACGGCGCTCGCCCGTCGACTGATCGGCCGTGGCTGGTCCGTCGCGGGCACGCGGCGCAGCGGCGACAACAGGGGCGACCTGCCCGCGCAGAACGTGACCACTCACATCTTCGATCGTGGGCGCCCGCTCGACGATCCGGCCGCAGCGCTCGCGGGAACCACCCATCTGCTCGTCTCGGTGCCACCTGACGATGATGCAGAACGGCACGGCGACGTCGTGCTCGATCTGCACGGCGGCGACATCGTGGCGCTGCCCGACCTGACTTGGGTCGGTTACCTGTCGACCACGGGCGTCTACGGCGATCGCGGCGGTGCGCTCGTCGATGAGTCCGCCGCGCTTCGGCCCTCGGGCGAGCGCGGCCAGCGCCGCGTCGCGGCCGAGGCGGGCTGGCTTGGGCTGCACGAACGGCACCGGCTGCCCGTGCATGTCTTCCGCCTCGCCGGCATCTACGGACCCGGCCGCAGCGCGCTCGACACGGTCCGCGCGGGGCGCGCCCATCGGGTCGTCAAACCCGGGCAGGTGTTCAGCCGCATCCATATCGACGACATTGTCCAGGTGCTCGAAGCGTCGATCGCGCGACCGAACCCGGGCGCCGTCTACAACGTCTGCGACGACGATCCCGCGCCGCCGCAGGATGTCATCGCCCATGCCTGCGCGCTGCTGGGCGTGACGCCGCCACCGGAGATTCCCATCGAGCAGGCGCGATTGTCCCCGATGGCGCTGAGCTTCTATGCGGACAACAAGCGTGTCGACAATTCACGCATCAAGCACGAGCTCGGCGTTCGCCTGCGCTATCCGAGCTATCGCGACGGTCTGGCGGCGCTTCTGGCCGAATGAACTAGCCGCCGATCAGTCCGCCGACGGCCGAGCACAGTCGCTCGAGATCGTCCGGCGTCGACAGACGGTGGTCGCCCGCCTTGACGAGCGAGACGACGACGTCAGGCCCGTCCAGCCGCTCGGCGATCCGCATCGAGGTTTCCCAAGGCACGTCGGCGTCCTTCATGCCATGCAGCAGGCGCACCGGCAGTGCCAGCGGGATGCGGTCACGCAGGAGCAGATGGCGCCTTCCCTCCTCGATCAGGCGCAGTGTGACGCGGTAGGGCTCGTCGCTGTAGGCAGAGGGCTGCTCCAGCACGCCATCGCGCAGAAGCGTCTCGCGCTCGACCGGCATCATGGTCTGCCACATGAGGTCCTCCGTGAAGTCCGGCGCAGCCGCGATGCCGACGAGACCCTTGAGCCGCGCCTGGCGTTTGAGCGCCACGAGCAGCATGATCCAGCCGCCCATGCTCGAACCGACCAATACCTGCGGCCCCTGCGTCAAGCGATCGAAGCAGAACAAGGCGTCGTCGGTCCACGTGCCGATCGTGCCGTCTTCGAACCGGCCCGATGATTGGCCATGCCCCTGATAGTCGAAGCGCAGAAAGGCCTGACCGCGACGCCGGCAGTAGTCCTCGAGCGCCATCGCCTTGGTTCCGGTCATGTCCGACATGAAACCGCCCATGAACATGACGCCGGGCGACCGCCCGGCCTGTTGCTCATAGGCGATTGTCGCGCCGTCGGCCCGTGTTAGTGTGCTTGCCATTGCGTCGAGTTCACCGGAAGCCGTGCGGCGGCGCGAGCGTCATGG
The DNA here is from genome assembly GCA_016869645.1 of Alphaproteobacteria bacterium. Lineage (GTDB taxonomy): Bacteria > Pseudomonadota > Alphaproteobacteria > SHVW01 > SHVW01 > SHVW01. Next base: position 16,299 of record VGDO01000124.1, read on the forward strand.
GGTGACACAAAATATGGAAACACATTAGAATTCCAACGTTTTTCGATGCATGACGGTCCAGCTCGAAGCGCGGCGTGGCGGGTGATCGAACGGGAGTCAGGACGGGGCAGCGATGGCCAGCGCGCTTCCTGTGGAAGCAGCCGAATCTAGCATTCAGCCTGCGGTCGGCAAGCTGCGCCGCCCGGCAGTGCTCCAGGTGTTGCCTGCGCTGGTCACGGGCGGGGTCGAGCGCGGCACGGTCGACATCGCCGCCGCGCTCGTCCAATCGGGCTGGACGGCGATCGTCGCCTCCGCCGGCGGACCGATGGTGCGCGAAGTCGAGCGCGCTGGCGCCACCCATGTGACGCTATCGCTCGAGAGCAAGAATCCGCTGTCGATTCACGCCAATATCGGCCGCCTCGCACGCATCATCGGCGAACTCGAGGTCGACATCGTCCATGCGCGCAGCCGGGCGCCAGCGTGGAGCGCCTACTACGCGGCACGGCGCACGGGACGGCGCTTCGTCACGACGTTCCACAGTCCCTATACTCTCGGTTTCCCCGGCAAGCGCTGGTACAACCAGATCATGGCGCGTGGCGAACGCGTAATCGCGATCTCCCACTTCGTCGCGGACCACGTGCTTGCCAACTACAAGGTCGATCCCGAGCGGCTGCGCGTCGTGCCACGCGGCGTCGACATCGACTCGTTCGACACAGCGCGCGTCTATCCAGGCCGCATCATCCAGCTCGCCGAGGCGTGGCGCCTGCCCGACGGCGTGCCCGTCGTCATGCTGCCCGGCCGGCTGACGCGCTGGAAGGGCCACACGGTGCTGATCGACGCGCTCGCCCGGCTGCGCCGCAAGCAGCCGGGACGCCTGTTGCGCTGCATCTTCGTCGGCTCGGACCAGGGACGCACGGGCTATCGCCGCGAGCTCGAAGAGCGGGCACGGCGCAACGGCCTCGCCGACACGCTGCAGATCGT
>VGDO01000125.1 GCA_016869645.1 Alphaproteobacteria bacterium
TGGTGGCGCGCGCTGAAGCCGCGCTCGCGGCGGACGACCTTGCCACGGCCGGCGCCGCGATCGACGTGTTGCCGCCCGAGATCAAGGCGCCGGCCACGCCCTGGCTCGAGGAGGCCCAGGCGCGGCTCGCCCTCGACCGGGTCGTGGCGCAGCTCACGGCTGCCGCCGGCGCGCCGCGCCCATGACCGGCGTCCGCATCATGACGTCATGACCGCATGATCCGCATCATCCTTTACATCGTCCAGGTCGCCCTCCTCGTGGCGGTCGCGGTCTGGCTCGCCGAGCATCCGGGCGAGGTTCGCATCGATTTCCTCGGCTACCGCATCGAGACCTCGGCAGCACTGGTCGCGGCGGCCGTGGCGCTTCTCGTGGTTGCGGCGGCGCTGATCTACCGGTTCTGGCGTAGCCTGATCCAAGCGCCCGGCGATTTCGCGGTGTGGCGGCGCGAGCGCCGCCGGCGCAAGGGCTATCGCGCGCTGACCCAGGGCATGGTCGCGGTCGCGGCCGGCGACGCCGACGAGGCCCGCCGCCAGGCGCGTCAGGCCGACGTGCTGCTGGGTGATCCGCCGCTGACCATGCTGCTGGCGGCCCAGGCCGCCCAGCTCGAAGGCGACGAGGACGCCGCGCGCAAATACTTCACGGCCATGCTCGACAATCCCGAGACCGCCTTTCTCGGCGTGCGCGGCCTGCTCACCCAGGCGAACCGCTCAGGCGATCGTGCCAAGGCGCTCGAGCTCGCCCAGCGCGCTCACGCGATCAAGCCGGACACCCCTTGGGTGCTCGGCGCGCTGTTCGATCTGCAGACCCAGGCCGGGCGCTGGGAGGACGCGCTCGCCACGCTCAAGCAGGCCGCGCGCGGCCGCCAGGTCGGCGAGGCCGAGGCGCGGCGCCGGCGTGCCGTGCTCCTGCTGGCCCAGGCGCGCGCCGCGGAAGCCGAGGGCCGCGACGACACGGCGCTCGACCGCGCCAAGGATGCCATCGACCTGACGCCCGATCTCGTGCCTGCGGTGGCGCTGGTCGCGCGGCGCTACCTCAAGCTCGGCAAGATCAGGCGCGCGACGCGCACGGTCGAACGCGCCTGGGCCGCGACGCCGCATCCCGAGCTGGCCGCGGCCTATGGCGCCATCTGGCGCGACGAGCCGGCGCTCGACCGCTTCAAGGCCTTCGAGCGGCTGGCGCAGCTCAAGCCCGAACATCCCGAAAGCCACATTGCGCTCGCCGAGGCCGCGCTCGAGGCGCAGCTCTGGGGTGCGGCGCGAAATCATCTGGAGCAGGCACGCAAGGCGGAGCCGTCGGCGCGTGTCCTCCGCCTGCTGGCTAGGCTGGAGGAATCCGAGCACAACGATCTCGACGCGGCGCGCCGCTGGCTCGAGCACGCCGCGGTGGCCGTCGCGGCGCCGCAATGGGTGTGCACGAGTTGCGGCGCGGTGTCGGCCGAATGGACGCCGCTTTGCGGCCATTGCCATGCCTTCGATGGCTTGCGCTGGCAGGCGCCGGTGCGGATTGGCGGCGGCGAAATCGCGCCAGCCGTCGAACCGGTCGGCGCGATCTCAGCGCCGCCACGGTCCATGAGCGGCGCTCAGCCCGGAAGCTAGCTGCGATGTCCGCCCGCTTCGTCGTCGTCGTGTCGGTGATCATCGAGCGCGACGGCAGGGTGCTTCTGCTGCGGCGCAGCCGGACCGTCGAGCACGCGCCCGGACGATGGGACGTCGCGTCGGGCCGCCTCGAAGCGGGCGAGACGCCGAAGGATGCCGCCCGCCGCGAGGCCGCCGAGGAGACCGGTCTGTCGGTCGACATCCTGGAGCCGCTCGACACCTTCTTCTTTCGCCGCGGTCCGGCGCGCGACGAGGCGATCGGCATCACCTTTTGCAGCGGCAATGCGCGCGGCGAGGTGACGCTCTCCGCCGAGCACGACGAAGCGCGCTGGGTTGCCCTCGACGAGCTCGGCGGCTACGAGGTGGCGCCCGGCTTGCGCCGCTGCATCGAGTTGGTGCTGGGACGAGCTCGCTGACTGGGAGTGTCGCCCGGACGCGGCGGCGCATCTTCAATTGACAGCCCCGGATGCCCCCGCTTCACTAGCCGCCGCAACGATTTGAGGGGGAAAATCCGCCATGGCGGACAAGCGCGCGCGCAAGAAGGCCGAGGAACTGCGCAGCCATCGCTGGTACGGCGTCAAGGACATGCGGTCCTTCGGCCATCGCTCGCGCACCAAGCAGATGGGCTTCACGGCCGAGGATTACGGCGGCAAGCCGGTCATCGCCATCATCAACACCTGGAGCGACATGAACACCTGCCACACCCATTTCCGCCAGCGCGCGGAAGAGGTGAAGCGCGGGGTGTGGCAGGCCGGCGGCTTCCCGGTCGAGCTGCCGGCGGTGTCTCTGGGCGAGCCGATCATGAAGCCGACCACCATGATGTACCGCAACCTGCTCGCCATGGAGTGCGAGGAGCTGCTGCGCGCCAACCCGATCGACGGTGCGGTGCTGATGGGCGGCTGCGACAAGACGACGCCGGCCCTGCTGATGGGCGCCATCAGCATGAACCTGCCGGCGATCTTCATGCCGGCGGGTCCGATGCTGCGCGGCTCGTGGCGCGGCCAGACGCTGGGGTCGGGCACCGACACCTGGAAATACTGGGCCGAGCTCAAGGCCGGCAATATCGACGAGAAGGCCTGGATGGAGATCGAGGACGGCATCGCGCGCTCGCCCGGCACCTGCATGACCATGGGCACGGCCGCCACCATGATGTCGCTCGCCGAGACGCTGGGCATGACCTTGCCCGGCGCGTCGTCGATCCCGGCGCCCGATTCGCGCCACGCCCACATGGCGAGCGCCACGGGGCGCCGCATCGTCGAGATGGTGTGGGAGGACCTGAAGCCATCGGACATCCTCACGGCCAAATCCTTCGACAACGCCATCGTCACCACCATGGCGCTCGGCGGTTCGACCAACTCGATCATCCACCTGGTGGCGCTCGCCGGCCGCGCCGGCGTCAAGCTGGACCTCGACCGCTTCGACAAGCTGTCGCGCACCACGCCGCTGATCGCCGACATCCGCCCGTCCGGCCGCTTCCTGATGGAAGACTTCTTCTACGCCGGCGGGTTGCGCGCAACGCTGGCGCGGCTTGGCGATCGGATCGACGGCTCGGCGCTGACCGTCAACGGCCAGAAGTTAGGCGAGAACTATGCGGGTGCCCAGACCTACAACGACGACGTCATCCGCCCGCTCAACAATCCGCTCAACGCCGAAGGCGGGCTTGCCGTGCTGCGCGGCAACCTGGCGCCTGACGGCTGCGTGATCAAGCACAGCGCAGCCGAGCCGCGCCTGCTGCGCCATTCCGGCCCGGCCTTGGTGTTCAGCGACTACAACGAAATGGCCGCCAAGGTTGATCGCGACGATCTCGAGGTCACGCCTGATCACGTGCTGGTTCTGCAGAGCGCTGGCCCGCTCGGCGGGCCAGGCATGCCGGAATGGGGCCAGCTGCCGATTCCGAAGAAGCTCCTGAAGCAGGGCGTGCGCGACATGGTGCGCGTGTCCGACGCGCGCATGAGCGGCACCAGCTACGGCGCCTGCGTGCTGCACGTGGCGCCGGAATCCCATGTCGGCGGGCCGCTCGCCTTCGTGCGCACCGGCGACACCATCCAGCTCGACGTGCCGAACCGGAAGATCGAGCTCAAGGTCGACGAGGCCGAGCTCAACCGCCGCAAGCAGGCCTGGAAGCAGAAGCCCGCGATCTATCCGCGCGGCTACGGCCAGATGTTCGCCCGCCACGTGACGCAGGCCAATCACGGCTGCGACTTCGACTTCCTGCACGGCGGCTCGTCCGTTCCGGGGCTCGCCATTCCCGATCCGGAGATCCACTGATGGACATGCCCGTCAACAAGTTCAAGCGGGCGATCCAGGCGGGCACGCCGCAGATCGGCATCTGGTCGGCGCTCGCCAACAACTACGTGTCGGAGGCCCTGGCCGGCGCCGGCTTCGACTGGATCCTGCTCGACACCGAGCATTCACCCAACGAGCTGCCCATGGTCATGGCGCAGCTCCAGGCGGTCGCCGCCTATCCGACCCAGGCGGTGGTGCGGCCGGCCTGGAACGACCTCGTGCTGATCAAGCGCTTCCTGGACATCGGCGCCCAGACGCTGCTCGTGCCCTTCGTGCAGAACGCGGAGGAGGCCAAGCGCGCCGTGCGCGCCGTGCGCTACCCGCCCGAAGGCATCCGCGGCGTCTCCGGCACGACCCGCGCCAACCGCTTTGCCCGTGTGCCCGACTATTTCAAGCGTGCCAGCGAGGAGGTCTGCCTGCTGGTCCAGCTCGAGACGCGCGTGGCGCTGGGCGAGCTCGAGAAGATCGCGGCGATCGACGGCATCGACGGCATCTTCATCGGTCCCGCGGATCTCGCCGCCGATTTCGGCAAGCTGGGCACCTCGGGTGATCCCGAGGTGTGGACGGCGATTTCGGACGCCGGCAAGCGCATCCGCAAGGCCGGCAAGCCCGCGGGCATCCTGGCGCCGGTCGAGGCCGACGCGCGGCGCTGGCTCGACGAGGGCTTCACCTTCGTCTCGGTCGGCGTCGATCTCGGCATGCTCGCCCGCGGCGCCGACGCGCTCATCAAGAAGTTCAGGCCCTAGATGTCTGCCTCATGCTGAGCCTGTCGAAGCATGAGGCTGCTGCCGCGACTCCGATCCATCCATTGAATGCCTGATACGCGGTGACGTCCTCATTCTTCGACATGCTAAGGGTGAGGTATTCATTGAAACTCTGACGCCGGATTGATGCCCATGAAAACCACACCCGTCACGCTCGACGACATTCCCCGCTCCGTGCTCGCCGTGCCGCCGCTCGCGCGCAATGCCGATCTGGCGCTCGACGAGTACGAGAACTGCCGCCTGATCGGCTATCTCGAGAACGGCGGGGTGCGCACGCTGATGTATGGCGGCAACGCCAACTTCTACAATGTCGGCGTCTATGAATATGCCGGCATCGTCGATTTCCTCGAGGAACAGGCGAGCGAGGAGACCTGGGTCATCCCCTCGATCGGTCCGGACTATGGCCGCATGATGGACCAGGCCGACATCCTGCGCCGGCGCGCGTTTCCGACCGCCATGATCCTGCCGCTGCAGCAGCAGGCGACGGTCGCCGGCGCCGAGGACGGCATCCGGCGCTGCGTCGACCGCTTCGGCCGTCCCGTCATTCTCTATATCAAGTTCGAGGGCTTCCTCTCGGTCGAGGCGATCCAGCGCCTGGTCAATGACGGGCTGGTCGCGGCCATCAAGTATGGCATCGTGCGCAAAAACCCGTCCAAGGACGATTACCTCGCGCAGCTCGCCCAGGCGGTCGACAAGCGCATGATCATCAGCGGCATCGGCGAGCGGCCGGCTGTCGTGCACATGACCGAGTTCGGCCTCGCCGGCTTCACCTCGGGCTCGGTCTGCATCGCGCCGCGCGGCTCGATGGCGATTCTCGCGGCGCTCAAGGCGGGCGAAGTGGCCAAGGCGAAGAAATTGCGCCAGCGCTACATGCCGCTCGAGGATCTGCGCGACGAGATGAACGCGATCCGCGTGCTGCACGATGCCGTGCGCCTCGCCAGGATCGCCGACACCGGGCCGATCCTGCCGATGCTGTCGAATCTCAGCGACGAGCAATGCGCCAAGGTCGAGCCGGTTGCGCGCGCGCTGCGCGCCGCCGATGAGGCGATGGCGTAGCCGAAGCCGGCGTTGGAACGGGGGTCACCCCTGCCCCGGATTAGTTCGTGCAAGATTTGATCCCCTCCCCCTCTGTGGGGGAGGGCAGGCTGGGGGCAATGCAGAGATCGATGATTCCCAAGTTCGACTCCGGTAGCGTCGCTCCATGATCCTTTCCGCCGATCTCCTCGATCGCCAGCTCACCGCGATCTTCACCGCCTGGGGCATGCGCCCCGATCAGATTGCCGACACGGTGCGCGTGATGCTCTATGCCGATCTGAGCGGCATCGATTCCCATGGCGTGTCGATGATGCCCGCCTATCACCGCATCCGCGCCGAGGGCAAGCTGACCATGGCGGCGGTCGTCCGCGTGGTCCGGCAGACTCCGGTGACGGCCCTGGTCGATGCGGGCGGCGGGCTCGGCCACGCGGCCGGCGTGTTCGCCATGAACCTCGCGGTCGAGCGCTGCGCCGGGCTCGGCATCGCCGCGGTCGGCGTGCGCAACTCCAATCACTACGGCGCCGCCGGCTTCTATGCCCGCATGGCCGCCGAGCGCGGCTTCATCGGCATCGCCACGACGTCGAGCTGGAAGGCCTCGATCGTGCCGACCTTCGGCTCCAAGCCGATGTTCGGCACCAACCCGATCGCGTTCGCCGCGCCGGCCGGGCGCAATCCGCCCTTCGTCATGGATTTCGCGACCAGCACGGCGGCGATCGGCAAGTTCACGCTCGCCCACCGCGCCGGCAAGAAGATCCCCGAAGGATGGGCGCTCGGCGCCGACGGCAATCCGACGACCGATCCCAAGGTCGGCCTCGACCTCCGCCTGCTGACGCCCTTGGGCGGCACGCGCGAACAGGGCAGCCACAAGGGCTATGGCCTCGCCGCCATGGTCGACATCCTGTCCGCGACCTTGAACGGCGGCTCCTTCGCCGCGACGCGCGAGGAGCGCTACGGCAAGGAGGCACGCTTCAACATCGGCCACTTCTTCCTGGCGCTCAATCCAGCCATGTTCCGCGAAGATGGCGAGTTCATCGCGGAGATGGACCACATGATCGACGCGCTGCGCGCGGTCAAGCCGGCCGAGCCGGGCCAGCCGGTGCTGGTCCATGGCGATCCCGAGGAGACGGCGCGGCAGGAACGCATGACCAAGGGCATTCCCGTCGCCGACTCGCTGGTCGAGGAGCTGCGCGAGATCGCGCGCGCCTGCAACGCTCCGGACCTGATCGGCGGGCGGAGCAGGACGGGATCGGCATGACGGCCGACGCCGTGCTCATCACGGGTGCCAGCCGGGGCATCGGCCAGGCCATCGCGCGGCGCATGGCGGAAGCCGGCCACGCGATCATCAACCTGGATATCCTGCCGCCCGAGCCCGGCACGCCCGAGGCCGCCAACTATCTGCGCGTCGATTTCGTCGATCGCGACGCAACCGCCGCCGCGCTCGCGCGGATCACGGCCGCGCACGAGGTCACGCGCCTGGTCAACAATGCCGGCATCGCGCTGCCCGGCGATCTCGAAGGGACGACGCTCGCGGATTTCGAGCGCACGGTCCAGGTCAACCTGCGCGCCGCGCTGCAATGCGCGGAGGCCGTGCTGCCCGCGATGAAGCGCCGCCGCTTCGGCCGCATCGTCAACATCGCGAGCCGCGTCGTGCTCGGCAAGACGCTGCGCACGGCCTATGCCGCGACCAAGGCCGGCATCGCCGGCTTCACCCGCACCTGGGCGCTCGAGCTCGGTCGCGAGGGCATCACCGTCAACACGATCGGGCCCGGCCCGATCGCGACCGACATGTTCACGAGCGCCAACCCGGCCGACAGTCCGCGCACCAAGGCCATCATCGAGGGCATACCGGTCGGCCGCATGGGCACGCCCGAAGACGTCGCCCATGCCGTCGCCTTCTTCCTCGACGACCGGTCATCCTTCGTGACCGGTCAGCTTCTCTATGTCTGCGGTGGGCTGTCCGTGGGACGCCCGGACTGAGGCGGGCGGAGGATCGCCAATCGGCCAGACCCCAGGCGCAGATCCCGAACATTCCGGCTTCGACCCCCTCGCGCGCAGCCCCGGAAATATGTCAGATTAGGGCCAGAAAACTCAGCAATCGGGTCACCGGGAGGAAATCACATGCTGAAGCGCATCCAGTTCTCGTCAGCCGCACTTGCCCTTGCCCTCGGCGCGGCGTTGCCTGCGGCCGCTGCCGACAACTATCGCTTCATGACCGGCCCGCAGGGCGGCGTTTGGGTGCCGCTCGGCGGCGCGATCAAGAACGTGTTCGAGAAGTCGATCCCGGGCGTGGCCGTCCAGGTGCTGCCCGGCGCGGGCATCGCCAATGTGCGCGGCATCGACGAGGACAAGGCCGAGATCGGCTTCGGCAACTCGATCTCGACGGTCGACGGCGTCAACGGCGATCCGCCGTTCCCGCGCAAGGCGGCCAACGTCTGCAACCTGGGAAGCCTCTATCCCCAGTATTTCCAGGTCGTCGCGCTGGCTGACGCCAAGATCAACTCGATCAAGGACCTCAAGGGCAAGTCGATCGCGATCCAGCCGCGCGGCAACACGGCCGAGCTCGCGACCAAGCAGATCCTCGAGGTCCACGGCCTGAAGTACGAGGACATGAAGGTCAACTTCATGTCCTATACCGATGCCGTCTCGCTGCTCAAGGACGGGCACGCCCAGGTCTTCACCGCCGGCACGACGATCCCGTCATCGGCCGTCATGGACCTGGCGGCGGCGCGCGACATCAAGCTGATCGACCTGTCCGACTCGGTCGAGGGCATGCGCAAGATCAACAAGGGCTACGCGGCGGTCACGCTGCCGGCCAACACCTACGCCAAGCAGGACAAGCCGGTCACCAAGATCGGCTACGCCGCGCACCTGATGGTGTCGTGCAAGCTCAAGGAAGATCACGTCTACCAGATGACCAAGCTGATCGCGGCGAACATGAAGGACTTCTCCGTCATGAACAAGCCGATGGAAAGCGTCACGCCCAAGATGATGGCCGACGATATCGGCGTGCCGTTCCATCCCGGCGCGCGCAAGTTCTACCGCGAAGTCGGCGCGATGATGTAAAGGCCGCCTTCGAGTTCGACCGAACGCCCGCGAGGCAAGAAACCCGCGGGCGTTCTTTTGTTTGATCGGGAAAGAGCCGGCGGGGGGCCGATGCTGGGGAAGCTGACCTACAAGCAGGTGATCGGCATTGCCATCGGCATCATCGGCGCGGCGATGTCGCTCTACCACATGTACGCCATCGCCATCGCGCCGCCCGAGGCCATGATCTTCCGCGGCTGGCACCTGCTGTTCGCGATCGTCCTCGTATTCCTGATCTACCCGACCAACGCCAAGCGCGGGCAGGGCAACCCGTCCTGGATCGATCTCGGCCTGGTCGCGTTGTCGATCGCGTTCATCGGCTACATCTTCGTCTATTACAAGTACATCATTAACCGCATCTACTACATCGACGACCTGCTGCCGGCCGACATGGTGATGGCCGTGCTCGCAGTGATCCTGGTGCTCGAGGCTTCGCGCCGCGCCGTCGACTGGATGCTGCCCGTGACCGCGCTCGCCTTCGTCGCCCATGCGTTCCTGTGGACCGGCGTCGACGCCCAGCGTTTTCTCGACCAGATGTACATGACGACCGAAGGGATCTTCGGCTCGACATTGGGCGTCTCGGCCGCCTTCGTCGTGATCTTCGTCATGTTCGGCAGCTTCATGGAGCGCACGGGCACGGGCCAGCTCTTCATGGATTTCGCGCTCGCGCTGACCGGCCGGCAGACCGGCGGCCCCGGCAAATGCAGCGTCATCAGCTCGAGCCTGTTCGGCACGATCTCCGGCAGCGCGGTCGCCAATGTCATGGTCGACGGTCCGATCACCCTGCCGCTGATGAAGCGCAGCGGCTTCACGCCGCATTTTGCCGCCGGCGTCGAATCGACCGCGTCGACCGGCGGCCAGATCATGCCGCCGGTGATGGGTGCGGCCGCCTTCGTCATGGCCGAGTTCATGAGCGTCAGCTATTTCCAAATCTGCATGTGGGCCATCATTCCCTCGGTCCTCTACTACGTGGCATGTTTCGCCGCGGTGCACTTCGAAGCCAAACGGCATGGTCTGCGCGGATTGTCGCGCGAGGAGTGCCCGCGGATCGTCCATGTGCTGAAGGAGCGCGGCCACCAGTTCATCCCGGTCGCCATCGTGCTGGTCGGCATGTTCAACGATTACAGCGCGCCGCTGGCCGCGCTCGTCGGCGTGCTGTCCTGCTTCCCGGTCGCCTACCTGCGCAAGTCGACGCGCCATACGGTCACATGGGCGAACATCTGGGGTGCGCTCGTCGACAGCGCCCGGAACAGCCTGGCCGTCGCGCTCGCCTGTGCGGCGGCCGGCATCATGATCGGCACGATCGCGCTCACCGGCCTCGGCATCACCTTCACGCAGCTTGTCCTCGGCCTGGCCGAGCACAGCCTGTTCGTGGCGCTCGTCATCACGGCCATGGCGAGCCTTGTGCTCGGCCTGGCGCTCCCGACCACGCCCTCCTACATCCTGACCGTCGCGCTGCTGGTGCCGGCGATCATCAAGATGGGCGTGGTCGAGCCGGCCGCCCACATGTTCGCCTTCTACTACGCCATTCTGTCGGCGATCACGCCGCCGGTGGCGCTGGCCGTCTTCGCGGCGGCGAGCCTCGCCAAGGCCGACATGTGGAAGTCGGGTTGGGCGGCGATGAAGATCGGCGCCGCCGGCTTCGTCGTGCCGTTCATGTTCGTCTACGATCCGGCACTGCTCATGATCGGCGAATGGCCGGACATTCTGATGGCGACGGCGACCGCCAGCATCGGCTGCATCCTGCTCGCCTCGGGCCTGCACGGCTTTCTGCTGCGCTCGGCGGTCATGTGGGAGCGCGTGGCGCTGGTCTCGGCCGCGCTGCTGCTGGTCAATCCGAACTGGGTCACCGACCTGGTCGGCGCCGGGCTGCTCGTCGTCGTGCTGATCGCCCAGCGCGCGATGCCGGGGATGGAGACGCCGAAGCCGGCATGAGGATCAGCCCGGCGCCTTGCCGGGCACGCCGTATTTCCGCGTGAACAGCCAGCCCTGCGCGGTCTGCTTGGCGACGACGTCGCCGATCTCGCGCAGCCTGACCTCGGCCGGCAGATTGCCGAACATCGAGCGGTCCCAGTTGCCGGCGAACAGCACGGCGTTGTTGCCCGTGAACGGCTCGCCGAGCAGCGGCGGCGCGGTCGGCAGGCTGAACAGCCAGAGCTCGTCGAGCCGCCCCGCAGGTCCAAGACTCGGATCGAGCTCGCCCGTGTGGCGCACCGCCGGACCCAATGGCAGCGAATGGCCGTCGCGGCCGAACACGGGGATGTACTCGCTCGGCGCGGCCACCGTGATGGTGCGCTCGCCCGGGAAGAAGCGGCCGGTCCAGATGTCGTGCCACAGCCCTTCCGGCAGGTAGACGCGCACCTGGCCGCCCGGCTGCAGCACGGGCGCCACCAGGATCGCCGACCCCAGCATGTACTGCGTGTCGAAGGGATGGGCCGCCGGGTCCTTCGGGAAGGCGAGCGCCATCGGCCGGCGCACCGGCAGGCCCGAGCGCGACGCCTCGGCAAGGCAGCCCTGCAGATAGGGCAAGAGCCGGTAGCGCAGGCTCAGCCACTCGCGCAGGATGGCCAGCACGCCGGCATCGTGGCGCCACGGCGCGTTGGCAGCGTCGTGGATGCGCAGATGGGAGCCCAGCACGCCGAATTGCAGCCAGCGCAGCCAAAGCTCGCTGTTCGCCTGCGTGCCGGCGGGCGGCAGAACGACTTCCGTCGCGTGCGCGCCGCCGCCGCTCAAGGACCAGGAGAGCGCGCCGCGCACGCTCGCCGCCAGTCCTTCCCAATCGGCCTCGGCATCGCCGCCGCATGGGGTCGCGCGCGCCTGCGTGCCGGTCCAGGCCGCACGGCTCCACACCGGCCGGCCGGCGGGCGCGGCGCCGAGCGCGGCGATCAGATCCGCCGGGGAAATCGTGTCGGCCAATTCGAGCGCATCGCCCGCACCTGCGCGCGTGCAGGCGCGGAAATGGTGCGACGCCAGATCGCTCGAGGCGGCCCCGGACATGACATCGCCGGCCAGCTCCGCGCCGCGCCAGTCGCGCGCGGTCGCGGCGGCATCGCCGGCCGCGACCCAGGCGCCGAGCGACCACAGGGGCTGCTCGCCGACCCGTCCAGTCAGGGCCGCGAAGCGCTGGATGATCTCCTCGGGTGTCGCGCCACCGATGAAGAGCAGATCGAGGCGCTCGTCCTCAACCTTGATGACATGGGCGCGCAGCGACCATTGGGGATAGCCGATGCCGTTGACCACGTGACCGCGCGTGTGGACGAACAGGCCCCAGCCACGCGGGCTCCACACGAAGGGGACGTTCTTGGCCGAGCGCTCCGAAGCGACGCCCGGGCTCGCGTGATTGGCCGAGACGATGAGCTGGCCGCGCCGGTCGAGCGGTCCGAACTTCTCGCCGAGACCGTGGACCGGCCGGCTCGTGTCGAGTGCGAAGGCAAGCCACCAGCCGTCCCTGGCGCGCGCGACGGCGGGGAACGGCGCCGCCCCGCCGGCAAAGCCCGCCGACTCGACCAGCGTCTGGCCCTCGATCGAGAAGCGCAGCCGCAGCGGCCCGCCCAGCACCTCGAGCACGAGACCGCCATCGGCGATCCGTGCGCTGCCCGGCCCGGCTTCGACCGGTGCCGCGTCGCCGGCCGTTGGCTGGCCGAGCAACCCGGCATCGGCGCCGCCGCCCAGCGTCATGCGCAGCACGCCCGGCGCATGGCGGGCGAGCGTCAGCGGGCCGGCGTCGGTCGTGAGCTGGCTGGCTTCGCCCGCGAGCTTTTGCAGCGTGGCGGCGCCTGCGGTTGGATCGTCGGTGCTGAAATTCATCCCAAGCCATTGCCTCATGCTGAGCTAGTCGAAGCATGGGGCCGTTGCCACCGCTCCGAGGTTGCCGGTGAGCGCCCGTCTGCGGCTGTCGTCCTCGTGGTTCGCCCCTCGTCAAGCTCGGGAGGCTCACCACGAGGTATTCGGGCGACCGGAATCCTACCATATCTTGGCGGATGCCCCGATGAGACGGTCCAGTTGCGTTCCGCCCGGCTCGTCGCTATCTTCCCGGCCGCAGACGGCGTCTGCGCTTGGCCGCATGCACACGTCCGGAATGGACAAGCCCCAATAGCTCAGCGGTAGAGCAACCGCTTCGTAAGCGGTAGGCCGTTGGTTCAAATCCGACTTGGGGCACCATCATTATTACACAACGGTCTTGGCGCATTTCCTGACCTTCCGGCCGCCAAGGCCAGGACGCCGGCAATGTTCCCCTCGACTTCGATGATGGCTTCCCCTCGGCGCGTACCGGGAGTGACCACGATCTGTTCTATCAAGCTGCGGAGCGCATCGGCTGCCGCAGCGCGCTCGGCGGGAGCGCTGGAAAGCGCCTGCTCGAGCTGGACAACCTGCTGGCGGTAGCGCTGGGGCAGGTTGGGGTGGAGTTCAACGATCGTGGCTGAAGCCGCGATCTCTCGCTGCTCGGCAACCAGGCGTGCATGCTCGGATTCGAGTGTGGCCAGCCGTTCGCGTAGCGTTGCTGGCGCGGTGCCTTCCTCGATCGCCTTGACGATGCGCTGGATGCGCCGATCGACGTCGGCGGTAGCGGCGCTGTTGGTCGCCTTGCGCGCAGCGCGAGCACTCTGCAGCCCCTTCATCGCGGCGCGATACTCGCGCGCGAATTCAGTGAACAAGTCTGGCGCTATCAAGCGTTCCTTGATGCCGGCGAGGACGCGCGCCTCGAATTGATCGCGCCGCACGGTGGTGATGTTGTCGCATGTGCCGCTCTCGCGGTGCGTGATGCAGCCCATGCGGTTTGTCGCGCGCATGGCGAACGATCCGCCGCAGCTGCCGCATTTGGCCAGCCCGCTGAGCAGGTGGCGCGGCCGGCGGGCGAGGTGCGGGCCGTGCTGAGCGAATCGCTGTCGGCGCGTCTGGACGTTCAGCCACAGGTCATCGGGCACGATGCGCAGCTCGGGCGCGGGGATCGTCACGCGCTCGGCCGCGGGCACTACGCGCACCTCGCGCACGCCTGTCTCCGGGTTCTTCCGATAGTTATGGCGGCCGAAGACGATCTGGCCGGCATAGAGCCAGTTCATGAGGATGCCATTGTTGCGCTGCCGGTGGCCGTTAATCGTGCTGGCATTCCATTGCTTGCCGCGCGGGCTCTTGATGCCGTCTCGGTTCAGATCGGCGGCAATCGCGCGCGGGCTGCGACCGGCGGCGTACTCCTTAAATATGCGCAAGATAACCGCGGCCTCGGCCGGCTCGATCGCGCGCCGGCCCTTCTCGATCTCTCCCTTGGGGCCGACCTCGACGATCTTGCGATATCCGTAGCTGATGCCTCCGCCGGCGCGGCCGGCCTCGACGCGCCCGCGCTGGCCGCGCCGAATCTTCGCCGAGAGGTCCTTGATGAAGAGCGCGTTCATCGTGCCCTTCAGGCCTACATGCAGCTCGTTGACATCGCCTTCGGCCAGCGTGTGAATCCGGATGTCCAAATGCGCGAGGCGCTTGAACAGGCCGGCGACATCCTCCTGGTCGCGCGAAAGGCGGTCGAGCGCCTCGGCGATCACCATGCCGAAGCGGCGCGCGCGGGCGGCGGCGAGCAGCGCTTGCATGCCCGGGCGGTTGGCAAGTCGTGTGCCGGATATTGCTGCGTCGCTATAGACCTCGACGACATCGGCGCCGAGCTGGCGCGCCTTCTCGCGGCAGAGTCGAACCTGGTCTTCGATCGAAGCCGCGCGCTGCATCTCGGTCGAGTATCGGGCATAGATCGCGCAAAGCATTTTAGGCCTCCGGTATCAGGCGCCTCAGGTGAGGGACGCTCAACCTTTCGGCGAGGGCGGAAGCTTGCGCTCCGCCTGGGCCTGATGATCCGCTGCGGCGGTCGCACGAGCAAGAGCCCGGACCAGGGCCTTGAGCGCGGCCAAGGCCTCCGGCGGCTCGCCGCGTCCGCCGCCATTTCCGGGCCTTTCCGGGCGCTCTGCCGGCGCGGCGGCGTCCGCCCATTGGGACGCGGAGGCTGTAGCGGTGAGCGCAGGCTTGGGCATGGGCGCGTTAGCGGCGGCCTGGGGCGCCGCGGGGATCGGCGTCGGGGGTTGCTTGCCATGGCTTGATGGCCGGCGCGACCATCGCGGCATGGCGCAGGGGCTGAAAATCGGGACGCTCGGGGAATGCGCGGCCAGTGGGCATGATTTCCAGTGCTATTGCGCCAGCTGCGGGCATCGGCGCTTCATGGCCGCCGGCGAATTGGCCCAGCGCTATGGCGCGGCCCCGGGGAAGAAGCCGAAGATCAGGGCGAGGATCGCTGCCAGCGCAATCAGGGCGCGCCAGCCCGCGGGCGTCATCAGCGCGGGCCAGTGCAATCGGCCCGGCCTGGCGGGGCGCCTCATGTGCTCCGGCCCAGGGCGCGGCGCGGCGTGCGGCGGGCGCCCAGCAGGATGCGCGCGGCGCGCACGGCGGCGGCTTCATGATGCGTCTCAATCTCGGCCGCGCTGAAGCCCGCGGCCTTAAGGTCATCGAGTGTGGCGCCGCCCGCGGCGGCGGCGCGCTCCAAGAAGATATCAAGCATGCGCTGGCCAGTCGGAATCGGCTTGGGTTCGATAGCCACAGTCGGCGTCGCCAGTCGAAGCGGATCGAAGCCGGGATCGATGTCGCATTCGCGGCTGATCGGCATGGGCATTCCTCCTGCAAAGGGTGTCCGTTCCATGGGGGGCGGGCGGGCCCGCGCCCCTTGTGATTAGGTTGTAGGCGGAAACATAGTGGGGGTATATCCCCAAGTCAACCCCAACCGGGGGTAAATCCCTAGGAGGGTCCGCCGAAGGCTGGACAGCAAGCGGCTTCGGCGCGACGATCGGTGCGCGATGCGTCTATTCGGCTTGCGGCAGGAGGGTGCGATGATCGGTCCCAAGCAAGCAATCGTCCGGGCGGGGCGCTCCGGCGCGGCGCCCGGTTGGCCGGCATTGCCGTGAGTGCGTTACTGTACGGTGCCGGGCTGCTGATGCTGGCGAATGCCGGCGTCTTCGTCTGGTCGGCGGCGCAGTCGCAAGGCCCTGCGTCCCATTTGTTCGATCAGTATGTGATCGCGGCTACGGGCACCTTCATCGGTGCTTTCCTGCTGGTTGGCCTGGGGCATGTCATCGGACTGCTGGGTGCGATCAGGCAGGAGCTAGCCGCCTCATCCGAAAAGGTCGCAGCCGGCCGCTAGGCGTCGGCGCGCTCAGCGCCGGCCACGCTCAGCACCATCCCCGGCGCTTGCCGCCCGTGTAAGGGCGCGCCATGTCAGCAGCGAGCATGGCGGCCGACAGATCCCGGCCCATGACAGCAGCGCGCGCAACGACCCGGCCGCCATACTTGTCCTGATGGATGTCGGTCAGAGCCACGGCGCCGTCCCTGACCAGCCCGCTCAGGTACGTGCGCGCGGCCTGCGCGGCAGCGCGCTCGCTCGGGCATTGGCCGTGCATTTCGGGTGCGTCGATGCCGGCCAGCCGCACGCGGGTTACGATTTCCTGGTCAAGCCAGACATGGGCGCGCACAAGCAGCGTATCTCCGTCGATGGTGCGTAGTACGATGGCAGGAATTGGCCCGGGCAGGCTATCGGCCGCCCGCGCCGCGGCAGCGCCGGCCAGGCCCGCCAGAAGAATGATGCTGAGGGCGAAGCGGCGGCGCATCGCCGCGCTCAGGTTCGGTTGTAGCGGCCGACGATCTGATGCACGCCGCCGATTTTTTCCAGCTTCAAGGTGAATTCCTCGCGCGGATTGAACTGGCGCAGCTTGATCGCGCTGTCGTCGCGCCGGACCAGTTGCTTGACCATGGCATGGCGCGCGCCGTCCTCCGCGCTATCGCGCAGAATGACAAGCACGTCGTCGCCGGCGCGGGCCGGGCGGGTGGGATGAACCAGCACCAGATCGCCGTGCTCGTAGCGCGGCGACATCGAGTCGCCGACGATATACATGGCGAAGCCGCCGACGACGCCGATCAGCGGGCCGGGCCGGCGGATCATCTCGATCGGCTCGTAGCTCAGGATCAAGCTTCCGTCGGGGCCGCCCTGGGCGCAGGCATAAACAGGGAAGTCTCGGCCGCCTACGAGGCCATCGGTGACGATAGTGGTGCGTGCCGTCGCCGGCTCCCCGGCCTGCTGCGCGCCCGGCAGCGGCGCGTCGGCGCCCGGCCGGCCTTCCGCGAAGAGGTCGTCGACAGTCACGCCAAGCTTGCCCGCGATGGCGGCCAGATGATCGTGGCTGGGGCGCTGTACCTTCCCGCGGATGATGTCGCGCACGTAGGTCGATCCGACCTCCGCGTCGCTCGACAGGCGGTAGGGATTGGTGCCCCGCGCCTTCATCAGGCGCTGCAGGTTTGCGATAAGCCGTTGGATCTCCATTAGGGAATTATCCCTAATTTTCATCCCAAGTAAATAGGGGATTTGCCCCTTGACG
>VGDO01000126.1 GCA_016869645.1 Alphaproteobacteria bacterium
ATCCGCCGGTGGCGCTGCCCGCCGGCTGGGCGCGTCTGGTCGACGCGGCGATCACGCCTGCCGAGCTCGCCGCCGTGCGCCACGCCGTCAACCGCGGCGCGCCGTTCGGCGACGAGCGCTGGGTCAAGCGCACCGCCGACCGGCTCGGCCTCGAATCGACGCTGCGTCCACGCGGCCGTCCGCCCAAGGATGCCGATGCCGCGAGGGAGTGACGCGCCCTCCGGAAAAAGTGAATGTCCCCTTTTTTGCGCTACGCGATGGTGCGCTGAGCGCGGGTGTTCCAGTCGGCGCGGAAGCGCGCGAGATCGTCGGCCGAGACGGCCGGGCTCGCCAGAAAGCCCTGGAAGGCGTTGCAGCGCCGCGACCTGAGGAAGCTGAGCTGCTCCGCCGTCTCGACCCCCTCGGCGATCACCCTGAGGTTCAAGCTGTGGGCGAGCGCCACGATGGCGGTCGCGATCTCGGCGTCGCCGGCGCTGGTCGAGACTTCCTTGACGAAGGATTTGTCGATTTTGATGATGTCGATCGGCAGGCGCCGGATATGGTTGAGCGACGAATACCCCGTGCCGAAATCGTCGATCGAGATCTCGATGCCCAGCGCCTTGATGCGCTTGAGCACCTGAATGGCGTGATCGACGTCGTGCATGACCATGCTCTCGGTCAGCTCGAAGTCGAGAAAACCCGGATCGATGCCCGACTCCGCGATCGCCCGCTCGACCGATTCGACGAAATCCGGCTTGCGGAACTGCTTGACCGACAGGTTCACGCTGATGCGGATCGGCTCGGCGCCTTCCGACTGCCAGACCTTGATCTGACGGCACGCCTCGCGCAGCGCCCAGTCGCCGATTTGCACGATCAGCCCGGTCTCCTCCGCCACCGGGATGAATCGACCGGGTAGCACCATGCCATCCTCGGGATGCTGCCAGCGGATCAACGCCTCGGCACCGATGACCTGGCGCGACGCGATGTCGATCTGCGGCTGGTAATGCAGCAGGAACTCGCCGCGCTCGATGGCGCGCCGCAGACTGGTCTCGATCTTGAGCCGCTCGACCGCGCGCACGTTGAGCCGGTCGGTGAAAAACTGGACGTTGTTCCTGCCCTGGTCCTTGGCATGGAACATGGCGGTGTCGGCGCTGCGGATCAGCTCCTCGGCATCCTGCCCGTCACGGGGGCCGATGGCGATGCCGGCGCTGACCGTGACGAAAATCTCGTCGTCGCGCACGCGGAACGGCTCCTTCATGGCGCCGACGATGCGCTCACCGACTTCGCCGAGTTCGGTGGTGTCGGCGAGGTCGGGCACGATGATGCCGAACTCATCACCGCCGATGCGGGCGACCACGTCCTGCTTGCGCAACACGCCGAGCAGGCGGCGCGCGACTTCCTGGATCAGCAGGTCGCCCGAGGCATGGCCGAGGCTGTCGTTGACGAACTTGAAATGGTCGATGTCGATCGTGAAGACGGCGGCCTGCTTGCGCGCCCGCGTGGCGCGTACCAGCACCTGGCCGAGGCGGCTCTGGAACAGCCAGCGGTTGGCCAGTCCCGTCAGGGCATCGTAGTGCGCATGGGTCCGGCCCTGATCTTCTGCCTGGCCGCGCTTGCCCGGGTCGCCGTAGACCGAAACGTAGCGCGTGATCCGGCCGTCCGTGCCGCGCACGGCGATCTTCGTCAGGTGCGCGCGCTGCGCTTCGTCGTTCTTGTGACGCACCCAGATCTCGCCGCGCCAGATACCCTCGGCTTCCAGGCTGCGGCGCATGTTGGACAAGACGCCGCGGTTGTGCCGGTCGCTGTCGAGCATGTCGATCGAGCGTCCGACCAGATCCTCGGGCGCGTAGCCGGTCGCCTCGGTGAAGGCCGGATTGACCGAAACGACGATCTCGTTCTCGTCGGTCACCAGCATGCCGTCGCCAGCCGCGTCGAAGACCGCGGCAGCGAGCTTGAGCTCCTCGCGCGCCCGGCGCCGGTCGGTGACGTCTTGCATCATTCCTTCGAGCCGGCCGATCTGCCCATCGGCACCGGCGACACGCCGCACCGATTCGGAAATCCAGATCGAGCTGCCGTCGCGCTTACGGACCTCGGATTCGAACCGATAGACGGCACCCTCGTCGCGCACTCTGGAGAGCAGTTCGGCCTGTCGCTGGGGCTTGACGTAGAAGCCTTGCGCCGACGAAGCGGCGACGCACTCCGCGGGACTGCCGTAGCCCAGGATCTTGGCGAAGGCTGGGTTGACCTCGATCAGGCTCCCGGCGGGCGTCATGCGGTAGAGGCCGTCGACCGCGCCGTCGAAAATCGCGCGATAGCTCGCCTCGGCAGCCTTCAGCGCCTCCTCGGTTCGGATCACGACGGATGCTTCGCGCGACAACCGTCCCGAGGCGACCATGGCGATGATCGACAGCGCGGCAGCCGCGCCGACGATCTGCGCGATGACATGCGTGATCTGAACGCCAGCGCCGTGGCCGAAGCCGCCGATGCCGAAGGTGGTAGCGACGCCCGCGATGAGGATGGCGCAGCCGCTCGCCGTCAACACGATGGTCAGCAAGCCGACCGTCCGGCCAAGCCAGCCCGTCTGCCGCAGCTTGGGCAGAAGCATCGCCAGCGCGCCCAACCACAGAAGGGCGTTCAGGCCGGTGGTTGCGGAAACCAGAATAGCCGCGAAATCCAAGGGGGGTCCCTGCCTGTCCTCGGACAATACACGATTGGCGGGCGCTTGGCCCGAACAAGGCAATGTGGCAGGGCGATGGTTTAAATAGCTTTAATCCCTGGGAATCCCTGGGCCGATCGCCCCACTTCCTTCGTATTACCTATGTTACCTCATGGTCGGCATGACGAATTCCGCGCCGGCGCGGATGCCGGCCGGCCAGCGCGAGGTCACGGTCTTGAGCTTCGTGTAGAAGCGCACGCCCTCGGGCCCGTGCATGTGCTGGTCGCCGAACAGCGACCGCTTCCAGCCGCCGAAGCTGTGAAAGGCGAGCGGCACCGGGATCGGAACGTTGACGCCGACCATGCCGATCTTGATCGAGTTGGCGAACTCGCGCGCCGCGTCGCCGTCGCGCGTGAAGATGGCCGCGCCGTTGCCGAACTCGTGATCGTTGACCATGCCGACCGCCGCCTTGTAGTCGGGGGCCCGCACGACGGAGAGCACCGGTCCGAAGATCTCCTCCTTGTAGATCTTCATGTCGGTCCGCACGTCGTCGAACAGACAGCCGCCGATGAAGTAGCCGCTCTCGTAGCCCTGCAGCTTGAGGCCGCGGCCGTCGACGACCAGCTTGGCGCCCTCCTTGACGCCGTGGTCGATATAGCCCCTGACCTTGTCGAGGTGCTGGCGCGTCACCAGCGGGCCCATCTCGGCCTCGGGATCGGTGCCCGGCCCGACCTTGAGCGCGCGCACGCGCGGCTCGAGGCGCTTGATCAGCTGGTCGCCGACATTGCCGACCGCGACCGCGACCGACACGGCCATGCAGCGCTCGCCGGCCGAGCCGTAGGCGGCGCCGATCAACGCGTCGGTTGCCTGCTCGAGATCGGCATCGGGCATCACGACCATGTGGTTCTTGGCGCCGCCCAAGGCCTGCACGCGCTTATTGTGCGCGCAGCCCGTGTGATAGATGTACTCGGCGATCGGCGTCGAGCCGACGAAGCTGACGGCGGCGACGTCGGGGTGATGCAGGATCGCGTCGACCGCGGCCTTGTCGCCGTGGATGACGTTGAACACGCCATCGGGCAGGCCCGCTTCCTTGAGCAGCTCGGCCAGCCGGTTGGCGCAGGACGGATCGCGCTCCGACGGCTTGAGCACGAAGGTATTGCCGCAGGCGAGCGCCACCGGGAACATCCACATCGGCACCATGGCCGGGAAGTTGAACGGCGTGATGCCGGCGCACACCCCGAGCGGCTGGCGCATCGACCATGAATCGATGCCGGTGCCGACCTGCTCGGTGAACTCGCCCTTGAGCAGTTGCGGAATGCCGCAAGCGAACTCGACCACCTCGAGTCCGCGCGTCACCGAGCCCTTGGCGTCGGACAGGATCTTGCCGTGCTCGGCCGTGATGATCTGCGCCAGCTCGTCCATGTGGCGCTCGACCAGCTCGCGGAACTTGAACATGACGCGCGCGCGGCGGAGCGGCGGCGCGGCCGACCAGTCGGGGAAGGCGGCCTTGGCGGCGGCCACCGCCTTGTCGACCTCGGCCGCGGTGGCGAGCGCCACCTGCGCCGATTTCTCGCCGGTCGCCGGGTTGAATACGTCGCCGAAGCGTCCGCTGGCGCCGGCCATCGGCTTGCCATTGACGACGTGATTGATGGTCTTGATCATGCTTGCCAATCCTCCCGCGGATCGGTCACGCGTGGCCTGATCCGCTCATTCGCGGTGACTTATAGCCCGCGGCGTGGCGGGCGACAACGGAGCCGAGGCGCGTGCCGAGCAAGCTGACATCTCATCTCTTCAAGGCCGGCGACGTGATCTACCGCGCAGGCCAGGCGAGCGAAACCGTCTTTCTGATCGAGCAGGGCGAGGTCGAGGTGCTTCGAACCTCGCACGACGGCGAAACGCATCTCCTAGGCATGCTCGGGCCCGGCAAGATCTTCGGCGAATCGGGTGTCATCCTCGACCAGCCACGCTTGACGACGACGCGGGCGCACACCAATGTCGTGGTCAGGGCGGTCGATCGCGTCACGTTTCTTGCCCAGTTCAAGGATGCGCCGCTGGCCATGCCGCTGCTCAGGATGCTGTGCGAGCGGCTCATCGACGCCGACCGCCACCTGCTCTCCGAGAGCTCCGGCGACGGGGTCGACCTCGTTCAAATCGGCCAGGTCCGCCTGCTCGCCGCGTCAGACTTCGTCAAGAACCAGATCGGTCATCGTGTGATCGACATCGCCCGATTGCCCTTCCGTGTCGGCCGCCGACCGGTCGGCGAACAGGCGGCTATACCTCATGAGATCGATCTGGAGATCGTGTCGCGCGATACGTTGCAAATGAGCCATGAGCATTTTGCGATCCGCAGCGGCGACGGAAAGCTGCTCATCGAGGATTTGGACAGCCAGACGGGCACGCTGGTCAATGGCAGGCGCATCGCGCGATTCGCGGAGTCGCGCGTGGCGCCGCTCAACTGGGGAGAAAACGCAATCGTCGTGGGCGCCGTCGACTCCCCGATCCGATTCCTGCTGATCGTGGAGCGCAAAACGGCGTAAAGATGCCGGCTACTCCTGCGCCGCCAGCAACGGCCGCGCCGGCGGAATGCCGGCAATCTCGATCAGCAGCTTGTTGAGGATCGCGCGTCCGAAGGTCTCGTAGTCTGGTGCCGACATGACGAACGCGTTGGCGCCGCCGATGACGTAGTCGAGATAGTAGGAGTCGAGCCTCGGCTCGTCGTTGAGTATGGCGAGGCCGTTGATGGTGATGCCGGCCTTGACTGCCGCATCGCGCGCGAACATCGGCGGTCGTCCGTTGTTGTTGCTGCCGTCACCCGAAACGTCGATGACCTTCCGTGTGCCGGCGAAGCCGCGCCCGAACTGGCGCATGCCGTAGTCGATCGCACCCGACAGCGAGGTGCCGCCGCCGAAGATGACGCGGCGGGCATCGACCACGGCCTCGGCAAAGGCCTGCGCGCTGGCCGTGTCGTGAATGCGCGTCCAGGGCACCATGGGCGCCTGCAGGGCGTAGCCCGACCATTGGAACATGGTGACGGCGATGCTGCGATGACGACCCGCCAAAATGGCCTGGATCACCTGCGGATTGGTGAAGGCCTGGGCATAGCCCTGGGCCTGCTGGCGCCATTCCATCATGTCGACGCTGCCCGAGGCATCGAGCGCCAGCACCAGTTCGAGGTCGACTGGCCCGCCATCCTCGGCCTTCGCCGGAGCGCGCGTCAGCGCGAGAAGTGCACACAGCGCGAGCGCGATCAGACGAATCATGCCGGTCAGGTCTTTCGGGGCGTCAAATGATTGGCGATCTGGTCGTGCAGATGCACGAGCTTGATCGCATCCATCTCGCTCACGCGGTTGCCCATGGCGCGCAGGTTGCGCACATAGGCGAGGATCAGTCCGCGCAGGATCGGATCGGCCTTGGCCATGACGGCCTGGAACACCTTGTCGGTGATCTCCACGCAGGTCGTCTTGCGCGTGGCGCGCACGCTCGCCATGCGCGGCTGGTCGTCGACCAGCGCCATCTCGCCGAAGATGCCGCCCGCACCCACTTTGCCCAGCACCACGACGCCGTCATCGGTCGTGCGGTAGACCTCGACCTCGCCGTGCTCGATCAGGTAGGCGCTGGTGCCCCGTTCGCCCTGGCGGATGATCACCGAGTCGGGACCGAAGCTCTTGGCGCTGAAGACATCGACCATGGTGCCTTCCCCCAATCGACTGCCGCGGTTGTACCACGGTTCGTCCGCGCCCGCTCGCGCCAAGAGCGCGGGTGCCGCACGACGATGAGAGAAACCGCGCTAACGTCCGGCGGCGACGCCGAACTCCGCTGCCGCATCGACCAGCCAGTCCCACAGGTAGCCGGCAAAGCTTGCGACCACATAGAGGTCGAAAGTGGGCGACTCGTCGACCTGATGAAGGATCACGCCGGCGCGCGCGACCAGACTTTGCGCGACGCGCCCCGGCCCGAAGACGCGCGGATGGAGATCGATCGGGCAGCCCTTGGCGAGGACATCGCGCGCGTTGGCTCCCGACAGCCGGATGACGGTGCGCGAGTCGCTGACATCGGTCACGGAAGCGTGGCGGCCGGACAGCGCAACCTTGAGGCTGACGGCGGCCGCCGTCTCCGCGCCGGGTGCAGTGGCAACAAGCCATTCGTTCGGCCCCAGCCACAGGGCGGTGGTGCTCTCAGCGCCGGACGCCGTGTTGGCTGCGAGCGGCAGATCGAACCCGAGGGCGCCACGTACCGCGTCGCGGAAGCCGGCATCATCTGCGTCGCCGCGCAGCACGAGCTTGCCGACGAGGGCGCGCTCCGCCATGACGACGCCGCCCTGCCCCACGCCTGGCGGCAGGGCGCCGGCCGCGCCGTCGGCGCGCGACGACGGACTGCGTCCAGCGAGCGGGCTCAGAGCGGAGGGGTCAGCCATCCTGCCGCCTCCCTTCGGGATCGATGAATTTCGGCTCGACCACCTTGACGCGGATGTTGCGGTCGGCGAGCGGCACGTGGAGCGCGGCGCCGATGCGCTGCCGGCCGTTCCTGACGAGCGCCAGCGCGATCGACCGGTCGAGATTGGCGCTGAAATAGCTCGACGTGACATGGCCGAGCATCGCCATCGGCGGCTCGGGTTTGAGCTCGGCGACGATCTGTCCGCCCTCGGGGAGGACCACGCGCGGATCGTCGGTCAACAGACCGACCAGCTGCTTGCGGTCGCCGCGCGCGGTGTCGGCGCGCGAAAGCGAACGCTTGCCGATGAAGTCCTTGGCCTTGCTGACGATCCAGTCCATGCCGAGATCGATCGGGGTGACCGTGCCGTCGGTGTCCTGTCCGACGATGACGAAGCCCTTCTCGGCGCGCAGCACGTGCATGGCCTCGGTGCCATAGGGCGTGATGCCGAACTCGGCGCCGGCTGCCATCAGCGCCTGCCACAGCGCCATGCCGTAGCGCGCCGGCACGTTGATCTCGTAGCTGAGCTCGCCCGTGAAGCTGATGCGGAACACCCGCGCGGGGATGCCGGCGACATTGCCTTCGCGCATCGCCATGAAGGGGAAGGCCTTCGCGTCGAGATCGATTCCGGTGCCGACCTTGGCGAGCAGCGCGCGGGCATGCGGGCCGGCGATGGCGGCGACCGCCCATTGTTCGGTCACCGACGTCATGTAGACGCGCAGCTCCGGCCACTCGGTCTGCGCCCATTCCTCGAGCCAGGACAGCACGCGCGCCGCGCCGCCGGTCGTCGTGGTCATGTGAAAGTGGCCGGCGGCGAGCCGCGTCGTCACGCCGTCGTCGAATACCATGCCGTCCTCGCGGCACATGAAGCCGTAGCGGGCGCGGCCGATCTCCAGCTTGGTCCAGGCATTGGTGTAGATGCGGTTGAGGAACTCCGCCGCGTCAGGCCCCTGGATATCGATCTTGCCGAGCGTCGAGGCGTCGAGAATGCCGACACCTGTGCGCGCCGCCTTGACCTCGCGGTTGACCGCGTCGTGCAGGGACTCGCCGGGCCTCGGGTAGTAGTGGGGCCGTTTCCACTGACCGACATCCTCGAACACGGCGCCGGCCGCGACGTGCCAGCCATGCATCGCCGTGGTGCGCACGGGATCGGCGAGCGCGCCGACATCGCGGCCGGCGAGCGTGCCGAAGCCGACCGGCGTATAGGGCGGCCGGAAGGTGGTCGTGCCGACGGCGCCCGGTTCGGCCGCCGTCACCTCGGCGAGGATGCCGAGCGCATGCACATTGCCGAGCTTGCCCTGGTCGGTACCCATGCCCGAGGTGGTGTAGCGCTTGAGGTGCTCGACGGATTTGTAGCCCTCGCGCACGGCCAACCCGATATCGGCCGCCGTGACGTCGTTCTGGAAATCGACGAAATGCTTGCCGCCTTCGCCGAGCGGCCGATCCGACGGCACGACCCAGAGCAGGCGCGCGGGCGAGTCATTTTCTTCGGCAGCGGCGGGCGCCGGGGCGGATGCCGCCGTGAAGCCGGCCGCCTCGGCGGCGGCCGCGCCGGCAGCGGCGCCCTCGGCCAGGCAGGCGCCCAAGGACCACGCGCCGTTGCAAGAACCGGCGACGGCGAGCGCCTGCTCAGTCCGGCCGGGGAGAAAAATCCCCTGCGCGCCGTCGTAGCGAAGCTTGCCACGCGCCTGGGAGTACAAATGGACGGCCGGATTCCAGCCGCCCGACATGGCGATCGCATCGCATTCGATGCGGCGGATCGGTCCCTGCACCCCGGCGCCGGCTTCGTCGAGCTGCATGGCGAGCGCGGCGCGGACCTTGCTCGGTCCATCGGTCGCGGTCAGGGCCCAGCCCGCCAGCACCTCGATGCCGCGCGCGCGCGCGTCTTCGACGGGCTTGCCGGACGCTGCCGGCCTCAGATCGACGATGCCGGCGATGCCGACACCGGCGTCGAACAGCGCCAGCGCCGCCCGATAGGCGCTGTCATTGTTGGTGAAGACCAGGACTCGCCGTCCCACGGCGGCGCCATAGCGCATCCCGTAGGCGGCGGCGGAGCCGGCGAGCATGATGCCGGGCCGGTCGTTGTCGCGGAACACGAGCGGGCGTTCGATCGCGCCGGTCGCCAGCACGACCCGGCGGGCGCGCAGCTTCCACAGGCGCTGGCGCGGCTGGAACTGCCGCGGCTTGGCGACGTGATCGGCGACGCGTTCGGCCAGCGCCAGCGCATTGTGATCGTAGTAGCCGAAGCAGGTGGTGCGCGGCAGCAGGGTAACGTCCTTGTTGGACGCGAGCTCGCCGAGCGCCGCGCTCGCCCAGTCGAGCGCCGGTCGCCCGTCGATCACGGCGCCGACGCCACGCGGGTGCGCCAGAAGCTGGCCGCCCATCTCGGCCTGCTCGTCGCACAGCACCACGCGCGCGCCCGCGCGGGCCGCGGCAAGCGCGGCGGCGAGACCGGCCGGGCCGGCGCCCACCACCAGCACGTCGCAATGGGCGAAGCGCTTCTCGTAGCGATCGGGATCGGGATCGTCGGGCGCGCGGCCGAGGCCGGCGGCACGGCGGATCAGTCCCTCGTAGAACATCCAGGCCGAGGGCGGCCACATGAAGGTCTTGTAATAGAAGCCCGCGGGCAGGATGCGCGACGCCATGTCGTTGATCGCGCCGAGATCGAAGCCGACCGAAGGCCAGCAGTTCTGGCTGCTCGCGATCAGCCCGTCGAACAGCTCGGCCTGGGTCGCGCGCACGTTGGGCTCGGTGCGCTCGCCCGTGCGCAGCTGGACCAGCGCGTTGGGCTCTTCCGATCCGCTGCCGACGATGCCGCGCGGCCGGTGATACTTGAAGCTGCGCCCGACCAGATGAACGCCGTTGGCGATCAGCGCCGAAGCCAGCGTGTCCCCGGCAAAGCCTTCATAACCGCGCCCGTTGAAGACGAAGCGCAGCGGATGGCCGCGATCGATTCGGCCGGGGGCGGCGGCCGCGTCGAGCCGGTGCGACTGCTCGCTCACTCAGCGCCCCCTGCCGGCCACTGGCCCGGATCGCCGGAGCTTCTCGGTTCAGCGCTCGTCGCGTCACCGGTGGCGGCCGGCTTGGCCG
Source organism: Alphaproteobacteria bacterium (assembly GCA_016869645.1). Taxonomy (GTDB): domain Bacteria; phylum Pseudomonadota; class Alphaproteobacteria; order SHVW01; family SHVW01; genus SHVW01. The sequence goes on from VGDO01000126.1 coordinate 10,157, forward strand.
TCGCCGGCGGCGCCTCGCCCATCCGATAGACCGCCGTGATCGCGTGACTCACCGTGTCGCGCTCGACATTGAACCAGCGCCGGCAGCCCGAACGGTGCATCCAGCGCTCGCGATGCCGACCCTTGGGATTGCCGCGCATGAAGAGGTAGTCGGCCCATTGCGCATCGCTGAGCAAAGCCGGGTCCTTGGGCCTGGCGATGTGCGCCTCGCCGCCATACTGAAACTCGTTTTCGTCGCGCGGGCCGCACCAGGGGCAATCGATCAGCAGCATCGAGCGTTCCTAGTGCGCCACGGCGGCGGCGCCGTGCTCGTCGATCAGCGCGCCGGAGGTGAAGCGTTCGAGCGAGAACGCGGCATTCAGCGGATGCGGCCGGTCCTGCGCCAGCGTATGCGCGAAGACCCAGCCCGAGCCGGGCGTCGCCTTGAAGCCGCCGGTGCCCCAGCCGCAATTGAAATAGAGGCCCTTGACCGGCGTGCCGGAGATGATCGGGCTCGCATCCGGGCAGACATCGACGATGCCGGCCCAGCTCCGGAGCATCTTCAGGCGGCTGAACATCGGGAAGAGCACGCAGGCCGACGCCATGATCTCCTCGATGATCGGCAGGCTGCCGCGCTGGGCATAGGAGTTGAAGGCGTCGATGCCTGCGCCGATCACCAGCTCGCCCTTGTCGGACTGGCTGACATAGACGTGGACGGCGGCCGACATGACGACCGTGTGCAGGATCGGCTTGATCGGCTCGGAGACCAACGCCTGCAGCGGGTGGCTTTCGATCGGCAGCCGCAGACCGGCCATGGACGCCAGCACGCTCGAATGTCCGGCGGCGACGCAGCCGATCTTGGCCGCCCCGATGAAGCCACGCGTGGTCTCGACGCCGACCACGCGGTCGCCCTCGCGGCGGATGCCCGTCACCTCGCAGTTCTGGATGATGTCGACGCCGAGCGCGTCGGCACCGCGTGCGAAGCCCCAGGCGACCGCGTCGTGACGCGCCACGCCGCCGCGCCGCTGCAGCGAGGCGCCCAGCACCGGATAGCGGATGTTCGGCGAGCAATTGAGGATCGGCACCATGGCCTTGACCTGGGCGGTGGTCAGGATCTCCGAGTCGATGCCGTTGAGCCGGATCGCGTTGACGCGCCGCTGCAGCTCGCGCAGGTCGTGCAGGTTGTGCGCCAGGTTCAGCACGCCGCGCGGGCTGAACATGACGTTGAAGTTGAGTTCCTGGCTCAGGCTCTCCCAAAGCTTCAGCGAATGCTCGTAAAGGTGCGCGCTCTCGTCCCACAGGTAGTTGGAGCGCACGATCGTCGTGTTGCGCCCGGTATTGCCGCCGCCGAGCCAGCCCTTCTCGAGCACCGCCACGTTGCTGATACGGTGCTCCTTGGCGAGATAGTAGGCGGTCGCGAGGCCGTGACCGCCGCCGCCGACGATGATCACGTCATAGGCGGGCTTGGGATCGGGGCTGCGCCAGGCGGCCTGCCATTCGCGATGGTAGGTCGCCGCGTTGCGCAGCAGGCTGAAGATGGAATAGCGCGCGGCCGGCATGATCGGCTGGGATCGTGGCAGAGCGAAGCCGGACATGCAACGAGGGGGCGCGACAGGGAGTTGCGCGGGTGCGACACGGGGGCTGGCGACTGGATTGGAATGCTGCTCCGGCGGTGGACGCCCGACACGAACGCCTCGTGGTGAGCTTGTCGAACCACGAGGCCCTCGCACACTGAAGGCGTCGGACTGCTACGCCCGAGCTGCGGCAGCGGCCTCATGGTTCGACAAGCTCACCATGAGGCGAAGCGAACATCGAAGTCGCCAGATTAACCTCGTGAAGCGCGAGCTTCGATGACCGTCCTCATTGACTCCGTCTTTCGCCTCTCTTAACTTGTCCGGACAAGTTTCAGTCAGGGGTCCCATGCCGACTCGCGCACAGCTCAGCCAAGTCGACGAAGAGCAGCTCCTGGCGACCATCGACCGCTGGCTCGAGAAGGACATTCGACCCGTGGTCAAGACCTTCGATCACGAGGACGCCTATCCGGCCGCGATCGTCGCGCAGATGAAGGAGCTCGGCCTGTTCGGCGCGACCATCGCCCAGGAATTCGGCGGACTCGGCCTGCCGGCCACCACCTATGCCAAGCTGGTGATGCGCATCGCCAGCGTCTGGATGGCGATCACGGGCATCTTCAATTCCCACCTGATGCTGGCGCTGGCGATCGAGAAATTCGGCACGAAGCGGCAGCAGCAGGCCTGGTTGCCACGATTGGCGAGCGGCGACGTGCGCGGCGGACTGGCGCTGACCGAGCCGGACGCCGGCACCGACCTGCAGGGCATCCGCATGACGGCGCGCCGCGACGGGGGCGACTACGTCATCAACGGAACCAAGACCTGGATCTCCAACGGCATCGAAGGCTCGTGCTTCGCCATTCTGGTCAAGACCGACCCGAACGCCCAGCCGCGCCACAAGGGCATGAGCCTGTTCATCGCACCGAAACAGAAGGGCTTCCGCGTCGGCCGCAAGCTCGAGAAGCTCGGCTACAACTGCATCGATTCCGCGGAGCTGATTCTCCAGGACTACCGCATCCCCGCCGACCACCTGATCGGCGAGGTCGAGGGAAAGGGCTTCTACCAGGCGACCGGCGGGCTCGAGCTCGGCCGCATCAACGTCGCCGCGCGCGGCGTCGGCATGGCCGAGGGCGCGCTTCGCCTCGCCACCGAATACGCCCAGCTCCGCCGAACCTTCGGCAAACCGATCTGCGAGCACCAGGCGATCCAGCTCAAGCTGGGCGAGATGGTGACGCGCGCCCAGGCGGCTCGCCTGCTCACGCTGGCCGCCGCCGAGGCCTTCGACCGCGGCGAGCGCTGCGACCTGGAGGCCGGCACCGCCAAGTTTTTCTCGTCCGAGGCCGCGCTCGAGAACAGCACGGAGGCGCTGCGCATTCACGGCGCCTACGGCTATTCGAAGGAATACGACATCGAGCGCTTCTACCGCGACGCGCCGCTCACCTGCATCGGCGAAGGCACCAACGAGATGCAGCGCATCATCATCGCCAAGCAGTGGATCAAGCGGAACCCGGTGTCATGAAACCGCTCGCGGGCATGCGCGTGCTGACGCTCGAGATGTTCGGCGCCGGTCCCTACGGCACCATGTACCTCGCCGATCTCGGCGCCGAGGTGATCAAGATCGAGAACGCGGCGACCGGCGGCGACGCGGCGCGCGGCGTGGGCCCGCACATGCTCGGCCCCGACAGCCAATACTTCCAGACCTGGAACATGAACAAGCGCAGCGTGGCGCTCGACATCAAGTCGGCCGAGGGGCGCGCGGCCTTCGAGCGGCTGGTCGCCACTTCGGATGCGCTGGTCAACAATCTGCGCGGCGATCAGCCGGAGAAGCTGAAGATCGACTACGCGAATCTCAAACCCATCAATCCCCGCATCGTGTGCCTGCACATCTCGGCCTATGGTCGGGACAACGCCCGCAAATCCTGGCCCGGCTACGATTTTCTCATGCAAGCCGAAGCGGGATTGATGGGCCTGACCGGCGAGGCCGATGGCCCGCCGTCGCGCATCGGGCCGTCGATGATCGACTACATGACCGGCATGACCGGCGTCGTCGGGCTGCTGAGCTGCGTCATGCGCGCGCGCGAGACCGGCATCGGCTGCGACGTCGACGCCAGCCTGTTCGACGTGGCGCTGCATCAGCTCGGCTACGCGGCGATCTGGTACCTCAACGAGAAACAGGTGTCGCGCCGGCAGCCGCGCAGCGCGCATTTTTCGGTGGCGCCGGTCCAGACATTTCCGACCGCCGATGGCTGGATCTTCGTCATGTGCATGACCGACCGCTTCTGGGAGAGCCTGGCCGACGGCGTCGGCCGGCCCGGTTTCAAGACCGACAAGCGCTTCGCGAGCCAGGATGCACGCCGGCGCAACCGCGACGCGTTGACGCGCGAGCTCGACAACGAATTCCGCCGCCGTCCGACGCAGGTCTGGCTCGAAGCGCTGAACGGCGTGATCCCCGTGGCGCCGGTGTTCGAGGTCGACGCGGCGCTCGACGCGCCGTTCCCGCGCGAGGGCGGCATGATCAGGACCGTGCCGCATCCGCAGCGCGCCGATTTCCAGGTGTTGGCGAACCCGCTCAAGGTCGATGGTCAACGCCTCGATCAGACCGCGGCACCGACGCTGGGCGCCGATACGGACGATCTGCTCAGGCAGACGAAGGCGGCGGCGAGCAAGTCGCGCGGCTCTGTTCGAGCATGAAGCTGAGCGGTCTCAGGGTGATCGACCTATCGTCCTTCCTGCCCGGGCCGTACCTCACCATGTCGCTTGCCGACCACGGTGCAGATGTCATCAAGATCGAACGGCCGGGCGACGGCGATCCTGGCCGGCTCATCGGCCTGTCGGACGGTCCCTCGACGGTCTTCTTCCGCAATCTCAACCGCGGAAAGAAGAGCGTCGTCCTCGATCTCAAGCGGCAGCAGGATCGCGCGGCACTTCTGTCGCTCTGCGACAGCGCGGACGTCTTCGTCGAGACGTTCCGCCCAGGCGTCGCGGACCGGCTCGGCATCGGCTATGCCGAGCTGCGCGCACGCAATCCCCGCATCGTCTATTGCTCGATCAGCGCCTTCGGCTCGACCGGGGCCTATGGCGCCCGACCCGCCCACGATCTGGCGCTGGAGGCGATGAGCGGCGCGCTCAGCGTGACGCTGGGTCCCGACGACCAACCGGTCATCCCCGGCATTCCGATCGCCGATCATCTGGCAGCGCTGCAGGGCCTGTCAGCCGTGCTGATGGCGCTGTTGCGCCGCGAGACGACCGGAAGCGGCGACTACATCGACATTGCCATGCATGACGCGATGCTCGCCGCCTGCGCCAACATCGTCGGGCCGACCTTCGCCGAGAACCGCCAACCCGTCGCCAGGCATGAGCGCTCGACCGGCGGTGCCGCCTTCTACCGGATCTATGCCACGCGCGACGGTCGGCACATCACGCTCGCCGGCCAGGAGCGGAATTTCGTCGAGGCCGTGCTTGACAAGTTGGGCAGACCGGACCTCGTCGTACTCTGCACACGGGGACCAGGACCTCATCAGCAGCCAGTGGTCGACGCACTGCAGAAGACATTCGGCGCCATGTCGTTGAGCGAGGCCGTTACATGGCTCGCCTCGATCGACTCGTGCTTCGGACCGGTCAACACTTTGCCGGAAGCCTTCGAGGATCCGAACGCGCAGGCACGCGACATGGTCGTGCGCGATGCCGCAGGCCGTCGGCACATCGCGCCGGCGATCCGCTTCGCCGACGAGCCATCGCTGCCGGATTTCCGCGAACCGTCGCTCGGTCAGCATACCGAAGCCGTCCTTGCGACGATTCGGCGCGACGCCATCGATCATTCCGGACACAGGTAGGGACCATGGTCGCCACCGCCAAGCAGGTCGGCGAGCGCCGCTTCCGCGAGAGCTACGGCCGCTATTTCGAGGACTTCACGGTCGGCGACACATACGAGCATCGACCGGGGCGCACGATCAGCGAGGCTGACAACACCTGGTTCACGCTGCTGACGATGAACCAGCATCCGCTGCACGTCGATGCCGCCTATGCGGCGAAGTCCGAGTTCGGCCGGCCGATCGTCAACAGTTGCCTGACGCTATCCATCGTCGTGGGCATGAGCGTCAGCGACATCAGCCAGAAGGCGGTCGGCAATCTCGGCTGGAACGACATCAAGCTCGTCGCGCCGGTATTCGCCGGCGATACCGTCTATGCCGAGACCGAAGTGCTCGCCAAGCGGGAATCCAGGAAGCGGCCGACGCAGGGGATCGTGACGGTCAGGACGATCGGCAAGAAGGCCGACGGCACGGTGTTCATGAGCTTCGAGCGGACGGTCCTGGTGCCGAAGCGCGGCCACGCCGTCGACGACATCGCCGGCTACTAGAGCGGCGCCATGACACAAGCCGCGCAGCTCGTCGCCAAGCGATCGGGGCGTCACGGCCGGATCGCTGCCGATCTGGAAGCGGCAATTGCCGGCGGCGGCTTCGCCGTCGGCGCGCTTCTGCCGACCGAGGCCGAGCTCTGCGCCAGATACCGCGTCAGCCGGCACACGGCGCGCCGGGCGCTGGGCCATCTCCTCGATTTGGGCCTGGTCGAGCGGCGCCAGGGAGCGACGACGCGCGTGATCTCGTCGACGCCGCGTGCCGGCTACGTCCACACGATCCGCTCGCTGCACGAGCTCTTCGGATACACCCGCGACACGAGGCTCGACGTCACGGAGCTTGGCTGGGCATCGATCGATGAGGATGCGGCAGACATCATTCCGGCCGCCCCGCGATCGCGGTGGCTGCGCGTCGTCGGGCTGCGCTCGTCGCGCGACCGGCGCGAGACGATCTGCCATGTCACGGTTTTCGTGCACCGGCGCTTCGCCACGATCCTGAAGCGGCACCTGCACGCCTGGACCGGGCCGATCTACGCGCTGATCGAGGAGCGCTCCGGCGAGGTCGTGACCGAAGCCTTGCAGGAGATATCGGGCGGACCGCTGCCCGAGGACGCGGCGCGCGCCCTGACCCAAAGTCCCGGCGCGCCGGCGCTGCGTTTCGTCCGGCGCTACATGGATGCGGATGGCGGCAGCATGCTCACCGCCGTCAATTGGCACCCGGCCGAGCGCTTCAGATACCAGATCCGCTTGCGCCGCGACGCCACGCCCTAAGACATCTCC
>VGDO01000127.1 GCA_016869645.1 Alphaproteobacteria bacterium
CATCGGCAGAGGACATCGTCAATCACTGCTGCGACGCCTGGAATAAGCTCGTCGCTCAGCCCTGGCGCATCATGTCCCTCGGAATGCGCGATTGGGCTCATGGGTTCTGATCAGCGCGAGTTGGTATTCATCTATTTGTGCCAAGTCTATCCGAACACGGATCTGGGCGATCCGGCCTACCAGCGGCAGTTCGGCATCAAGACCCAGCGCATTGCGCTCAACGAGATCCACGCCACGGCCCGGCCGCAAAGCTGGGTCACCGAGTACGAGGACATCGTGGTGGAAACCGCGACCATGTCGCGCGCCGACTGGCGGCGCATGGTGGTCTTCGCGTGGTGGACGATGCTGATGCACAGCCTGAAGCTGGGCTACTTCGTCATGCTCTATCTGTACGACCGTCTGGGCGTCAAACAGGCCGACCTGCTGGCGCATCTGGGCGACGGCGCTTTCGCGTCGCGCGCCGGCAGCCTGCTCGCTGCGGAGAATGCGGCCTTCGAGAGCATGATCGACCGCATCCTGTCCGGCGCCGGCCGCGGCTACGACCTGCCCGGCTATGGCGGCATCTATTGGGACGTCGAGGAAGCGGCCTTTCTGCGCATCGTCGAGCGGATCGACGAGTTCTATTCCGAGCTGCACGACGTGGTGCGTGGCTTCCTCACGGCGCGCGGCATCGCGTTCGACCGGATGGAGCTGGCCGAGGTTTTCCGCTACCAGCGCCTGCGCATTCCGACGCGCCACCTGTCCGCGCCCCTCAAGGTCGGCTTCTCGCGCAACCTGCCCGAATACTTCGCGACCCGCTTCTCGAGCGCACCCCGGCCGCTCGTGCCGGTGCCGCAAATCGTCACCCTCGACGCGGTCGACTTCGCCGGCAACCGCGAGCGCTTCGCGCGCGAGACCATCCTGTGGGGCCGCAAGAGCGGCACCATGCTGGTCCGCGCGCGCTACGAGAGTCTCGAGTTTCCGGCGCTCGCGGCCGAATAGTCGTCCGGCGACCCGCCAACCAACCGCGCCGGCGGCGTGCCGCGCGGCGCGGCTCCCGAGTCGCCGAGTTCTTAGACAATCCACCGGCGAGGCTGGTATTTTGGCGTTGCCGCGGCGTGCGGACGTGCCGCCAGGTGCACGCCGCCAGGTGCATGAGGATTGGCATCCCACGAGAGCGCACATCGGGACATGACATCCTGCTCCGCGAAGGACTTTGTGCCGGCCGGTTTTAGGCCGGGCTCCCGCGGCTGCGCCATGTGACGCGACCATGCTGCCATCCGCCACTGACGCCGCCCCGTCGCCGATCGAAAACCTGCTGGTGCAGGGCATGCGGCTGCAACGCATCGGTCGATCGGCCGAGGCGGAGGCGCTGTTCCGCTACGTGCTTGGCGAACGGCCGGAATCGATCGCGTCGGCCTGTCTGGCCAGCGTGCTACACGACCGCGCAGCCTATCCCATCGCGCTCGAGCACTATGCGCGCGCGCTGGCGCTGCGGCCGGAGGCGGCTGCGTTGCACGGCGACCGGGGAATCGCGTTCCGCGCCCAGGGCAATGCGGCGGGCGCCATTGCCTCTGCCGAGCGTGCGCTCGATTTCGACCCGACCAATGCGCGGCTACTGAGCAATCTCGGCATCGCCTTGCGCGATGGCGGCAAGCTCGCCGAGGCCGAGGCGGCGCTCGACCGCGCGCTTGGTCAAGATCCCGAGCTCGTCGAGGGCTGGGACAATCGCGGCACGGTTCGCCTCCAGCGCGGCGCGCTGGACGCTGCGGTCGCCGATCTGGGCGAGGCGGTTGCGCGTGCGCCGGCACGGGCGGCGAGCTGGTACAACCTGGGCAATGCCTGGAAGAAGGCGGGTCGCCTGGCCGAGGCGATCGGCTGTTTCCGGCGGGCGTGCGCCCTGCAGCCGGGCCTGCTGGCGGGGCACCACAATCTCGGCAATGCGCTGCAGGACATGGGAGACCTCGACTTGGCCCTGGCGAGTTATCGTCAAGCCAGGCTCCTCGACCCGGATTTCGCGGTCGCTCATTCGAACCTGGTCTTCGCGCGCCTCTACGATCACCGCGACGACGGCCGCGCTTTGGTCGAGGCCCATGCCGCGTGGGGTGCCTGTCATGCGCCGACTGCGCGGCCGGTCCCGATTGCAGTTCGGCGCGCGAGACCACGTTTGAGAGTCGGCTACGTCTCACCCGATCTATGTCGGCACTCTGTCTGCTATTTCGCCGAGCCGGTGCTGGAGAGTCACGATCACGACCGGGTCGAGATCTACTGCTACGCCGAGGTCAGTGCGCCCGATGACGTCACGCAGCGTTTTCGACGTTGCGCGACGGTCTGGCGGTCGACCGTCGGGCTCGACGACGATGCGGTCGCCGATCTGGTGCGCGCCGACGAGGTCGACGTGCTGGTCGACCTGGCCGGCCATACGGCAGGGAACCGTCTCCAGGTCTTCGCCCGGCGCGCGGCGCCCCTGCAGCTCGCCTGGCTCGGATACCCGTTCAGCACCGGACTGTCGACCATAGATGCCCTGATCGGCGACGCAGTCCTGACGCCCGATGGCATGCCGGCTCTGGAGCGGATCGAGCGGCTGGACCGGCCATGGGTGTGCTACCGCGCGCCTGATTATGCTCCCGCGGTCGCGCCGGTTCCGGCCACCCGACCCGGTCATGTTACCTTCGGCTCGTTCAGCAATCTGGCAAAGCTCAATGCGGACGTCGTCGCCACATGGGCAGCCATCCTTGGTCGACTGCCGAACGCGCGTCTCCTGCTCAACAACCGCTGGCTCGCCGACGCCGCAACGCGCGACCGCCTCGCGCGATTGTTCAAAGAGCAGGGGGTCGAGCCGCATCGGCTCGACTTTCTGGCCACCGCGCCGCACGACGTCACGCTGGCGCAATACGGCCGCGTCGACATCGCGCTCGATCCGTTCCCGTTCAACGGCCTGACGGTGACCTGCGAAGCGCTGTGGGCGGGCGTGCCGGTGGTGACGTTGGCTGCTGCGGACCGACCGGTCGGCCGTATGGGCGCGGCGCTGCTATCGGCGCTGGGCGTCAAGCGCCTGACGGCGCAGACGCGGCGTGACTATGTCGAGGCGGCGGTCGCTCTTGCGCACGACATCGACGCCCTGAAGCAGCTGCGCGCCACGCTGCGCGCCGACATGGCGGCATCGCCTCTGGGGGACGGCCCGGGGCTCGCGCGCGCGCTCGAGACAGCGTATCTGAGGATGGCTCGGCCGGAATCGAGGCTCGATGACCACCGTCGCTGAGGCGCTGGCATTCGGCATTGGCCACCACCGCGCCGGACGGCTGGCCCGGGCCGAGGCGATCTACCGCCAGGTGCTGGACTTCGATCCCGCGCAGCCCGATGCGCTGCATCTCCTGGGCGTCGCGTGTCACCAGCGCGGCGACAATGAGACGGCCGTCGATCTGATCGGACGAGCGATCGCGACGCAGCCGGCCAATCCCGACTATCACATCAATCTGAGCGCGGCGCTGCGCGCCCAGGGGCGCGGCCCGCAGGCCATGGCGTCGGTCGCCCGCGCGGTCGCGCTCGCCCCGGAAACGACCGACGCCTGGAACAGCCTCGGGCTTCTGCATTCGGACCGCGGCGAGCCGGTGCCGGCCGCGGCATGCTACCGGCGCGCGCTTGCCATTCGTCCCGAACACGCCGTGGCATGGAGCAATCTGGGCACCGCTCAGGACCAAGGCGGCGATCCGAAGGGCGCCGCGGCCAGCTATTCGCGAGCGCTCGCATTCGACCCGGGCTTTGCCGAAGCCCATGACCATCTGGGCCAGGTCCTGCTGCAGTTGGAGCGCCCCGCCGAGGCCGAGCAGTGTCATCGGCGGGCCCTCGAACTGGCACCGCGCCTGGCGAAGGCCTATGCGGGCCTGGGCGCCGCGCTCGGCGCCCAGGGCCGCAACGAGCTCGCCGTCCAAGCCTTTTGCCGCGCGCTCGAGCTCGATCCCGGCTATGCCGCCGGCTGGGCGAATTTCGGCAACACGCGACACGGCCAGCGCCGGTACCAAGATGCGGTCAGCTGCCAGCTCAAGGCGCTGGCGTTGTCGCCAGGGCTGTCGCTGGCTTACGTGAACCTCGGGGCCTCCTATTTCGCCATGGGTTCGATCGACCTCGCGATCGCCGTCGACCGGCAGGTCGTCGACCTGCGCCCCGATCAGGCGCCCGGCCACAATAACCTCGGCATCGCGCTGCAGGCGGCCGGCCGGCTGGACGAGGCGATCGCCTGCTATCGCCGGGCGCTGGCTGTCCGGCCGGATTTCGAACCGGCATGCGTCAACCTCGTGTTCGCGCTGCTCTATGATCCCGCACTGACCAGCGCCGATTTCCTGGCGGACGTGCGCGACGTGACCGAGCGTCGTGCGCCCACCGTTGCGCCGCGCGCGTTTTCCAACCTGCGCGATCCGGATCGGCGCCTCAGGGTCGGCTACCTCTCCGCCAACTTCCGGCGATCGCCGACAGGTCAGAACCTCGAGGCGTTCTACGCCGATCGCAATCGCGCGGAGTTCGAGCTGTTCAGCTATGCGCATGTCACGGCCGAGGACGACCTCACGCAGCGGTTCCGCGCGCTCGGCGATCATTGGCGCTCCGTCGTCGGGCTGAGCGATGACGATGCGGCCGAGCTCATTCGACGCGATCGCATCGACATCCTGGTGACCACGGCCGGCTGGTTCGACGGCAACCGGCCGATGATTGCTGCGCGCCGGCCCGCGCCGATCCAGGTCACCGCGCTCGATGCGGCGACCAGCGGACTGGGCGCCAATGACTACTGGCTGACCGATGCCTATCTCCATCCGGCGGACACGGACGATCCGCATGTCGAGGAACTGGTGCGGTTGCCTCACTTGAGCACGTGCCTGCCCTGGAACGACGATCCGCCGATCGGGCCCGTGCCGTCTCTCGTCAACGGCTTCGTCACCTTCGGGTCGTGCAACAACCCGATCAAGATCGGTCCGCGCGTGGTGAGCTTGTGGAGCGAGGTCCTGCGTGCGGTGCCCCGCGCACGCCTCGTCCTGAAATATCTCAACTGGTACGCCAGCCCGGACATCCGCGCGCGCTATCTGGAGCAGTTCGCAAGAAACGGGATCGAGTCCCAGCGCATCGCCTTCGAATCCGGCGCAGGCGAGCGAACGGCACATCTGAACGCGGTTTCCGGCTTCGATATCGCGCTCGATCCATTTCCGTTCAACGGATGGACGGCCACGCTCGAAGCGCTGTGGATGGGTGTGCCGGTGGTGTCTCTAGCCGGCCGGCGTTACGTGGCGCGCTCGGCCGGCGCCCATCTGCATGCCGTCGGTCTGGACGAACTGGTGGCGCCCGACGAGGCGTCCTTCGTCGCTTGTGCCGTCGCATGGGCCAAGGACGACGCGCGCCGCGCGGCGCTGCGCCGGGCGCTGCGCGCGGTCATCAGGCGCTCGCCGCTGTTCGACCACACGGGATTCATCCGTCACGTCGAGGCGGCCTACCGCCAGATGTGGCATCGATGGTGCGCGAAGCATGCCATCGGTGGCTGAGGCGCTGGCGACCGGATTGTCGCACTACCAGGCTGATCGCCTCGATCAGGCCGAGCGGATCTATCTCCAGGTTCTGGCATTCGATCCGGATCAGCCCGATGCCCTCCATCTCCAGGGCCTGGTCGATTGCCGGCGCGGCCGGCTTGCCATGGCGTCGGCGCGCATTGAGCGCGCCATCGCGATCGATGCGGCCAATCCCGCCTACCATTCGGCGCTCGGGCTGCTGCGTCTCGACACGGGCTCGGACAGCCTGGCGCTCGCCAGTCTGCTGCGCGTCGTGGCGCTCGCGCCGAACGACGTCCGCGCCCATGTCAATCTCGCGGCGGTCCGGCGGCGCGCAGGCGAGCTCGAGAGCGCTCTTCACCAATACGAGCTGGCGCTCGCCCTTGCCCCGGACGATGTCGCGACGCTGCTTGCCACGGGTGCGCTGTGCAACACCTTGCGGCTGTACGCGCGCGCCGTGCCGCGGCTCCGGAGAGCCGTCAGCCTGGAGCCGCACTCGGCGGCGGCCGCCGCTGGCCTGGGGGCGACCCTCCTAGCGTTGAGCCAGATCGATGCTGGCATGGCCGCCGTGCAGCGCGCGATCGCTCTCGATCCGAGCCAGGCCGGGTTTCACAACGACCTCGCCATATCGCTCCAGGCTCATGGCGACCTGGTGGCAGCCGCGGTTTGGTACCGCCGCGCCCTCGATCTCGACCCGGGCCTGTCGGCCGCCCATACCAATCTGCTGTCGTGCCTGAACTACGATGCGGGCCAGACCTGCGAGTCCCTGTTCGCCGCCTATCGTGACTGGGAACGCCGGCATGCCAGCGCGCTCTACGCCGAAGTGCCCCGGCACGACAACGTGCCTGATCCGGAACGACGGCTGCGCATCGGCTATCTGTCCGCCGATTTCCGCGCCAACCCGATCGGATTCAACATCGAAGGCCTGATCGCCCAGCACGACGACGCGCAGTTCGAGGTCTTCTGCTATGCCCACGCGCCCTATGAGGACGAGATCACGCGGCAGTTTCGTAGCCTGGTTCCGGCGTGGCGGCCGATCCACGAGCTGAGCGACCGTGAGGCGGCCGCAGCCATTCGACGCGATGGCATCGACATCCTGGTGAGCCTCGGCGGCCACACAGGCGCGAACCGGATCCTGATCTGCGCGCGCAAGCCGGCACCGATCCAGGCGAGCTATGGCGATCTGACGACCACCGGCCTTGCCACCATGGACTACTGGATGACCGATCCGGTTCTCCATCCACCGGGCACGCGTGAGCTGTTCACGGAAGAGCTGCTTCATCTCCCGCTGCTCGTCGTCCATCGGCCGCGGGCGGCGGCGGCGCCGACGCTCGTGCCGTCGCTCGCCGCGGGGCACGTCACGTTCGGCAGCTTCAACTCGCCGGCCAAGATCACGGCCCCCACCGTCGCCTTGTGGTCGCGCGTGCTCCACGCCGTGCCGCGCGCTGTCCTGATGCTGCATTTCTTCGACGTGTATGCCAGCCCGTCCGTGCGTGCGCGCTTCATCGCCATGTTCGCACGGCACGGCATCGGCGCCGACCGTCTCCTGTTCGAAGGCGGTGTCCTCGATCATCAGGGGCAGGCGGAACTCTATGCACGCGTCGACGTGGCGCTCGACACCTTCCCGTTCACCGGCTGCACGACCACCTTCGAGGCGCTGTGGATGGGCGTGCCGGTCGTGACGCTCGCTGGCGAACGCTGGCTGGGCCGCATGAGCGCCGGTATTCTCGTGCCGGCCGGTCTGCCGGAGCTGGTCGGCGATCATGCCGACGCGTTCGTCGAGATCGCTGTCGGGCTGGCCCGCGACGAGCGGCGCAGGATCGATCTGCGCGCCGGACTGCGCGAGCGCGTCCTCCGCTCGCCGCTGTGCGATCACGTTGCCTACGCGCGTTCGGTCGAGGCGGCGTATCGTCGAATCTGGCGCCTCTGGTGTGGAACTCATGCCGACCGTCGCTGAAGTTCTCAACCGCGGGCTCGACATGCACCGGCAAGGTCATCTTGACCGGGCCGAGGCCGTCTACCGCCAGGTCCTCGACTTCGACGCGCGACAGCCCGATGCGCTGCATCTGCTGGGGCAGATTGCCCGCGCGCGCGGTCACCTGGACGAGAGCGTCAGGTCGATCCGGGCGGCGATCGACTCCGACGGCGTGCGCGCGATCTTCCACGTCAGCCTGGCCAACGCGCTGATGGAGCAAGGCCGCCCCGGTCATGCGCTCGATTCATATTCCCGGGCAGTGGCGCTCGATCCGGGATTCGCCGACGCGGTCGCTTCGCTGGGCGCGGCGGCCTCCCAGCTCGCCGAGCACGCGCGCGCCGCGACGCTGTGGGAACGCGCGGTCGAGCTCGAGCCGAAGCGGCCGGAATTCCTGGTCGGTTTGGGCCGCAGCCTGCGCTTCGCCGGCCGGCTGGAGGAGGCCATCGCAGTGCTCGAGCGCGCATTGGCATGCGGCGCCGAAACGAGAACCACGCTCGAGCTGCTGGCGCTCGTCCACCGTGCGCGCTTCGACTACGCGGCGGCGGTGACGGCCTATCGGCGTGCCCTCGCGCTGGCGCCCGACGATGTCGAGCTCCTGATGCAGCTCGGCAACGTGCTGATCGACCAGGGACGCGTCGAGCAGGCGATCGACGCCTTCCAAGCGCTGCGCGAGTTGCGCCCGATGTGGCCGTTGCCGAGCTTCATGCTGGCGCGTGCGCTGCGTCAGAGGCGGCAGGCACGGGACGCTGTCGCCTCGCTTCACCGCGCCCTCGCGCTCGATCCCGCATCGGCCGAGGGGCACACGGAGCTCGGCGCCTTGCAGCAGAGTCAGGGGGAGTTGGCTGCCGCGATCTGCCATTCCGAAGCGGCCTACGCCCTCGACCCGAACCAGCTCGCCGCGCTGAGCAACGTCGGCTATCTCATGTACGTCGCCGGCCGCTTTGCAGACGCGCTCGGCTGCTACGATCGCGTGATCGCGCAACGTCCGGAATTCGCCAACCTCCACCTCAATCGCGCACTGGCCCTGCGCGGGCTTGGTCGGATCGCGCAGGCGGTGCAGTCCTTCCAGTGCGCGCTGGCGCTCGAGCCCGGCAATGCCGAGGCGTGCAACAACCTCGGTACCGAGGCGCAGGCGCTGGGCGACTACGGCGAGGCCGTCCGCTACTACCGTCTCGCGCTCGCGCTGCGACCGGACTATGCCACCGCGCACAGCAACCTCCTGTTTTGCATGAACTACGATGACGAGGTCGATTCCGACACCCTGTTCGCGGAATATGGCCGCTGGGAAGCGCTCCACGCCCGCCCGCACTACGCGTCGATCCGCCCGCACCGCAACGATCGCAACCCCGACCGGCGCCTTCGCATCGGCTATCTGTCCGCCGATTTCATCCATCACCCGATCGCCACCAACACGATCGGGCTGCTCGAACGGCATGATCGCGCGGAGGTCGAGATCACCTGCTACGCCGAAGTCAGTCGTCCGGATCGTTTCACGCGCCGGTTCCAGGCCGCGGCCGATCGCTGGCGCACGACGGTCGGCGTGTCCGACGACGACGTCGCCGAACTGATCCGCAACGATCAGATCGACATCCTCGTCAGCATGGCGGGGCACACGGCGGGAAATCGACTGACCGTGTGCGCGCGCAAGCCCGCGCCGATCCAGGTCAGCTACGGCGATCTCAGCACGACCGGCCTGTCGACCATGGACTACTGGCTGACCGACGCGGTGATCCATCCCGCCGACACCCGCGAGCGGTTTACCGAGGAGCTGGTGCGGCTGCCGATGCTGGTTCTGCACGAGCCGCCCGCCGACGCGCCGCCCGTCGCACCGCTGCCGGCCGGCCGAACCGGACGAATCACGTTCGGTTCGTTCAACAACCCCGCCAAGCTCACGCCGGCCGTATTGGCCACCTGGGCTCAGGTGCTGCACGCCGTACCCGGCGCTCGCCTGGTGCTCGGCTACATGAACGTGCTCGACGACGACGTCCATCGCCGCCGGCTGATCGAGCGGTTCGCCGCGCACGGCATCGGCGCCGGCCGCGTCGAGACTTTGGGCATCGCCTTCGAGCGCGCCGATCACCTGGCGCGGATGGCCGACGTCGACATCGCGCTCGATCCGTTTCCCTTCAACGGCTGCACCTCGACCTTCGAGGCCTTGTGGATGGGGCTGCCGGTGGTTACGTTGGCCGGTCGACGCTGGCTGGGGCGCATGGGGACGAGCTTTCTGAGCACGGCAGGCATGACCGAATGGATCGCCCGTGATCGCCCCGGCTATGTCGCGACGGCCGTGCGGCTGGCCGGCGACATCGACGCTCTGGCCCGGATCAGGGCGGGGCTGCGTCAGCGCATCGCGCGATCGCCGCTGTGCGACGCGCCTGCTTATGCCCGTTCGGTCGAGCAAGCCTATCGCGCCGTGTGGCGCCGGTGGTGTCGTGCCGACCATCGATGAGGTCCTGCGCTACGGGCTGGCCGCGCACCGCGTCGGAAAGTTCGACATAGCCGAGAATGCCTATCGTCAGGTGCTCAACTACGATCCAGCGCAGCCTGACGCGCTTCATCTCATGGCCGTGCTCGACAGCAATCTCGGTCGCCATCAGCAGGCGCTCGAGCACATCGCCCGCGCCATCGCGGTCGATGGCAGCCACCCCGGCTACCGGCTGACGCTGGCGGACGCGCTCTCCAATGTCGGCCGCGGCGAGGAGGCGATCGAGTCGTACCGGCAGGCCATCGCCATCGCCGGCGACTTGATGGAGGCGCACGCCGGCCTCGCCGCCGCGCTTCATCGCGCGACCCGCTATGGCGAAGCCCTGGAGCACTATCGCCTCGCTCTGGCGCTCGGGCTGACTGACGACGAGCATCTGGAGAACATGGGCACCGCCGCGATCTCCGCCGGCAACTCCTCGCTCGCTGCGGACGCGCTCTGGCGCGCCGCGGCGCTGCGGCCGGCCAAGGCAACGATCCAGACCCATCTGGGCATCGCGCTGCAATGGCTGCGCCGGCGCTCCGACGCCGCCAACCGCTACAGGCTCGCGCTCGCACTCGATCCGGACTTCGACGACGCGCAGATCCGGCTGGGTCAACTCGCCTTCGGCGATGGCGACGTCGTGGCCGCGGTCGCTGCGTACAGCGCGGTGATGCGGCGGAATCCGGATCACGCCGAGGCGCATCGCGCGTATGTCCAGTCTCTGCCACTGCTGCCGGGCTACGATGCCGCCACCATCCTGGCCGAACGCCGGCGGTGGAGCGACCGTCACGCCAGGCCGATCGAGCAAAAGGCGGTTGCGTCAGGCGCATGCATCTACGCCAACGATCGCGATCCGGACCGACGCCTGCGCGTCGCCTATCTCGGCGGCAGCCAGCTGTTCGGCAGCACGGTGATCCACACCTTCCTGCCATTGCTCGAGGCTCACGATCACAGCCAGGTCGAAATTTTCTGCATCTCCGATCTGGTCAAGGGCCAGGAGGACGGTTTCACCGAACGCTTTCGGGCGGTCGCGGACAAGTGGCGCATGACGGTCGGCCAGAGCGACGAGCAAGTCGCCGCCGTGGTGCGCAACGACCGGATCGACCTGTTGGTCGACCTGACGGGGCATATGGGCGGCCCGCGCGTTCTGGTATTCGCCCACCGGCCCGCACCGGTCCAGGTCGCGCTCTACGCGACCATGACGACCGGCCAGGTCGGCTACGACTACCTCATCGCCGACGACCGGTTGGTGCCGCCGTCATTGGAGCACGGCTACAGCGAAGAGATCGTTCGCGTGCCGTTCGGATACGTATTCCGCCCGCAGCTTGGGATTCCCGACGTGGCGCAATCGCCCGCCGCGCGCCACCCCGGTCGGATCACGTTTGGCAGCATGAACACCCTGGCGAAAGTATCCGACCAGTCGGTCGCGCTATGGGCGCGCATCCTCCTGCAGGTTCCGCACGCGCGCTTGCTGATCAAGGGTGAAACCTTCGGCGCCAGCGAGGGCAGGGCGGCGATGCTTGCGCGATTCCGCGCGCATGGCATCGCCGACGATCGCCTCGATCTGCGCGCGCCGGCGGCGGACTACGTCGCATACCTCCGAATGTTCGAGGAGATCGACATCGCGCTCGATAGCGTGCCCTATAACGGCGTCACCACGACATGCGAGACGCTGTGGATGGGCGTACCGGTCATCTCGCTGGCCTCGGAGCTGCTGGTGTCGCGCTACGGGCTGCTGATCCTCAGCGCGATCGACCTCGGCAACTGCGTGGCATACAGCGAGGATGAATACGTCGCGAAGGCGGTCGGCCTGTCGACCGATGTGAACCGGCTTGCGCAATGGCGCCAGTCGATGCGCGACCGTCTGGCGCGGTCGCCGCTTCACGACGCGCCGGCCTCCGCACGGGCGCTCGAGGTCGAATACCGCAATCTCTGGCGGCGCTGGTGCCGGCCGATTTGACGGGCTTGCGCACGCCGCCGCCGGAGGATGGGGTGGCGCCGGCGAGGCGGATCACCGAATGACCACCATTGTCGAAGCCCTGACGGCAGGCGTGGCCCATTTCCGGGCCGGTCGCCTCGATCGGGCCGAGCAGGTGTATCGCCAGGTGCTGGCATTCGACCCGGAGCAGCCCGATGCGCTCCGGCTCCTGGGCATGCTGTTGGATGCGCGCGGCGACAGCGCGGGTGCCATGGCGGCCCTGGAACGGTCCTGTGCCCTCGATCCCGCGCGCGTCGAGGCGCGCCTGGCCGCCGGCATCGCCGCGCAGCGCCAGGGCGGGTCGCACCGCGCCGAGCGCCACATCTGGAGCGCCCTCGGACTGGCGCCCGACATGGCCGGCGCGCATGTCGAGCTCGCCAACCTGCTGGCCAAGGGACAGCGCCGCGCCGAGGCGATCGGCCATCTTGGACACGCCATCGCGCTCGAGCCCGCGTGCGCACTGTGGCGCCACAAGCGCGCCGCCTTGCATCAGGCCGACGGCCGGCTCGATGCGGCGGTCGTCGATTTTGCGCGGGGCGTGGCGCTCGATCCGGCGGACGCCGTGGCCCGCTACAATCTTGGGACGCTGCACTACCAGCGTCGGCATCTGGCCGAGGCGGCGCTCGCGTTGGCCGGCGCCGCTTCGCTCGCCCCCGACCATGTCGAAGCCCATTTCAATCGCGGCATCGTGGCGCTCAATTCGGGGCAATTGGCGCTCGCCGAAGCCTGTCTGCAGCAGGCGCTCAACTTGCGGCCGGACTATGCCGAGGCCTGGAACAGCCTCGGCGCGGCGATCCAGGGGCAGGGCCGCCTGGAGCAGTCGCTCGCGTGCTTCCGGCGCGCGCTCGAGATCAAGCCGGACTATCACGAGTGCTACAGCAACCTGTTGTTTTTCATGAATTACCTGCCGGACGTCACGGATGCGGATCACGCTCGGGAAAACCGGCGATGGGCCGCGGTCCTGGAGCGCGCGATGCCGCCGGCGCTCGAGCTCGACAACGACCCGGATCCCGATCGACGCCTGCGCCTGGGTTTCGTTTCTCCCGAGTTCAGCCGCGAACAGAACTACATGGCGTTCTTCGAGGCGGTGCTCGCCAACCATGATCGGAACGCCTTCGACATCTATTGCTACGGCGATGTCGCGGCGCCCGACGAGACGACGCGCCGCGTGGCATCGCTTGCCCGTGTGTGGCGCGACATCCATGGGATGGACAACCGGCAGCGCGCCGAGCTGATCCGCGGGGACCGCATCGACGTTCTGGTCAACCTCTGCGGCTGGCTGCCGCTCCATCGTGCGCTGTTCGCCCAGCGCATGGCCCCGGTCCAGCTTGCCTACATCAACCATGTCAGCACCACCGGGCTGGCCAACATGGACTATCGGATCAGCGACCGGTGGATCGATCCGCCGGGGCGCACCGAGGCGTTCAACACGGAGACCCTCTATCGGCTCGAAACCGGCTACGCCTGCTACACGCCGCCCGCAGACGCCCCGGATGTCGATGCCCTGCCGGCGTCGCGCAACGGCCACGTCACGTTCGGTTCGTTCAACTATCTGACCAAGGTGACGCCCGAGGTGGTCGCCCTATGGGCCGAGATCCTGCGTGCGGTGCCCTCGGCCGGACTGCTGATGAAGGCGATCACCCTCAGCGACGGGGCGGCGCGGCAGCGCTATCGGTCGTTGTTCGCCGGACATGGCATCGACCCGGATCGCATCGAAATGGTCGGGCGCGTGCCCGACTCGCGCGACAACCTTCGGGTCATCCAGCGCGCCGACATCGCGCTCGACCCGTTTCCGTTCAATGGCGGCAAGAGCACCTGCGACGTGCTGTGGATGGGGGTGCCGGTGATCGCCTATTCCGGCTCGAGCATGATTGCCCGGGTCGCCAGTTCGATGATCAGCCGGGCCAACCTGCCTGAACTGGTGGGCGCCGATCGCGCCGGCTATCGCGATATCGCGGTCGCGCTGGCGGGCGACCTGCCGCGGCTGGCGAAGCTGCGCGCCGGCATGCGCGCCCGGCTGCGCGGCTCCCCGCTCTTCGACATGGTCGGCCACACCCGCGAGCTCGATCGCGCCTACCGGGAGATGTGGCGGCGCTGGTGCACGCGCCTAAGATAATTCGCATAAATATCTATAAAACTTTAGCTAAATCATGATATTAGAGGTCAAGCCTTTGATTCTTCATTCGGAGTTGACAAACATAAAATTTTAGGCAAAATCTCTCTTGCCTAGAAGCGACCAGCTCTATCAGCGTCTTGTCACACGCCGGTAAAGCTCAGTTTAGGAGTAGCTGGCATGGCAGCCGGCCAAAATTCGATCAACACAAATGCCGCAGCACTGATCTCGCTGCAGCATCTGAATAGCGTCAACAACAAGCTCGACGTCGCCCAGAGCCGGGTTTCCACGGGCTTGAAGGTCATCGGTGCGGTCGATAACGCATCGAGCTTCGCCATCGCCCAGGGCATCCGTGCCGACATCAAAGCCTACGCTGCGGTGTCGCAGGGCATTGCCAACGCCAAGGGCACGTCCGGTATCGCGCTCGCAGGCGTCAACTCGATCTCCGACCTGATGGGCGACATCCAGGCGAAGATCACTGAAGGTCTGAACCCGGGCAACACGACGCAGCAGCAGGCGATCCTGCAGGCTGACTTCAACAATCTGGTCAACCAGATCAATCAGTTCATCTCGTCGGCGGCGTATAACGGGCGCAATCTGCTGAGCTCCGGCTCGGGGAATGCCTCCGTCATCGCCAACATCGACGGCTCGACGGTGACGATCCGCGGCGGCAGCCAGGTCACCCAGGCAGCCACCATCATGGCGGCCCAGGCGATCACGTCGACCTCGGTGGCGCTCGTGGCGCTGACCCGCATCAACGACGCCCGCGCGACGATCGCATCCATTCTCGGCAATCTCGGCGCCGATACCCGGACGCTGAACTTCCAGGACGAGTTCGTCGGTGAGATTTCCGACGCCCAGGAGGTTGGTCTCGGTTCGATCGTCGACGCGGATCTCGCCAAGGAATCGGCCAAGCTCCAGGCACTCCAGGTGCAGCAGCAATTGTCGGTGCAGACCCTCAGCATCGCCAACCAGCGGCCGCTCATCCTGCAGCGTCTGTTCCAGTAAGGGCCGCAGCAGACATAGGAGATGCTTGATCTCGGGCTTTTCGTGCTTGGCCGGCTGTCATGAAACTCGCCATCGGGGCGGGCAAGCGTCCCGATGGCGGCCTCTTCGGGCCCGACCATGCCGACTAAGCCACCAACTGAAGGAGGCGCCATCGCAGAAGGCTTAGGAACCAGAGTACCTTATCGACTAAATGCCCAAAGGCGGCTAGAATCAGCGTCGCCGAAGGGTTTCATGCCAAATCCCTTAGAATGAGGAGTTCCAGCCATGCCCGCTGGTCAGAATTCGATCAACACAAACGCAGGCGCATTCATTGCCCTGCAGAACCTGAACGCAGTCAACAGCAAGCTCGACAGGACGCAGGACCGGGTGTCGACCGGCCTGAAGGTCGTCGGCGCGGTCGACAATGCATCGAGCTTTGCCATCGCCCAGGGCATCCGGGCCGACGTCAAAGCTTATTCGGCCGTCTCTCAAGGTATCGCCAACGCGAAGGGCACGACCGGCATTGCGCTGGCCGGCGCCAACGCGATCTCCGATCTGCTCGGCGACATCCAGGCGAAGATCACGGAAGGTCTGAACCCGGGTAACACGACGCAGCAGCAGGCGATCCTGCAGGCTGACTTCTCGAACCTGGTCGGCCAGATCAACCAGTTCATCTCGTCGGCGGCCTACAACGGCCGCAATCTGTTGAGCTCCGGCTCGACGAACGCGGCGGTGATCTCGAACATCGACGGTTCGACGATCGCGATCCGCGGCAACAGCCAGGTCACCCAGGCAGCCACCATCCTGGCGGCTCAGGCGATCACCTCGACCTCGGTGGCGCTCGTGGCGTTGACGCGCGTCAACGACGCGCGTGCGACCCTGTCGGCCGTGCTCGGCAACCTCGGCGCCGACACGCGCACCATCGTGTTCCAGGACGATTTCGTGACCAAGATCTCCGACGCTCAGGAGGTCGGTCTCGGCTCGATCGTGGATGCCGATCTGGCGAAGGAGTCGGCTCGCCTGCAGGCCTTGCAGGTGCAGCAGCAGCTTTCGATCCAGACCCTCAACATCGCCAACCAGACGCCGAACGTACTGCTCAGTCTGTTCCGCTAAGGGTCGTGCCGCGCCCGGGATCCGAGGCCCGGGCGCTGGCCGAATCAGGTCGATCCAGAAAAGGCCGCTTGGGTTTCCAAGCGGCCTTTTCGCTTGTGCTTTCCGTATGTTCCGCAATTCGGCCTTCTTGCCCGGGCTTCGTCATCGTGTGCTAGATTGACCATGCCATTTCGACGAGCACGAGCGTGCCGTCGGGCGAATGACCCTTAGAAATTAGGAGTCGCCCATGCCCGCTGGTCAGAATTCGATTAACACAAACGCAGGCGCATTCATTGCCCTGCAGAACCTGAACGCAGTCAACAGCAAGCTCGACAGGACGCAGGACCGGGTGTCGACCGGCCTGAAGGTCGTCGGCGCGGTCGACAATGCATCGAGCT
>VGDO01000128.1 GCA_016869645.1 Alphaproteobacteria bacterium
CCGCCCTGGCTGCCCATCAGGCCAAGCAAACGATCCGAGACAGGCTTGAGGAACACCGGCAAGCAGCATAGCATCGCCAATCGGCAACGCCCGTCCCGCAAACTTCAACAATGCGCGGGACATCCCCACGCGACGCGCTGCCGATCGTCTGGGACGAAGGCGAGAACGCCAAGGTCTCCAGCGACTCGATCGCACAGTGGCTGAAGGAAGGCCTCGACGCGCCGCAGGCTTTCGTCGGCAACCAGGTCGGCGACGCCAAGGCGGCGATCGCCTCGGCGGCCAAGAAGGTCGAGGCCGTCTATTCCTATCCCTACCAGAACCACGCACCGATGGAGCCGATGAACGCCACGGCGCTCTACACGCCGGACAAGTGCGAGGTGTGGACCGGAACCCAGAACGGTGAAGCGGCCTTCGCGGCCGTGCTCGCCGCCTCGGGTCTGCCGGCCGACAAGTGCGACGTGCACAAGATCATGCTGGGCGGCGGCTTCGGCCGGCGCGGCCGGAGCGACTACGTCACCCAGGCGGTCAACATCGCCAAGCAGATGCCGGGCACGCCGATCAAGATGATCTGGTCGCGCGAAGAAGACATGCTGCACGGCACCTATCACCCGGTGACGCAAGCCAAGCTGGTCGGTGCGTTCGACGCCAACAACAACCTGACCGGCCTGCATGTGCGGATCTCCGGCCAGTCGATCCTCGCCTCGGTGCTCCCGGCGCGGCTCGACAACGGCAAGGACCCTGTCACCTTCCAGGGCCTCAACCCGGCCGGCGAAGCGGCGATCGGCTACACGGTGCCCAACCTGCTGGTCGATCACGCCATGCGCAACCCGCATGTGCCGCCCGGCTTCTGGCGCGGCGTGAACGTCAATCAGAACGCCATCTATCTCGAATGCTTCATGGACGAGCTGGCAGCCGCAGTCGGCCAGGACGCGCTCGAGTTCCGGCGCAAGCTGATGTCGAAGCATCCGAAGCATCTGGGCGTGCTCAATGCCGTGGCCGAGCGCATCGGCTGGGGCAAGCCGGCGCCCGACGGGGTGCATCGCGGCCTCGCCCACTACATGGGCTTCGGCAGCTATGTCGCCGCTGCCGTCGAACTCTCCGTCAAGGGCGAGAAGGAGATCAAGATCCACCGCTTCGTCTGCGCAACCGACCCCGGTCACGCGGTCAACCCGGCGCAGATCGAGCGGCAGATCGCCGGCTCCTTCGTCTACGGACTGTCCGGACTGTTCTACGGCGAATGCACGGTGAAGGGTGGCCGCATCGAGCAGGAGAATTTCGACACCTACAACTCCCTGCGCATTGCGGAGATGCCGAAGGTCGAATCGATCGTCATGCCGTCCGGCGGTTTCTGGGGTGGCGTGGGCGAGCCGACCATCTGCGTGGCGGCACCCGCACTGCTCAACGCCTATACGAGGGCGACCGGCAAGCGCATCCGGTCGTTCCCGCTGAAGAACCACGACATCCGCATCGCTTGAGCGCGTACGGAGGGCGGCCCCGGGGTCATTCTCGGAGCCGCCCTGTCGTGATCGATCTCGTCGGCACACGTGGGTAGATTCGGCTGGCTCGCTGCCGCACTGGTGGCATTGTGGTGGATGGCCGCTGAGGCGCAGAACGCGCTCACTGACTACAAGGTGGTGGACGACGCGATCCCCGCCCCGCTCACGGACAGGAAAGGCGATCCGGAAGCGGGCCGCGCGATCGTCGCCAATCGGCAGGTCGGGCTCTGCCTGCTCTGCCACACCGGGCCGTTCCCGGAGGAGCGCTTTCAGGGCGATCTGGCCCCTGATCTGCGCGGCGCGGGCGGCCGGTGGAACGAGGGACAGTTGCGCTTGAGGATCGTGGACTCGAGCCGGATTGTTAAGGATACGATCATGCCGTCCTTCTATCGCATCGACGGATTTCATCGGGTGGCACCCGCGTTCCGCGGCAAGCCGATCCTGTCGGCCCAGCAGATCGAGGATGTCGTGGCATTCCTGCAGACCTTGAAGGATCAGCCATGAGCGCCGAGAACGGCGTGACGCGCCGCGACGTCCTGCGTCATGCAGGTGCCGCGACGCTCGCGATCGCGGTCGTGCGTCCGCCGATCGGCGAGGCCGAGTCGGCGCCGGCCGCCATGCAGGAGGCGATCCGCAAGATCGTCGGCGACGCCAAGATCAATCCGGGAAAGGTCAAGCTCGACGTGCCGCCGCTGGTCGACAACGGTAACGTCGTGGGCTGCGCGGTCACGGTCGACAGCCCGATGACGGCGGCCGACCACGTGAAGGCGATCCACATCGTCAACGAGAAGAACCCGCAGGCCAATGTGATCAGCGTCCGGCTCGGCCCGCGCGCGGGAACGCCGGCGATCGCCACGCGCATCAGGCTCGCCGACACGCAGGAGATCATGGCGATCGCCGAGCTCAGCGACGGCTCGTTCTGGTCGGACCGCGCCAACGTGATCATCACGTTGGGCGCCTGCCTGGAGGACTAGGGAAATGGCCCGCGCCCTCATCAACGTGCCCGCCAGGGCCAAGCGCGGCGAGGTCATCGCGATCAAGACGCTGATCTCGCACGTCATGGAGTCCGGCTTCCGACACACGAGCGACGGCGTGCGCGTCGCGCGCGACATCATCACGACTTTCGACTGCACCTACAACGGCGTCGAGGTGTTTCACGCCGACCTCTACTCGGCCATTGCCGCCAACCCGTTCATCACCTTCCACACCGTCGCGACGGAAAGCGGCACGCTCGTCTTCAAATGGACCGGCGACAACGGCTTCAGCGCGACCGAATCCGTGACCATCCAGGTCGAATGACGCGTTCAATCGCGCGCGGACTGTGCGCAGCTGCCGCTGTCGCGCTCATCCTTTCCTGCCCGATCCGATCCGGCGACGCGGGGAACATTCCGCTCGACCAGCGACGCTCGAGCTACGAGCTGATGAGCCCACCGACGCGGGCCATGCAGGATGACGATACGGCCAATCCCGGCACGCTCTGGGTGCTCGATGGCGAGGCGCTGTGGCAGCGCGAGTCCGGCGCGGCCGGCCAGGCCTGCGCGGGCTGCCACGGCGATGCCGCCCAGAGCATGAAAGGGGTGGCAGCGCGCTATCCGGCTTTCGATGCGTCCAGCGGCCGGCCGATCGATCTCGAGCAGCGCATCGTCGATTGCCGCGTCGAACGCCAGCGCGCCCCGGCGCCGGCGCGCGAGAGCAAGGAGTTGCTGGCGTTGACCGCGTTCGTCGCGCGCCAGTCGCGCGGCATGGCGATCGAGGACGTGGCCGGCAAGGACGAGCGGCTGCGCCCGTTCCTGGAATCGGGCCGCGCGGCCTTCGAGCAGCGCCAGGGCCAGCTCAACCTGTCATGCGCCAACTGTCACGACGACAATTGGGGCCGCAGCCTGGCCGGCAACGCCGTGCCCCAGGGCCATCCGACGGGGTATCCGATCTACCGGCTGGAGTGGCAAGGCATGGGCTCGCTGCAACGGCGCCTGCGCAATTGCATGATCGGCATGCGCGCCGAGACCTATGCCTACGGTTCACCCGAGTATGTCGACCTCCAGCTCTACCTCGCCTGGCGCGCGCGCGGCATGCCCGTGGAGGCGCCGGGCGTGCGTCCCTAGCCGTCTTCCGCCGACTTCCCCCATCTTCCCTTTTGCTCTAGTGAATAGAAGCCCAAAGACGGGCGGGCGCGCCGGCGCCCTGGGACACTATGGCTAGGGGGAACCATGCAGCCGCATCAGGTCCGCAGCGCCGCGGACGCAAGGAAGATCGTCGAGGAGCGCAAGCTGACGCACGTCAAGGTCGGCGTGTTCGACCTGGACGGCGTCCTGCGCGGCAAGTACATGGCGCGCGACAAGTTCTTCTCGGCCTTGGAGGGCGGCTTCGGCTTCTGTGACGTGGTGCTTGGCTGGGACTCCGCCGACGTGCTCTACGACAACGTCACCTTCACCGGCTGGCATACCGCCTATCCCGACGCCTTCGCGCGCATCATTCCGGAGTCCTGCCGCTCGCTGCCCTTCGAGGGCGACATGCTGTTGTTCCTCGGCGAGTTCGTCGGCAAGGCCGAGGCGATCTGCCCGCGCGGCGTGCTCCGGCGCGCGCTCAAGCGCGCGGCCGACATGGGTTTCGACCTCTACGCCGCCTTCGAATACGAATTCTTCCTGTTCGACGAGACGCCCGACAGCGTGCGCGAGAAGGGCTACCGCAATCTCAAGCCGATGACGCCGGGCATGTTCGGCTACTCGGTGCTGCGCAACAGCGTGTGGTCGGAGTTCTATCACGAGCTGCTCGAGACCTCGGAGAAGATGGGCTTCCCGCTCGAGGGCCTGCACACCGAGACCGGCCCGGGCGTGCTCGAGGCGGCGATCACGGTCGACAAGGGTCTCGCCGCCGCCGACAAGGCGGCGCTGTTCAAGACTTTCTCCAAGGTGGTGGCGCAGCGCCAGGGACTGATGGCGACCTTCATGGCCAAGTGGTCGCGCGACTATCCGGGGCAGTCGGGTCACCTGCACATGTCGCTCAAGACGACCAAGGGCCAGTCGGCCTTCCACGATCCCAAGGCGGCCCATGGCATGAGCAAGACCATGCGCCATTTCGTTGCCGGCCAGGCGGCGCTGATGCCGCAGATGCTGGCCTGCATCTCGCCGACGGTGAACTCCTATACGCGGCTCATCCCCGGCTTCTGGGCGCCGACCAACGCGACCTGGGGTATCGAGAACCGCACCTGCGCGCTGCGCGTCATTCCCGGCTCAGCCAAGTCGCAGCGCGTCGAGTACCGCATCGCGGCGGCCGACGGAAATCCCTATGTCGTGCTCGCAGCCGCCCTGGCCGCGGGCCTCTACGGCATCGAGCAGGAGCTCGAGCCGGAGGCGCCGATCGAAGGCAACGCCTACGATCGCAAGTTCCCGGCGTCCAAGGCGCTGCCCGCCACGCTGTGGGATGCCGCCCAGCGGCTCAAGAAGTGCCAGCCGATGCGCGACATTCTCGGCGACGACTTCGTCGAACACTTTGCCGCCACCCGCGAATGGGAGGAGCGCGAGGCGCGCAAGCAAATCACGGACTGGCAGCTCGCCCGCTACTTCGAGATCATCTGAACCATGGCGCAGATCCAGAAGACCGTTTCGCCCGTCGACGGCCGCGTCTATGTCGAGCGGCCGCTGGCGCAACCGGGCGAGATCGCCCATGCGATCGCCGCGGCGCGCGCCGCCCAGGCACACTGGAAGCACGTGGCCGTTCGCGATCGCGTCCAGATCGTGACCACCGCGATCGATGCCTTCGTCGCCAACCGCGACCGGATCGCCGAGGAGATCACATGGATGATGGGCCGTCCGATCGGCCAGAGCCCGGGCGAGGTGCGCGGCTTCGAGGAGCGCGCGCGCTACATGGCGTCGATCGCCGAGGAGGCGCTGGCGCCGCTCGATCCCGGCGGCAAGTCGGGCTTCAACCGCTTCATCCGGCGCGAACCCTTGGGCGTCGTGTTCACCATCGCGCCGTGGAACTATCCGTACCTCACGGCGGTCAACTCGGTCATCCCCGCGATCCTGGCCGGCAATGCCGTCATCCTCAAGCACTCGGCGCAGACGCCGCTGTGCGCCGAGCGCTTCGACCAGGCGTTCAAGGCGGCGGGGCTGCCTGAGGGCGTGTTCCAGCACCTCCACATGGACCATGAGTCCACGCTCAAGCTGATCCAGTCGCCCAAGATCGATTTCGTCTGCTTCACCGGTTCGGTCGAGGGCGGGCACGCCGTGCAGCAGGCCGCGAGCCAGCGCTTCATCGGCACCGGCCTCGAGCTCGGCGGCAAGGACCCGGCCTATGTGCGCGCCGACGCCAATTTCGACCACGCGGTCGAGAACCTGGTCGACGGCGCCTTCTTCAACTCGGGTCAGTCCTGCTGCGGCATCGAGCGGATCTATGTCGATGCCGCAATCCACGATCGTTTCGTCGAGGCCTATGCCGACCTCACGCGCAAATACGTGCTCGGCAACCCGACCGACAAGGCGACCAATCTCGGCCCCATGGTGCGCATTTCGGCCGCGGACGCCGTGCGCAAGCAAATCGCGGAAGCCAAATCAAAGGGCGCGCGCGGCCTGATAGAGGAAGCCAAATTCCCGGCATCGAAGCCCGGCACACCCTATCTCGCGCCCGAGGTGCTGATCGGCGTCGACCATTCGATGTCAGTGATGACCGAGGAGAGCTTCGGCCCGGTCGTCGGCATCATGAAGGTCGCCTCGGAGGGCGAGGCGATCCGGCTGATGAACGACAGCCAGTACGGCCTCACCGCCGCGATCTGGACCAGCGACGAAGCGGCCGCGATCCGCATCGGCGACCGGCTCGAGACCGGCACGGTCTTCATGAATCGCTGCGACTATCTCGATCCGGCGCTGGCCTGGACGGGAGTCAAGGATTCGGGCCGCGGCTGCACCTTGAGCCGCGTTGGCTTCGAGCATCTGACGCGGCCGAAATCCTTCCACCTGCGCACGACCATCTAAGGACGAATTATGTCGCCGACGCCCGAAAGCCTGCGTGGCAACTGGAACTATCCGACCTCGATTCGCTTCGGCGTCGGACGCATCAAGGAACTGCCGGAAGCGTGCAAGTCGCTCGGCATGACCAAGCCGCTGCTCATCACGGATCCCGGTCTCGCCAAGCTGCCGATGATCCAGAACGCGCTGAAGCTCAACCAGGAGGCCGGGTTGCCGACCGGCCTATTCAGCGACATCAAGCCCAACCCTGTCGGCCGCAATGTCGAGGACGGCATCGCCGCCTATCGCAAGGGCCGACATGACGGCGTGATCGCCTTCGGCGGCGGCAGCGGGCTCGATGCCGCCAAGACGGTCGCCTTCATGGTCGGGCAGACGCTGCCGATCTGGCATTTCGACGACAATGGGCCGGGCTGGAAGGACGCGAGCCTCGCCGGCATCGCGCCGATCGTCGCGGTCCCGACCACGGCCGGCACGGGCTCGGAGGTCGGGCGCGCCACGGTGATCCTCAACGAAGCGACCCACACCAAGGTCATCCTGTTTCATCCGAAGATGCAGCCCTCGATCGTGATCGAGGATGCCGAGCTGACGGTCGGCCTGCCGCCGCATGTCACGGCGGCGACCGGCATGGACGCGCTCGCCCATTGCCTGGAGGCCTATTGCGCGCCGGGCCACCATCCGATGGCCGACGGCATCGCGATCGAGGGCATCCGGCTCATCAAGGAATACCTGCCGCAGGCCTTTGCCGACGGCAAGGACCTGGTCGCGCGCAGCCAGATGATGATCGCGGCCAGCATGGGGGCGACCGCATTCCAGAAGGGGCTGGGTGCCGTGCACTCGATCAGCCATCCGGTCGGTGCGCTCTACGATACCCATCACGGCCTGACCAACGCGGTCATGATGCCCTATGTGCTCGCGTTCAATCGTTCGGCGATCGAGGAGCGCATGGCGAGGCTCGCCGCCTATCTCGGCCTGCCCAACCCGTCCTTCCAGTCGGTGATGGATTGGCTCCTCGCCTTCCGCCGCCAGCTCAAGATACCGCACACGCTGAAGGAGCTCGGCGTCGGGCCCGAGCGGGCCGACGAGATCGCGAAGATGGCCGAGGCCGATCCGTCGACCGGCAGCAATCCGGTCAAGGCGGGTGCGGCGGAGATGAAGAAGATGTTCCTCGACGCGGTCGAGGGACGACTGCCGTGAGCGGTATGGCTTCCAGCCGTTTGCAGCGATGAGATTCGTGATCGGCCACCCCCCACCCCGTCCCTCCCCCGCAAGGGGGGAGGGAGATTGCGCGAATATGACCCCTCCCCCCTTGCGGGGAAGGGTTGGGTGGGGGGTCACGCAGCTTCACCTCTTTGCGTCATGACCGAGTTCGTCGTCTCCACTTTTGTAACGCTCCTCATCATCATCGATCCGCTCGCCGTCTCACCGGTTTTCCTCGGCATGACGCGCCATGCGACCTCTGCGCAGAAGCGCGCCATGGCGCTCAAGGGCACCTTGATCGCCGGCGGCATACTCCTCGTCTTCGCTCTCGCCGGTGCGTGGCTGCTCAAGACTCTCGGAATCGGCATGCCGGCCTTCCGCATCGCCGGCGGCGTGCTGCTGTTCCTGATCGCGGTCGATATGGTGCTGGCGCGTCAGTCCGGCATCCGCTCGACGACGCCGCCCGAGAACGAGGAAGCCGACCACAAGGAGGACATATCGGTCTTTCCGCTCGCCATACCATTGATCGCCGGTCCCGGCGCCATGACCACGGTCATGCTGCTGATGAGCCGCACCGAGGGCGACCATCTGCGTCAGGCAATCGTGCTCGGCGTGCTCGTGATCGTGCTGGCAACGACATTCGTCTGTCTGGTCGGCGCCGGCCAGCTCGCGCGCCTGCTCGGCGTCACCGGCACCAACGTGATCAATCGCGTGCTCGGCATCGTGCTCGCGGCGCTCGCCGTTCAGTTCATCCTGGACGGCATCCGGGCATGACAACGACCTGCCCTCGTCTTGCGCGCCAGATCAGCGTTTGTTTTCAAACGGATGTAGGTGCGACTTATTCGCAGTTGCGGGCGATTTCAGACTATGGCACGCTCTTGTCTTGAGAATGGTTCTCATTATCTCTTCTCCTGTTCCAAGAGGCCTGACATGACATCGATGATGGCGCGCGCGACTTGCATGGCGGCGGGCGCTGCGCTCGGCTTGGCAACCCTGGCCGGTACGGCGCTCGCCGCCGGCGAGGTCAACGTCTACTCGGCGCGCCAGGAGGTGCTGATCCGCCCGCTGTTCGACGCTTTCACGAAGTCGACCGGCATCAAGGTCAACGTGGTGAGCGGCGGCGAGGACGCGCTGATCGAACGGCTCAAGAGCGAGGGCATCAACAGCCCGGCCGACGTGATGCTGACGGTCGACGCCGGCCGCCTCATCCGCACCCAGGAGAACGGCTCGCTGCAGCCGGTCAAGTCGCCGACCCTCGAGCAGAACGTGCCGGCCGCCTATCGCGATCCGCAGGGCTACTGGTACGGACTTTCCGTCCGCGCGCGGCCGATCATGTATTCGACTGCGCGCGTCAAGCCGTCGGAGCTCTCGACCTACGCCGATCTTGCCCATCCCAAGTGGAAGGGCCGGATCTGCGTGCGCACGTCGAGCCACATCTATAACCAGTCGCTGCTCGCCTCGATGGTCGCCCACCAGGGTGTCGAGAAGACCGAGGCCTGGGCCAAGGCCTTTGCCGGCAATCTCGCGCGCAAGCCGCAGGGCGGCGACCGCGACCAGATCAAGGCAGTGGCGTCGGGCGAATGCGACATCGCGATTGCCAACACCTATTACCTCGCGGGCATGATCGGTTCCGGCACCGAGGAGGAGAAGAAGCTGGCGAGCCAGGTGGCGGTGTTCTGGCCCGACCAGTCCGGCCATGGCACTCACGTCAACATCTCCGGCGCGGGCGTGACCGCCGGCGCCAAGAACAAGGAGAACGCGATCAAGCTGCTCGAGTACCTGACAAGCGACGAGGCGCAGATGATCTATGCCGCCAAGGTTTACGAGTACCCGATCCGCTCGTCGATTCCGGTCGGCAAGCCGCTATCCGATTGGGCCGAGTTCAAGGCCGACACGCTGAATCTCGCGTCCTTCGCCAAGCACAACCCGGACGCCGTCAAGATCACCGATCGCGTCGGCTGGCGCTGACCGCGTCGGCCGGTTCGCCGATCCCCCCGAGACGCCGCCGGGCCTTCCGCGTCCGGCGGCGTTTCGCTTTTCCGCAGACGGAGTGCTAGCTTCGGTCCCCTGACAATCGGGGGACCGGCACGCGATGTCGCGACAGGAAAAGCCGCAGGGCGGCCTGAAGCAGTCGGAAGGCGACATCAACCTGTCGCCGCGCCGCAAGGCCTGGACCGCGCGCAGCCTGGACGAGCGCACGCGCGCGCTGCTGGCCGAGGACGAGCGCTATTTCCTCAGGCAGTCGCTGTCGACGCCGTGCCTCAGCGTCATCAAGCGCGCCGAGGGCATCTGGATCGAGGACGTCCAGGGCCGGCGCTACATGGATTTCCATGGCAACAATGTCCACCACATCGGCTATGGCCACCCGCGCCTCAAGGCGGCGCTCAAACAGCAGCTCGACGACCTGCCGTTCACGCCGAGGCGATTCACCGACGAGCCGGCGATCGCGCTGGCGCGCAAGCTGGCCGAGATCTCACCCGGCGATCTCGGCAAGGTGCTGTTCGCGACCGGCGGCTCGGACGCGATCGAGATGGCGATCAAGCTGGCGCGCGTCGCGACCGGGCGCTTCAAGACGGTGTCGTTCTGGGATGCCTTCCACGGCGCCGGCTTCGGCGCCTCCAGCGTCGGCGGCGAGGAGCTGTTCCGCAGCCACGGCATCGGCCCGCTGCTGCCGGGCACCGAGCACGTGGCACCCTTCGCCTGCTACCGCTGCCCCTACGGCTATCCCGACCGCGACGGCAAGCCCGATCTCGAGCTCTGCCGCATGACCTGCGCCAGCTATCTGCGCTACGTGCTGGAGAAGGAAGGCGACGTCGCCGCGGTGATCGCCGAGCCGGTGCGCGCCGTGCCCTTCGTGCCGCCGCCCGGCTTCTGGACCGAGGTGCGTCGCGCCTGCGACGAACTGGGCGCGCTGCTGATCTTCGACGAGATCCCCAATGGCCTCGGCAAGACCGGCCGGATGTTCACCTGCGATCACTTCGGCGTGGTGCCGGACATCCTCGTGCTCGGCAAGGCGCTCGGCGGCGGCATCGTGCCGATCGCGGCCACCATCGCGCGGCCCGGCCTCGATCTCGCGGGCGACCGCGCGCTTGGCCACTACACGCATGAGAAGAACCCGTTCATGGCGCGTGCCGCGCTGACCACCATCGAGATCATCGAGGAGGAAGGCCTGGTCGAGAACGCGGCCAGGGTCGGCGCACATGCGCTGGCGCGGCTCGACGAGATGAAGCGGCGGCGGCGCCTGATCGGCGATGTGCGCGGCCTCGGCTTGCTGATCGGCGTCGAGCTCGTGACCGACCGCAAGGCCAAGACGCCGGCCAGCGACATCGCGGACTGGACGGTCTACCGCGCGCTCGACCGCGGCCTCAGCTTCAAGACCACATTGGGCAATGTGCTGACCTTGACGCCGCCGCTGACCACGACCATCGCCGACATGGATCGCGCCCTCGACATCGTCGACGCGTGTCTCGGCGAGGCCGAAGCGGGGGCTATCTAAGCTTCCTCCTGCAGCGACAGCAGGCTGGCATTGCCGCCGGCCGCCGTGGTGTCGATCGACAGCGTGCGCTCGGTCGCGAAGCGGTGGAGGTAGCGCGGGCCGCCGGCCTTGGGACCGGTGCCCGACAGGCCTTCGCCGCCGAAGGGCTGCACGCCGACCACGGCGCCGATGATGTTGCGATTGACATAGGTGTTGCCGACGCCGAGCCGGCCGACGATATGGCGCACAGTCTGGTCGATGCGGCTGTGGATGCCGAGCGTCAGGCCGTAGCCGGTCGCCGCGATCGCGTCGAGCGCCTGGTCGAGGCGGTCGGCGCGGTAGCGGATCACGTGCAGGATCGGGCCGAACACCTCGCCGGTCAGCCGGTCGAGCCGGTCGATCTCGATGGCGAGCGGCGGGAAGAAGCTGCCGTGCGCCGCGGCGTCCGGCAACGCGCAGCGGAAGATCACGCGGCCTTCACGCGTGATGCGCTGCGCGTGCCTTTCCAGCATGGCGCGCGCGTCCTCGTCGATCACCGGACCGACATCGGTCGAGAGCAGGCCGGGATCGCCGATCGTGAGCTCCGCCATCGCGCCCGCCAGCATGGTCAGCATGCGCTCGGCGACATCCTCCTGGACGAACAGCACGCGCAACGCCGAGCAGCGCTGGCCGGCGCTCTGGAAGGACGAGGTCAGCGTGTCGGCAATGACCTGCTCGGGCAGCGCGGAGGAATCGACGATCAGCGCGTTCTGCCCGCCGGTCTCCGCGATCAGCGGCACGATCGGCGCGCCGCGCGCAGCGAGCGCCCGCGCGATCGATTGCGCCGTGTCGGTCGAGCCGGTGAAGGCGACGCCGCCGACTCGCCGGTCGCCGACCAGGCGCGCGCCGACCGTAGCGCCGTCGCCCGGCAACAGATGCAGCACGTCGCCTGGCACGCCCGCCTGGTGCAGCAGCTCGACCGCGCGCGCGGCGATCAGCGGCGTCTGCTCGGCCGGCTTGGCGATGACCGCGTTGCCGGCTGCGAGTGCGGCCGTGACCTGGCCGGTGAAGATCGCGAGCGGAAAATTCCACGGGCTGATGCAGGCGAACACGCCGCGGCCATGGAGGCTGAGCTGATTGCGCTCGCCGGTCGGCCCGTTGAGCGTGAGGGGCGCCGCGAAATCGGCGCGCGCGAGATGGGCGTAGTAGCGGCAGAAGTCGACGGCTTCGCGAACCTCGGCGACCGCGTCGCCCACGGTCTTGCCGCCTTCGCGCACGGCGAGCGCCATCAGTTCCGCGCGATGCGCCTCGTAGAGATCGGCTGCGCGCTCGAGCGAAGCGGCGCGCTCGTTCGCCGGCGTTTCCTCCCATGACCGCGCCGCGCGCTCGGCGCGCGAGAGCGCCTGGTCGACCTGCTCGCCCGAGGCCCAGACCGCCTCGCCGACGAAGCGCCGGCGATCGCCCGGATCTTTGACCGGCACCGGATTGCCAGTCCGCGCGACGCCGCCGATGATCGGCGCGGCCTGCCAGCGCCGCGCGGCCGCCGCGCTCATCTCGGCGGCGACCGGCGCGAGGCACGTCGGATCGCTGAGGTCCAATCCGCGCGAGTTGCGCCGCTCGCTGCCATAGAGATCGGCCGGCAGCGCAATGCGCGGGTGCGGCTTGACCGGCAGACGGCGAACCCGCGCGACCGGATCGGCGATGATGTCGGCGATCGGCGCCTTCTCGTCAACGATGCGGTTGACGAAGCTCGTGTTGGCGCCGTTCTCGAGCAGCCGTCGCACCAGATAGGCCAGCAGATCCTCATGGCTGCCGACCGGCGCATAGACCCGGCATGCGCGGCCGAGCTTGTCAGGGCCGAGCTTGTCGGCACCCACGATCTGGTCGTAGAGGGCCTCGCCCATCCCGTGCAGGCGCTGGAACTCCCAGGCCCGGTTGTTGCCGGCGAACTCCAGAATGGCCGACACGGTATGCGCGTTGTGCGTGGCGAACTGGGCATAGAAGGCATCGGGTGCCGCCAGCAGCCGGCGCGCGGCGGCGAGGTAAGAGACGTCGGTCGACGCCTTGCGCGTGAACACGGGATAGCCGTCGAGCCCGCGTTCCTGGCTGCGCTTGATCTCGGTGTCCCAATAGGCGCCCTTGACGAGGCGCGCCATGATCGGACGGCGGTGACGGCGCGCCAGCTCCGCGAGCCAGTCGATGACATGCGTCGCGCGCTTCTGATAGGCCTGGATCGCCAGGCCGAAGCCCTGCCACCCGTCAAGCGCCGCATCGCCGTGGACGGCAGCGATCACGTCGAGCGACAGGTCGAGCCGGTCGGCCTCCTCGGCATCGACCGTGAAGCCGATGTCGAAGCGTTTGGCGGCAAGCCCCAGGGATTTGAGGCGCGGCACGAGCTCGGCCATGACGCGAGCGCGCTGCGCGACCTCGTAGCGCGGATGGATGGCCGACAGCTTGACCGAAATGCCCGGCCCCTTGATCGGCCCGCGCCCGGCGGCGGCCGTGCCGATCGCCGCGATCGCGCGCTCGTAGGCGCGCATGTAGCGGTCGGCATCGGCCATGGTGCGCGCGGCCTCGCCCAGCATGTCGTAGGAATAGCGGTAGCCCCGCTTCTCCATGGCTTGGGCGCGCTCCAGCGCCTCGGCAATGGTGCGGCCCATGACGAACTGCCGGCCGAGGATGCGCATCGCCTGGGTGACCGCCTGGCGGATGACCGGCTCGCCCGAGCGGACGACCAGGCGCTTCAGCACGTTGGAGAGATTTTCGCTCTCGGCATCGCCGAACTTGACCAGCCGGCCGGTCAGCATGAGCGCCCAGGTCGACGCGTTGACGAACAGCGAGTCGCTCTGGCCGAGGTGCTTGTCCCACTGCGCCGAGCCGAGCTTGTCGCGGATCAGGCGATCGGCGGTGTCGGCATCGGGAATGCGCAGCAGCGCCTCGGCGAGGCACATGAGGACCACGCCTTCCTGGCTCGACAGCTCGTACTCGTGCAGGAAGGCGTCGATGCCGCCGGCGCCGACGCGCCGCGCGCGCACCTCGCCGACGAGGCGGCGCGCCGTCTCGGCGATGCGGTCGAGCTGCTCGGCTGGAAGATCGAGCTCGGCCAGAAGCTCCTCGACGCGCTCGGTCTCGTCCATGCGATAGGCGCGCGCAATTGCCGCGCGCCGGCGATCGGCGGGATCGGGCACCACGATGTCGGAGAGGATCATGAACGACCGGGCTGGCATGGACACGGCCGCCGCGCGGCCGCTGACAATACCGACTCTAGTAGCTCCGCCACGCGACGCCAACGGCCGCCGCTCTGCACACAGCGGGCATGGCCACCCGAGTGATGGATCCCAATGGTCATATTCGAGCCTCTCATCGCCCCCGTCCGGGAACTCGTCCCGCGTGCGGCACTGTCCGCGCAGGATCGGGCGAAGGTTGCCGGGCTTGAATCGCCGATGCTATCGTCATGTCGGATACAGCGGGGCCGCCGCCAGTCATGCCCAAATCGGTGGAAATCGCGGAGTTTGCCGGCAAGATCGCGCTCGTGGCCAAGCGGCTGAATTGGAGCCGCTCGCGCCTCGCCCAGGCAGTCGGCATCGACAAGTCGCTGGTTGCACGCTGGATGAAGGGCGCGAGCCTGCCCACCGCCAACAGCTTGATGCAGCTAACCCAAGCGGTTGGAAGGGAAATCGCCGGCTTCTCGGCCGCCGATTGGGACCGCGCGCCCGTCGAATTCGCGCGGGCCGTCGGCCTGGACCCGGCGGCGGCGGCGCCGTCCACAGCGGGCGCTGAGCCCGCCGGCATCGCCGAAGACGCCATGTCGATCGGGCTCGCCGAATTCGCTAACGGATTCGCCCATTACGCCGCGATGCTTTCCGGCTTCTACTGGCGTTATGGAGTCTCGCCGCGCAACGATGGCGCCATTTTGCAGCGCGCTCTGCGTATCTGGCCGGATCAGACCGCTCTGCGCTACGAAACCGTGTCGGTGGATTTTCCGATGCGGGGCTATTGCTGGGCACATCGGAGCGTTATCAACTTCATCGGCCAGCAACCTCCCCATGGCATCGTTGCCTTCGGCAAGGTGAATGCCTCGGGTTCCGCCCAGCCGCGCCTGCTCACCGGCGTCTTCTGCGGAGAGATCGTGTCGAACGAGCGGGCGGTCTTCGCCACAAAGGCGGCGTTGCAATTCGTGGAGCGCCTGTCCGGCGATCCCCGGGTCGACGAACGGCGCTGGCGGGAGCTGATTGAGGGCAATCGCCGCATTGGGCCGGAGCAGGATCTGCGGGCGATGCTGGGCCCGGAGCTCGCCGACTTCTTTGCGCTGGGCGAAGAGCGTGATGGCGCCAAGCCAGGCCGCGAGCGCCTCTACGTCGCCCGTCCGGCCTCGCCGTGACAGATTGACATTGAGGTCCAACCTCGATTTGCCCTATTTGCCACGCGTGGCCAATGCGTGGGCCACGAATTGAACATGCTAGCGCCCCTGATCGACAACGCGCGAACGCGGCATAACGGTCCTCACTGAACGGGGCGAATGCCCAACCGGCTCCGCCCGGCCGAACCAACAACCAGCTTCAGGAGACCGTCCATGTTCACCAAGATTGTCGCCACCGCCTTCGCCGCCCTCGCCCTGATCGCCGCCGCCGGCACTGCCCAGGCGACGAAGTACGACAACGGCAGGCAAGTCCAAGGCACTCAGCTGAACGGCAAAAAGGCCAACGGCGTCCAGCTCAACGGTTTGTGGCCGAACGGCAAAAAGGCCAACGGCGTCTCCCGGGCAGCGAACGGCTTCACCTTCTCGGTCATCGAGTTGGCCGACGGCACCACGCTCGACCTTCTCAAGTAACAGCGTTCCCGCCGTAGTGAGCCGCCGAGCCCAAGTCTCGGCGGCTTCGCTTCGGGCGTCAGCCTCTTCGCCGTGCCGCCCGACATCGTTCGTGAGCATCGCTCTCGCAGCCCTGATACCAACCGGCAATGATCGCGACTCGCTGAGCGTCACGCGGGGGATTCCCAAGAAGGCGAAAGTCTGAATCAATGGGGCGAACCCAGGAGGTTCGCCATGTCGACTGCTTTGCCGCTGCGTC
>VGDO01000129.1 GCA_016869645.1 Alphaproteobacteria bacterium
TTCCACGCCATCCTCCCATGCTGAACCCATGTCAGCATGCAAGGCGCGAATGCGCCTTTCAACACATCCTCATTTCCACTTGGAACGTCGAGGAGCCTGATTTCTATGTCGTGGTCTACCGCACCATCCAGCTCTACGGCGACCGTCCCTGGCTGATCGGGATCTACGCCCCGGGATCGCAGGTGCGTGCCGAGGTGCGCCGGTTGAACGTGATCGCTCTGATCGGCGGGTTGCTGCTGATCCTGTCGGTCGGGCTGACGATCTGGGTCGGACGGCGCATCAGCCGGCCGATCTGGCGGCTGGCGACGGCGGCACGGCAGATCGAAACGCTCGATTTCCGCGCGGTCAGCCCGCTGCCGCCGAGCCGGGTGCGCGAGCTCGACGAGGCGGCGCGCGCGTTCAATTCCATGGCGTCGGGCCTCACCTGGTTCGAGCCCTATTTGCCGCGCAGCCTCGTGCGGCAGCTGCTCAGCCGCCCCGGGCGCGCCGACGTGGCGTCCGAGGAACGCCTGATCACGGTCATGTTTACCGACATCATCGGTTCGACGGCGCTGGCCGAGCGCATGACATCGGTCGAGCTTGCCGAATTTCTCAATCATCACTTCGCAATTCTTGGCCAATGCGTCGACGGAACGGAGGGCACGATCGACAAATACATCGGCGACGCGGTCATGGCCTTCTGGGGTGCGCCGGTCGACCAGCCTGATCATGCGCTGCGTGCCTGTCGGGCCGCGCTCGCCATCCGCAAGGCGATCGTCGCGGACAATGAGGCGCGCCTGCATCTTGGACTGCCGACCGTGCGCCTGCGCATCAGCGTTCATGCTGGCCGGGCACTGGTCGGCAACATCGGCGCTCCGGGACGGATCAACTACACGCCGCTCGGCGACAACGTGATCCTCGCGCAGCGGATCCTGGAGGTCGCCAAGCAGCTCGACGCAGGCGAAGACGTCATCATCCTGATCAGCGAGAGCACGCGTGCGGCAACGGGCGGCGCGGTGCGGACCGTTCCCGTCGGCAGTCAGTCGCTGCGCGGACTGCGCAATCGCATCGCGCTCCATCGCCTGATCGACTGATCAGGCGAGCGTCGGCTCCGCACGCAAGCGTTCGACTGCGAAGTCGACGAAAGCGCGCACGCGTGCCGCGGCGCGTCGCCCTTCGCGATGCACGACGTGGATGGGAACTGGCGGGGGCTCGAATTCGGCGAGCACGACCTTGAGCCGGCCGGCGCGCAGCGCGGGTGCGATCTGGTAGGACAGCACCCGTGTCAGGCCGCACCCGGCCATGGCCGCGTCGATGGCAAACTCGGACGAGTTGACCATGAGCTGTCCGCGCGGGTTGACGCTCTCGGCCCCGGCGCCGGTGCCGAAGGACCACTCCTGGACGACGCCCGTCGTGGAGAACATGATCGCCGGGAAATCGACGAGATCCGCTGGCGTGCGCGGCACGCCGTGCTTGGCGAAGAAGCGCGGTGACGCGCACACGACGCGGCGGACCGAACCGACGCGCGCGGCGCTGAGCGAGGAATCCGGCAGGTGGGCGATCCGGACCGCGACATCGATGCCCTCGTCGAACATGTCGACGATGCGATCGACCATGAGCGTGCGTGCGGTGACAGCGGGGTGGCGCGCCAGAAAATCCAGCACGATGCGCGCGACGTACATGTGGCCGAACAGATCCGGAGCCGTGATCACGAGCTGGCCCCGCGGCTCGCCATGCGTGCCGGCGGCCGAAGCTTCGGCCTCGTCGAGCTCCGCCAGGATGCGCTTGCAATCCTCGAGAAAGCGCCGGCCCGACTCGGTCATGCGCACGCGGCGCGTGGTGCGGTGGAGCAGCAGGGTGCCGATGCGCTGCTCGAGGGCGGCAATCGCGCGCGTGACGGCGGGTGGCGACATGCCGAGCCTGCGCGCGGCGGCCGCGAAGCCCTGCTCGTCCGCGACCGCGGCAAAGACGCGCATGGCGTCGAAACGGTCCATCAGATTATTTCATAATCTGAAATAGTCAACTGTCAAGGCCAGCTATTAATCCAGAACTCCCGGTTGCACATATTCTCCGTGTCGACGGAGACAGGCGAATGGGATGCCAATCATGACGCAGACATTGGCGGGCTGGCCGCGGGTGGAATCGCCCTATCACGCCGGCGAGCAGGCGGTTCAGGCTCGCGCCGGGGTGCGCGAGCGTGCCGAGCGCGCAGGACGCCGGATGATCCGCGATTTCATGCCCGATCAGCATCGCGAGCTGTTCGAAAGGCTGCCCTACCTTCTGGTCGGATCGATCGACGATCGTGGTCGGCCCTGGGCGTCGATCCTGGTGGGCTGGCCCGGCTTTATCGCGACACCCGACGCGCGCACGATGACGATTGCGGCGCGACCGGCCCCTGGCGATCCGCTCGCGGTCAATCTTCGACCGGGCGCGCCGGTCGGGCTGCTCGGCATCGAGCTCGACACCCGCCGTCGCAACCGGATGAATGGCACGGTGACCGGGGTCGGCGCCGGCAGCTTCTCGGTTCGCGTCGGCCAGAGCTTCGGCAACTGTCCGCAATACATCCAGGCTCGCGCGCCTTCCTTTGCGGCGCCGCCGGACACGATGGCGGCCGCTCGCCCGGTTCATCCCGAGGGCCAATCGCTGTCTCGGCGAGCGAGCGAGATCGTCCGCGCGTCCGATACCTTCTTCATTGCGACCGCATCCGCGGCGGCGGGGAGGGCTGCCGATCCCGAAGGCGTTGACGTATCGCACCGCGGCGGCAAGGCGGGTTTCGTGCATCTCGGCGAAGCTGGCGGCCGGAGTCTGCTGACCGTGCCGGATTTTCGGGGCAATGCCTCGTTCAACACGCTCGGCAATGTCGCGGTCAATCCGGCGACGGGTGTTCTCTTCGTTGATTTCGCCACCGGCGATCTGCTGATGCTCTCCGGGCGAGCGGAAGTCGTCTGGGACGGGCCCGACCTGGCGCGCTTCGCCGGCGCGCAACGGCTGCTGCGATTTCATGCCCATGAAGGCGTTCGCATTGAAAGCGCACTGCCGCT
Organism: Alphaproteobacteria bacterium; assembly: GCA_016869645.1. Taxonomy (GTDB): domain Bacteria; phylum Pseudomonadota; class Alphaproteobacteria; order SHVW01; family SHVW01; genus SHVW01. The sequence continues at coordinate 3,021 of VGDO01000129.1, forward strand.
CCGCTGGTCGCCTCCCGAGCCGGCGCCGCAGCTTGCCGAGACAGGTTCCTGGGATGCGGGAGCGCAACGGGCATTCTAGGAATCGTCGCCCGGTGCGGGTGAGGGTAGGGCAGGGTGCAGTCTTGCGGTAGGATAGCGGCATGCACCCGCGCAAGTTCGAGCGCCGCCAGGCAGGCGAAGGCACGGCGGCGCCTGTCCCGGCCGAAAAGAACTACATCACGCCCGCCGGCCTCAAGCGCCTGCAGGACGAGCTGCGCCAGCTTCGCGTGATCGAGCGCCCGAAAGTGGTCGAGACCGTCGCGTGGGCCGCCGGCAATGGCGACCGTTCCGAGAACGGCGACTACATCTACGGCAAGAAGCGGTTGCGCGAGATCGACCGACGCATGCGCTTCCTGCTCAAGCGCCTGGAAATCGCCGTCGTCGTCGATCCGGCGCAGCAGACCAGACGCGACCAGGTGTTCTTCGGCGCCACCGTCACCTACGTCGACGGCGACGATCGCGAGCGCACGGTGCGCATCGTCGGTAAGGACGAGGTCGACAGCGACCGCGGCGAGATCAGCTGGACCTCGCCGGTCGCGAAGGCACTGCTCAAGGCGCGTGTCGGCGACACCGTGACCGTGCAGACGCCAAACGGTCCGGATGCCATCGAAGTGCTGACAATCACGTATCACGAAGCATAGAGTCCCGACGATCGTCCGTCTTGGCTTGCCATGCTTGCCAAGTACAAGGACTATACGGCGACGTGACAGCCTTAATGTGCCCGTAGGCGCGCGACATACCGCGCCCTCACGGGCGACTGGTCTTGCTCCCATGCCCCCCGCCATCCTCACCATCAATGCCGGGTCGTCGAGCGTGAAGTTCGCGGTGTTCGCGCTCCGCGGTGCGACTGACGATCCGGCGCTGGTGCTGCGCGGCGGCATCGAGGCGATCGGCGTCGCGCCGCGCTTCGCGGCGGAGGATGCCAAGAGCGCGGCGCTGCCGGGCCTCGGGACTGAAGCCGGAATCAAAACTCACGACGACGCCATCGCTGCCATACTGGACTGGCTCGAGGATCGTCTCGCCGGCCGGGAAATTGGCGCCGCGGGCCACCGCGTCGTTCACGGCGGCATCAAGCGCGTTGCGCCGGCGCCGGTCGATGCCGCGCTGATCGAGGAGCTGGCCGCCCTCTCTCCGCTGGCCCCGCACCATCAGCCGCACAATGTCGCGGCGATCCGTGCGATCGCCAAACGGCGGCCGAACCTGAAGCAGATCGCCTGTTTCGACACGGCGTTCCACGCGACCCAACCGGCGATCGCGCGGCGCTATGCCTTGCCGCGCGAATTGGAGGAGGCGGGTATCCGCCGTTACGGGTTCCACGGCCTGTCCTATGAATATTTGATTTCGGCCATGCCCCGTGTGATCGGCCATCTGCCCGAGCGCGTCATCGCGCTCCACCTCGGCAACGGCGCCAGCATGTGCGCGATCCGCGCCGGCAAGAGCATTGCGACCACCATGGGATTCTCGACCGTCGAAGGGCTCATGATGGGCACGCGTGCCGGCTCGATCGATCCCGGCGTGCTCATCTACCTGATGCGCGAGCGCGGCATGGGCCATGCCGAGCTGACCGATCTCGTGTACAACCGATCCGGCCTCAAAGGCGTCTCGGGCATCAGCTCCGACATGCGCACCTTGCTCGCCAGTTCCGACCCGCGTGCATCCGAGGCGGTCGAGCTCTATTGCTATCGCATCGTGCGCGAGATCGGTTCGCTGGTGGCGGCGCTCCACGGCGTCGACGCCCTGGTCTTCGCGGGCGGCGTGGGCGAGCGCGCGGTTCCGGTGCGCGCGCGCATTCTCGCTCAGCTCGGCTGGCTGGGTGTCGTTCCCGACGAAGCGGCGAATGCCGGGGGCGGCCCTCGGCTGACGGCCGAAACCAGCCGGGTCGTCGCCTGGATCGTGCCGACCAATGAGGAGCTGGTGATTGCACGCTATGCCCGAAGCGTGTTGCACTCGGTCGAGGTATGGGAATGATAGTATGGCATTCGGCATGCGCCGGTGCGCGGCCGCCTGGGAGGGCAGAATGAGTTCGACTGTCGTCGTCCGCGACGACCCGATGGCCATTGCGCGCACATCCGTCGCGGCGCTGGTCGAGCGTGCGCGGGCCGCCATGACGGAATTCGGTCGCGCCGACCAGGCGCGCGTCGACGAGGCGGTGACCGCGCTCGCCTGGTCGATCTACGAGCCCGGCCGGGCGCACGAACTGGCCGAGCTCGCGGTCGCCGACACCGGCATGGGCAACGTCAAGGACAAGATCACCAAGAACCAGCGCAAGACCTTCGGCACCCTGCGCGACCTCATGCGCGTCAAGACCGTGGGCATCATCGAGGAGGATCGCGCACGCGGCCTGGTCAAATACGCCAAGCCGGTCGGCGTGGTCGCCGCGATCTGTCCGTCGACCAACCCGGCCGCGACGCCGGTCAACAAGGCGATGATGGCGGTCAAGGGCCGCAACGCCGTGGTCATCGCGCCATCGCCGGCCGGATCGGAAACGACGCAGAAGACGGTCGACTACATGCGCGCCGAGCTGAAGCGCATCGGCCTTCCAGCCGACCTCGTGCAATGTCTGCCGCTGCCTGCCTCCAAGGAATTGACGCAGGCGCTGATGGAGGCGGCCGATCTCATCGTATGCACCGGCTCGCAGGACAACGTGCGGCGCTCCTATCGGTCCGGCACGCCCGCGATCGGCGTCGGCGCGGGCAATGTGCCCGTGATCATCGACGAAGGAGCTGATCTCGACGACGCGGCGCGCAAGATCGCCGCGTCCAAGACCTTCGACAACGGCACGTCGTGCTCCTCGGAGAACTCGGTCGTCATCCTCGACGCGGTGTACGACCAGGCAATCGCCGCGCTCGAACGCGCCGGCGGCTGGCGCGCCAGCGCGGCCGAGAAGCAGAAGATCCAGTCGACCTTGTGGCAGGGCGGCAAGCTGAACCGCAAGGCGATCGCGCGCGACGCTTGCGTGCTCGCGCGTCTCTTCGGTCTTCCGGCGGAGGCGGCCGAGCGACGCTTCTTCATGGTCGAGGATGCCGGCATCGGGCCCGATCACCCTTTTTCCGGCGAGAAGCTGTCGCTGGTCATGACGGTCTATCGCGCGCGCGATTTCGATCACGCCGCGAGCCTGGTGCGCGAGATTCTGGAGCACCAGGGGCGCGGCCACTCCTGCGGCATCCACACCAGGAACGCCGATCACGCGCGCTACCTCGCCGAGCGTCTCGATGTCGTGCGCGTGCTGGTCAACCAGGCCCACACCTTCGGCAATGGCGGCAGCTTCGACAACGGCCTGAACTTCACGCTGTCGATGGGCTGCGGCACCTGGGCGCAGAACAGCATCAGCGAGAACCTGAACTGGCGGCACTTCATCAACGTGACGCATCTGTCGACCGTCATCCCCGAGGACAAGCCGAGCGAGGAAGCGCTGTTTGGCGCATATTGGAAACGGTATGGGCGCTAGTTTTGAGCGTGACTTACTTCATTTGACGCTTCCCCTCGCCCTACCCTCTCCCCCAGGGAGAGGGTGTTTGGAGCGCTGCCATTTCCCCTCTCCTTGGGCGAGAGGGTGGCGCGAAGCGCCGGATGAGGGGCAGCGCTCAATTCACGAGTTCTGATGACAGCTTTCGAAACACCCCCATGAACTTCGAAGAGCATGCTGCCAAGCGCCTGATCGCGGGCGCGATCGCGACGCCGCGCGGCCGCCTGTGCGCGACGCCGGACGATGCGGCGGCTGCCGTGACGGCGATCGGCCCCGCCGCGGTCAAGGCGCAGGTGCCGGCCGGCAAGCGAGGCAAGTCGGGCGGCATCAAGCTGGTGGCGACGCCAGATGAGGCGGCCGAAGCCGCGCGCAAGATCCTGGGCATTGAGATCGCCGGTCACAAGGTGGCGCGCGTGCTGGTCGAGGGCAAGGTTGACATCGCACGCGAGCTTTATGCAGCCGTGCTCAATGACGCCGCGTCCAAGGGACCGCTCGTGCTGTTCTCGACCGAGGGCGGCATGGACATCGAGGAGGTCGCCGCGACCCGGCCGGCGGCACTGGTGCGCCATCGCGTCGACATCCGCGCCGGTCTCGGTCCCGCCGAGGCGCGCGCGATACTCGGGCACTTCGACCTGGGCGCGTCGCGCGACGCCATCGCGGACGCGCTGGTCGCACTCTACCGCCTCTACCGGGAACTCGACGCCGAGCTGATCGAGATCAATCCGCTGGCGCTGACCGGCGATGGAAAGGTCGTGGCGCTCGACTGCAAGCTGACAGCCGATGACGGCGCGCTTGGACGCCATCCCGGCCTCGAGGCGCAAGGCACGCCCGACCGATTGACCCAGCTCGAGCAGCGTGGCCGCGAGCTCGGCCTCAAATTCATCGAGCTCGACGGCGACGTCGGCGTCCTCGCCAACGGCGCCGGCCTGACCATGACGACGATGGATGCCGTCGCGCACTTCGGCGGCCGGCCGGCCAACTTCCTGGAGATCGGGGGCGAAGCCTATCGGCGCGCCGAGCCGGCGCTGCGCCTCGTGCTCGACAATCCGCGGGTGAAAAGCCTGGTCGTCAATTTCTGCGGCGCCTTCGCGCGCACGGACGTCATGGCCGAGGGCGTGATCAGCGCCTGGTTGGCCCTCCGTCCGACGATCCCCGTGTTCTTCTCGGTGCATGGCACGGGCGAGGACGAAGCAGTCGCCATGATCCGCGCCAGGCTTGGCATCGAGCCCTACGATCTGATGGAAGACGCGGTCAAGGCGGCGGTCGATGCCGCAAAGCGGCTCCGATGATCATCCGCCGGCAGCATCGTGTGCTGGTCCAGGGCATCACCGGCCAGCAAGGCACCTTCTGGACCGAGAAGATGCAGGAGTGCGGCACGAACGTCGTGGCCGGCGTCAATCCGCGCAAGCCAGGCACCGAACACTGCAAGGTTCCTGTCTACGCCTCGGCCGTCGATGCGGCGCGCGCGGCGCCGTTCGATGTGGCCGTCGGCTTCGTGCCGCCCAACGGCGCCAAGGCCGCAGCCCTCGACGCGATCGCGGCCGGCGCCAAGCTGCTGGTCATGCTGACCGAGCACATCCCGGTCCACGACGTGATGGAGGTGATGGCGGTCGCCGGCGCGGCGGGCACCCGCGTCGTCGGCCCCAACACGGCCGGTCTGGTCACGCCCGGCGAGGGCTTCGTCGGCATCATGCCAGGCTTCAATAATCGCGTGTTCAAGCCGGGCCGCATCGGCGTCATCTCGCGCTCCGGCAGCCTCGGCACGCTGATGTGCCTGAAGTTGGTCAATGCCGGCTTCGGCCAATCGGCTTTCATCGGCATCGGCGGCGATCCGATCGTCGGCACGACGACGCGCGACGCGCTCGAGGAGCTCGATCGCGACAAGGGCACGGACGGCGTTGTCATCGTCGGCGAGATCGGCGGCGTCATGGAAGAGGCGGCCGCCGACTATGCCAAGGCAATGAAGAAACCGGTGACCGCCTTCATCGCCGGCCGCGCCTCGCCGCCGGGCAAGAAGATGGGTCATGCCGGCGCCATCGTCACCGGCGACCAGGGCAGCTACGCCTCCAAGCGCAAGGCGCTGGAGAAGGCGGGCGTCGCCGTCGGCGACACACCGGCCGAGGCGGCGGAGCTGATGCGGGAGCGCATTCGTTACGTGCTGGGCATTGGCAGGGGCCCGACCTCGTAGGGGTTCAGCATGCTGAGCCCCTTCAGGCCCGTGTTCAGCTGACGACGCGCAGCCCTGCCTTGGCGTGCCGGTCGAGTACGCGGCGGATCTTGTCGACGATCTCGTCGATGTGGCTCTTCTCGCAGATGAAGGCGGGCGCCAGCAGGATCGTGTCGTTGGTGATGCGTGTCATCAGGCCTGCCTTGAACAGGTCCTGGAGCAGCTCGTAGCCGCGCGCGCCGGGCTTCTCGGCGGGCTTGATGTCGATGCCCGCGAGCATGCCATAGCCGCGCAGATCGACGACCAGCGGATGGTCCTTGAGCGTCCAGACCTGGTCGAGGAAATAGGGCGACATCTGTGCCGCACGCTCGAACAAGCCTTCCTTCTCGTAGATGTCGAGCGTCGCGAGGCCGGCCGCGCAGGCGACCGGATGCGCCGAATAGGTGTAGCCGTGGAAGAACTCGATGCCCTTCTCGGGACCCGCGGCGACCACGGCCTGGTAGACCGCTTCGCTGACCGCGACGGCGCCCATCGGGATCACGCCGTTGGTGATGCCCTTGGCCATGGTCATCAGATCAGGCGTGACGCCGAAGGAGTTGCCGCCGAATGCCTTGCCGGTGCGGCCGAAGCCGCAGATCACCTCGTCGAAGACGAGCAGTATGCCGTGCCTGGTGCAGATCTCGCGCAGGCGGTTGAGATAGCCCTTGGGCGGCACCAGCACGCCGGTCGAGCCGGCGATCGGCTCGACGATGCAGGCCGCGATGTTGTCGGCGCCGTAGAGCTCGACATGGCGCTGCAGATCGTCGGCGAGGTCGGCGCCGGTCTCGGCCTGGCCTTTCACGAAGCGGGTTTCCTCGCGCCAGGTGTGGCGGATGTGGCTGACGCCGGGCAGCGTGAGGCCGAACATCTCGCGGTTGCGCACCATGCCGGCGAGCGAGATGCCGCCGAAATTGACACCGTGATAGGCGCGCTCGCGGCTGACGAAGCGCGTGCGCTGGCCGTGGCCGCGCACGCGGTGATACTGCAGCGCGATCTTCATGGCGCTCTCGACCGCCTCGGAACCCGAGCAGCCGAAGAACACGTAGTTGAGATCGCCGGGTGCGATCGCAGCGACGCGGCGCGCCAGCTCGAAGGACAGGCCCTGGCCGTACTGGAAGGGGGGCGTGTAGTCGAGCGTCATGATCTGGCGCTGCACGGCGTCGGCGATCTCCTGCCGCGCATGGCCGGCGGAGCTGCAGAACAGGCCGGAGACGGCATCGATCAGCGTCTCGCCCTTGTGGTTCTTGAAGTAAACGCCCTTGCCCTCGGTCAGCAGGCGCGGCTCCTGCTTGAAATGCTTGTTGGCCGAGAACGGCATCCAATGGTGCTCGAGGGAATTTGCGGTCACGGTCGGCGGGGTCATCGAATGTCTCCTCAGGCCGGCGGGGTCCGGCGGTGGTGGTCGAGCCTCCTTTGTAGAGCATCTCCCCCGGCCGTGATAGAACCAGATCGACCCCATCGATGGAGCCAATCATCATGGCGGATTTCCTGATGTACCTGCGGTCCGATGCGGGCGAGACCCTGCAGGCGCAGCTGCGCGCACAGCTGGTCAGCGCCATTCTCGACGGGCAGCTCGTGGCCGGCGAACGCCTGCCGTCGTCACGCGCGCTCGCGCGGCGATTGGGCGTCGGGCGCAACACCGTCACCATCGCTTGTCAGCGCCTGCTCGAGGAGGGCTACCTCGACGCGCAGCAGCGCCGCGGCCTCTATGTCACCGCCGAACCCGCCAATCTGCGCGCGCGCGCCAACCCACAGCTATCGGACCACAAGGATCGTATCGCGTGGCAGCGCCGCTTCGTCGCGCGGCCCTCGGCGATGCGCAACATCGACAAGCCGCGCGACTGGCGGCGCTATCCCTATCCTTTCATTTACGGGCAACGCGACCAGGCGCTGTTCCCGATCCGGGCGTGGCGCGACTGCACGCGCCAGTCGCTGGCGCTCTCGGCGGTCGAGGCGTGGAGCGGCGACGAGGTCGACACCGACGACGCCATGCTGGTCGAGCAGATAAGGCGGCGCATCCTGCCGCGCCGCGGCGTGTGGGCGCGTTCCGACGAAGTGCTGATTACGGTCGGCGCCCAGCAGGCGCTCGACCTGATCGCGCGACTGCTGCTCGGCCCGGCCAAGGCCGTCGGCATCGAGAATCCGTGCTACGTCGATGCGCGCAACATCTTCGCGCTCAGCGGCGCATCAATCCGTCCGATCCCGGTCGATCAGCACGGGCTGGTCGTCGACCGAAGGCTGGCGCGCTGCGATCTCGCCTATGTCACGCCGAGCCACCAGTCGCCGACCACGGTCACCATGCCGATGGAGCGACGCCTGCGCCTGCTCGAGATGGCGCGCCGCCACGATGTGATCGTGATCGAGGATGACTACGAGAGCGAGGCCAACTATCTCGACAACCCGATGCCGGCGCTCAAGTCGATCGATTCGACGGGCCGGGTGCTCTATGTCGGCAGCTTGTCGAAACTGCTGGCGCCGGGACTGCGGCTCGGCTTCTTGGTTGGACCGGCCGAGCTGATCGCCGAAGCGCGCGCGCTGCGCCGTCTCGCGGTGCGCCACCCGGCTGCGAACAACCAGCGTGCTGCGGCACTTTTCCTGGCGGGCGGCCATGCCGATGCGCTGGTGCGCCGCCTGCACGAGGTCTACCGGCGCCGCTGGCAGGCGATGGGCGCCGCGCTGCACCGCCATCTGCCGGAATCGACCGTGCCGCCCACTTTCGGCGGCTCCAGCTTCTGGGTCGCTGGTCCGGCCGGACTCGACGCTGACGATCTGGCGACGAGAGCCGGGCAGAGCGGCATCATCATCGAGCCGGGTGCCGTGCATTTTCACGGCCGGCGCCCGCCGCGCCGCTTCTTCCGCCTGGCTTTCTCGGCGATTCCCGTCGAACGCATCGAGGCGGGCATCCGCAAGCTCGCAGAGCTCATTCACGGCAGCTAAATGGCCGCACATACCGCCAATCGCTCGACATTTATGAAAATGCCGAATTATATTGGGTCAACGCGTCCGGCACGGTGCAACGGGGAAGAGCATGTGTCGTTGGTTGGCGTACTCCGGTCGTCCCGTGGCGATGGATACGCTGCTGTTCAAGCCGGGCAACTCGCTGATCCGGCAGAGCCTGTCGGCGCAACGCAGCATCGTGCCGACCAATGGCGACGGATTCGGACTCGGCTGGTATGCCGATCTGCCGGAGCCGGGCGTGTTTCGCGACACCATGCCCGCGTGGAACGACGCCAATCTGCGCAGCCTGTCCGAGCAGATTCGCTCGCCCATGTTCTTCGCCCATGTGCGCGCTTCGACCGGCACGGCGACGACGCGGCTCAACTGCCATCCGTTCCGGTACGAGAACTGGCTGTTCATGCACAACGGCAAGATCGGCGGCTATGCTCACATCCGCCGCGATCTCGAGCAACTCATCCCGCGCGAATTCTATTCCTTCCGCGAGGGGTCGACCGATAGTGAGTTGTTCTTCTACCTGATGCTCGCCAACGGCCTCGAAAGCGACGCCGCCGCCGCCTTCACCAAGACGACGGCGACCGTGCTGCAGGTCATGGCAGACAATCGCGTGATCGAGCCGTTCCGCATGACGTCGGCCTGCTCCGACGGCAAGCGGATCGTCGCGCTGCGCTATTCGAGCGACGGTCAGTCACCCACGCTCTATTGGGCCCAGGGGTGCGAAATCTGGGTCGAGCACGGCGAGGTGCGTTTCAGCGAGGGGCGCGGCTGCGTGCTGGTGTTGTCCGAGCCGCTCGATGCCGTTGGCGCCTCGTGGGTTGAGATCAGCGAATCCCATCTTCTTATCGCATGCGGCGGCGACGTTCAGGTGCGGCCCTTCGATCCGTTTGGGCGCGAACGCGTGCCGGCGCATGCCGGAGACGAACATCGCTACCTCGGCGCCTGAGTTTCAGAATTCGGAGCCGTTTTTTCGATAGAAGACGGACAGGCCCAGAATCACGTCCACCGAGCGGCTGTCGGTGGCGAGCGGCAGCATGACGCGTTCGATGTCGAGGAACTCGTCGATATGCGGCAGGTCGGGCTCCCCGCGCCGCCAGTTGGGCAGGCCCTTTTCGACCACGGTCGACAAGGCGCGGTAGGTGACGGTCGTCTGGAAGTTGGACACCAGGTCGTCGACGTAGTGATTTGTCAGATCATTCCCAAGCACGGCGGTGTTCTTGGCGCTGACCAGACGGAAGCGGAAGCGCAAGCGCGGCTCGGTCTCGACGTCGAGCATCCACATGCGATCGAGCAGATGCGGGATCGCCACAGGATCGACATCGCGGCGACCAGGCAGCCCGGCCTGCGGATGAATCGACCTCCAATAATTGACCAGCCGGCCGACTGCGCTGTGGCATCCTGCCGCGAGGATTTCTTCGGGTCCGAAGACGCCTATCGATTCTGAATCGGACAAGCTGTTCCGCACAGTTGCAAGCTCCTGCCGTTCGCGGGGTATATTAGCGCCCTTCCCTGAGCAGACGCCGCCAAATTCGGCTCGAGCGCCAACCCACGATTCAGGATCACATCATGCCGCCGCAATACGCTTTCGGCCAATCCGTGCCACGCTTCGAGGACCCCCGCCTTTTGCGCGGCGGCGGTCAATACACGGCGGATATCAGTCTGCCTGGTCAGGCCTATGCATATTTCGTCCGTTCGCCGCATGCGCATGCGCGCATCCGTAAGATCGATGTCGCAGCGGCCAAGAAATCGCCTGGCGTGCTGGCCGTGCTCACCCATGGCGATGTCGCCGCGTCCGGCCTGGGTACGCTGCCATCGGATGGCTCGCGCAAGCGGCTTGACGGTTCGCCCGCGTTCCAAACAGCGCGACCGCTGCTCATGAATGACCGGGCGCGATATGTCGGCGATCCGATCGTCCTCATCGTCGCCGAGACTCTGGCTCAGGCGGCCGATGCCGCCGAACTGGTGGACATTGACTACCAGGAACTGCCGTCCGTGAACGGGGCTGCCAACGCCGCACGGCCCGGCGCGCCCAAGGTGTGGGACGGCGCCGCCGACAACCTAGCCTTCTTCTGGAGTGCCGGCGACAAGGCGGCAGTCGAGCGCACGATCAAGGAGGCCGCGCATGTAGTGCGGCTCGACTTCGTCATCAACCGCGTCACTGCCAATCCGATCGAGTCGCGCGCGGCACTCGGCCACTACGATGCGCGCGACGATCGCTACACGCTCTGGACGGGCGTTCAGGGGCCGCACGCACTGCGCAGCGTGCTGGCCGACCGCATCTTCAAGCTGCCGAGCCATCGATTCCGCATCCTGACGCGCGACGTCGGCGGCAGTTTCGGCATGAAGAACGGCATCTACGCGGAGCAGCCGCTCGTGCTGTGGGCGTCGCGCCTGACAGGTCGGCCGGTCAAGTGGGTGGCCGATCGCACCGAAACGATGATGTCGGACGAACATGCACGCGATCATGTGACGACGGCCGACCTGGCGCTCGACAAGGACGGCAAGTTCATCGCGTTGCGGGTGTCGACGCTGCTCGACATTGGCGCATACCTGACGCCGCGCTGCGGCGCGCCGATCGGCAATGCCGGCGGCGTGGCCGGTGTCTACACGACACCGCACATCTATTCCGAGATCATCGGCGTGCATACCAACAGCAGCCCGACCGGTCCTTATCGCGGCGCGGGACGTCCCGAGGCGACCTACTGCATCGAGCGCCTGGTCGATACCGCGGCACGCGACCTGAAGATCGACCCGGTCGAGCTGCGCCGCCGCAACATGATCCCGGCCGCGGCCATGCCATACAAGACCGGCCTGGTCTTCACCTATGACAGCGGCGACTTCAGGACCGTGATGGACAAGGCGTTGAGGCTCGCCGACCACGCCGGCGCGGCCACGCGGCGCGCGGAAGCGCGCGCCCGCGGCAAGTTGTGGGGCGTCGGCATCGCCTATCCGATCGAGGTCGCGGGCGGACCCTACGTGCAGCCCATGCCTGACATGGCGGAGCTCGCCATCGGTCCGGACGGCGTGGTCGAGCTACGATCAGGTTCGACCTCGATGGGGCAGGGCAACGAAACCGCCTACATGCAGCTCGTCGCGGCCAAGCTTGGCATTCCAGCCGAGCGCATCCGCGTCGTGCTGGGCGACAGCGATGCGCTGCCCTTCGGCCGCGGCAATGGCGGCTCATCGGCCTTGTCGACCGGCGGACCGGCGGTTGCCGATGCGGTCGACAAGGTGGTGGCCAAGGGCAAGATCTTCGCCGCGCAACTGCTCGAAGCCGCAGCCGCCGACATCGAGTTCGATGCCGGCCGTTTTCTTGTCGCGGGCACGGACAAGGCTGTGACGCTCGGCGAGGTGGCGCGCGCCGCCTACGATCCGAAGCGCCTGATGAGAGGAGAGCCGGTCGGGCTGTCCGACATCGGCGGCTTCATGCCGCCGCGCGTCAATTTCCCCAATGGCTGCCATGTTTGCGAGGTCGAGGTCGATCCGGAGACGGGCGCCGTCCGGGTGCGCCGCTACACCGTGGTCGACGACGTCGGCCGCGTGCTCAATCCGCTCCTGCTCAAAGGCCAGCTTCACGGCGGCATCATGCAGGGGCTGGGACAGGCGCTGATGGAGAACATCGCCTACGATGCCGAGAGCGGCCAGCTCGTGTCGGGCTCGTTCATGGACTACGCCATGCCGCGCGCCGACGATGCGCCCTTCTTCGAGATCGACAGCCACGAAGTGCCGACGACGAGCAATCCCCTCGGCGTCAAGGGCGCCGGCGAGGCGGGAACGGTCGGCTCTTTGCCGGCGGTGATCAATGCCGTGGTGGACGCTCTGGCTCCACTCGGCGTGCGCACTCTCGATATGCCGGCCACACCGGAGCGCGTGTGGCGGGCCATTCAGGAGGCGCGCCGGTCGATCTAGGCCCGGGCCAGGCCCGGGCAGCCGCGGCGGGCCGGGACTTGTCCACAGGGGTGCAAATGCTCCGGTGGACACTCCGCGCGGATATTGCGACACCGTTGCCGACGGTGTGGCATCAGTGCCACAGGGATAATATTCACCGGTGAGACTATAGGTATTCGTTGGCCGCGAGGTGCGAACCCGCTGACTGATTCGCCGGTAGGATGTCACTTGAAATTGAGTCGGCAATATTATTTTTACTGGGCCTATCGGTTTCATTACAGGTGTTTTTGAGTCATCGAAGGTCCGTTTGACTCTGCAGCGGCAATGACATGACCATCGCCGGGCGATTCCTCACCTGATCCGTTCGATTTTCTGCCGAGAACAGGATTATACCAACTCGCGCTGATCAGAACCCATGAGCCCAATCGCGCATTCCGAGGGACATGATGCGCCAGGGCTGAGCGACGAGCTTATTCCAGGCGTCGCAGCAGTGATTGACGATGTCCTCTGCCGATG